>NZ_CP100461.1:2720550-3041101 GCF_024228675.1 Salinigranum marinum | reverse complement strand
CACCGACACACCACCCGACCACCGACCGGGCACTCTAGAACTACCAGGGCTAACCGGGCCCGTAGCTCAGTGGTAGAGCGCCTCCTTTGCAAGGAGGAAGCCCTGGGTTCAACTCCCAGCGGGTCCACTCCCGGGACGCACCAACGAACCGTGTTCCTTATAAGGAAGACGGCGATACGGTAAGTCCCGAACCGAACCGATGCACCAACCCGCGAAAGCGCGGCTGGGAAGGGTCGAACGCGCTCCGCCGTCACGGAGAGCGTGATGAGATCGTGTGTACGTGCAATCCAGGCGTCCACTGGACTCGTTCATCGAGTCACAAGTGCGCCCACATTATACTGATCAGACTTGACGTTCGATCGTGAAGTCAGATCCAACTGGCTACTGTACTGGCTGGTGAATGGCTCGGCTCGAGAGCCGACGACGGACGTGCCAAGCTGCGATAAGCTTCGGGAAGCCGCATGGAGGCGAAGAACCGAAGATCTCCGAATGGGAATCCCTTCCACAATTGCCTCGCGCAATAGGGAACGCCCCGAATTGAAACATCTTAGTAGGGGCAGGAAAAGAACGCAACCGCGATGTCGTTAGTAACGGCGAGTAAACGCGACACAGTCCAAACCGAATCCCTCACGGGACATGTGGTGTTCGGACTGACTTTCATCGCTGGAACCATCCCGAGAAATCTCCTGGAACGGAGTACGATACAGGGTGACAGTCCCGTATCGGGATCTACTACAGCGTGCGTCAGCTCCAGAGTAGCGGGGGTTGGATATCCCTCGTGAACACCTCAGGCATGACCTGAGAAGACTAAACACTCCTCGAGACCGATAGCGAACAAGTAGCGTGAGCGAACGCTGAAAAGCACCCCGAGAAGGGCGGTGCAATAGGGCCTGAACTCAGTCAGTGATAGAACGACGGGGCATACAAGGCCTCTCACCAAACGACCCACGCGCGAGCGTGCAGTAGAACGTGAGAGGAGCCGGTGTCGCGTCGTACGTTTTGAAAAACGAACCAGGGAGTGCAATTGTCTGGCGAGTCTAACACGAGAACCGTGGAAGGCACAGGGAAACCGATACGAGCGCAGTCTCTTCGAGACCAGGCTCACCGTGTTCAAGCGCGGGGAGTCAGACAGTTGCGACCCGAAACCGAGTGATCTACGCGGGGGCAGGGTGAAGCGTGGCGAAAGCCACGTGGAAGCCCGTTAGGGTTGGTGTCCTACAATACCCTCCCGTGACCCGCGCGTAGGGGTGAAAGGCCCATCGAACTCGGCAACAGCTGGTTCCAGTCGAAACATGTCGAAGCATGACCTCAGCAGAGATAGTACGCGGGGTAGAGCGACCGATTGGGAGACCCGCCTCCGAGAGGAGTCGGCCTCCCTGTCGAACTCCGAACCTGCGTACGTCGCAGAAGCTGGGAGTCCGGTACTCCGGGGTAAGCTTGGGTACCGTGAGGGAGACAACCCAGAGGTAGGTTAAGGACCCCAAATGTGGATTAAGTGCGACCGAAGATTGTCTCGAGCCCTAAACAGCCGGGAGGTGAGCTTAGAAGCAGCTACCCTCTAAGAAAAGCGTAACAGCTTACCGGCCGAGGTTCGGGGCGTCGAAAATGATCGGGGCTCAAATCCACTTCCGAGACCTACCAGTCCGAAAGGAATCTCGTAGACTGGCGTTCTGCACGGGCGGAAGCACGGGTGAGAACTCGTGTGGACCGTACAGAAACGAAAATCCTGGTCACAGTAGCAGCGAAAGTCGGGTGACAACCCCGACGGCCTCAAGAGCAAGGGTTCCTCGGCACTGCCAATCAGCCGAGGGTTAGTCGGTCCTAAGACTGACCGCAACTCGAATCAGTCAAATGGGAAACTGGTTAATATTCCAGTACCACCACCACTCAAAGTCGACGCTTTGGGAACCACCGAACCGGGCCTTCGCCCGGTCGAACCAGAGAAACTCGTGGAAGCCGTAATGGCACGAAGCGAGCGAATCCTGGGACAGCGCAAGTCGGTGTTACCCAGAGCCCGTGAAAAGACGAGGTGTGTGTCCGTACCGAGATCCGACACAGGTGCTCTCCCGGAGAAAGGGAAGGCCTGTCGGGAGCAACCGGCGTTAGGGAATTCGGCAATTTAGTCCCGTACGTTCGCAATAAGGGATGCCTGCCTCGGGAGAGGCAGGTCGCAGTGACTCGGACGCTCCGACTGTCTAGTAACAACACAGGTGACCGCAAATCCGCAAGGACTCGTACGGTCACTGAATCCTGCCCAGTGCGGGTATCTGAACACCAGGTACAACTGGACGAAGGACCCGTCAACGGCGGGGGTAACTATGACCCTCTTAAGGTAGCGTAGTACCTTGCCGCTTCAGTAGCGGCTTGCATGAATGGATCAACGAGAGCGTCGCTGTCCCAACGCTGGGCCCGGTGAACTGTACGTTCCAGTGCGGAGTCTGGAGACCCCCAAGGGGAAGCGAAGACCCTATAGAGCTTTACTGCAGGCTGTCGCTGAGACGTGGTCGCTGATGTGCAGGATAGGTAGGAGTCATTACACAGGTACCCGCGCTAGCGGGCCACCGAGACAACACTGAAATACTACCCGTCAGTGACTGCGACTCTCACTCCGGGAGGAGGACACCGGTAGCCGGGCAGTTTGACTGGGGCGGTACGCGCTCGAAAAGATATCGAGCGCGCCCGAAGATGTCCTCACGCGGGTCGGAAACCCGCAGAAGAGTGCAAGAGCAAAAGGACGTCTGACAGTGATCTTCCTAACGAGGATCGCTGACGCGAAAGCGTGGTCTAGCGAACCTACGAGGTTCATTCATGGGACCCGTAGATGACAGAAAAGCTACCTTAGGGATAACAGAGTCGTCACCGGCAAGAGCACATATCGACCCGGTGGCTTGCTACCTCGATGTCGGTTCCCTCCATCCTGCCCGTGCAGAAGCGGGCAAGGGTGAGGTTGTTCGCCTATTAAAGGAGGTCGTGAGCTGGGTTTAGACCGTCGTGAGACAGGTCGGCTGCTATCTATTGGGGGTGTGAAGACACCTGACGGGAACGCTCGTATAGTACGAGAGGAACTACGAGTGGTGGCCACTGGTGTACCGGTTGTCCGAGAGGGCAGTTGCCGGGCAGCCACGCCACACGGGGTAAGAGCTGAACGCATCTAAGCTCGAAACCCACCTGAAAAAGAGGTGTCACCGAGGTCACTCCTAGAAGAGGAGTTCGATAGACTCGGGGTGTACGCGACGAGGCAACGAGTCGTTCAGCCCGCGAGCACTAACAGACCGAGCCACAGTCATATCATACCGAATGTGGCCCGCACTGAGACTCGTTTGAACGAGTCCAGGCGCAAACTGGATTGCACGTTCCTACACACGATCAGACGACCCGAACGATCGACGTTCGGTCATACCGACAGTGGTCAGACGATGACGACGGTTCGATTCCGTCGGTCGGCGTTGAGGCGGCCAGAGCGGCGAGGCAACACCCGTACCCATCCCGAACACGGAAGTTAAGCTCGCCAGCGTATCAGCAAGTACTGGGGTGGGCGACCCCCTGGGAACAGTGATTCGCCGCCTCCCATTCATACTTCATACTTCATCCACTCTGCTTCAGTATCATCTATCAGTTTTCACCAGTCGTTCCCCCGTAGTCGAGACTCCGATCACGAGAGTAACGGGTCACCAGGCGACAGCGACCACGCGTTGGGGATCGGCTCGGCTCGGTTCTGGCTCGCACGGCGATCATCAGTCGTCGGTCGTCGCTCTGCAGTTATGAGCCGTCGCTCGGCGACGGGACACGGAAGAGTGCCACCCGAGAGCGCAGGGCCGATCAAGACCGGTTCGTTCTGACCGTCTCCGGCGAGGCACTCGGGACTCGCGGGGTTTTTGACTGCTTTTGGAATTTTGGGATTTTGAGGGTTTGTAGTTCCGGGGTTTTGGACATCCGAGACGCGCCCGGGGGGTGTCCGGCGTGTCAGTACGCACGAACGAGAGCGTCCCGATCCGCCGTGTCTGTCGCGGGCGCGCACTGGTTTTCACTCGGGGATACAGACTTTCACTCGGGGATACAGACTGATTCGAGAGAGTCACCGGACCGCGTTCGCGGTCCCGCCGGAGAGTTCCGGGACGGACTACTGTTCTGAGTTCAGCTCCGAGCGACAGCGACACCCTCCGTGAACCCTGGGGAACGGTGTGCTAGTCGGGCCGACTCGACGCAGTGACCGCGGTGTCTCTGTCCCGAGCGAAGCGTGAGGCTTAAGCGGTTCTCCGGAATAGTTCCGGTCGCGCCAAGGTGGCAGAGTCCGGCCTAACGCGTCCGCCTGCAGAGCGGATCATCGCCGGTTCAAATCCGGCCCTTGGCTTCTTTCGTCTGATATCCCCCGACCAGCCGACGCCATCCGTCGGGCGTTTCGAGAATAGGTCCTCGTACGCCCGCCGACCGCACGACACCTTTTGTACCGTGAGGCCGATGTCTCGCCAGACATGGCTCGGGCACCGATCACGGCGTCGTTGCACTCCGAGCGACACGACGGGGTGGCTGATGACTGACACCGACGGTGACGGCGACGGCGACCGCCTCCTGAACGTTCTCGGGGCCGTCCTCGCGCTGTTCATCGTCGTGGGCGTGGTCGGCGTCGTCCTCGCCGGCGTCAGCGGGCCGTCGTCCACCGGTGCCGACGCTCCGGACGCCGATTGGACGCTCGACCGGGTCAACGGTTCGCACGTCCGGATCGCCCACACTGGCGGCGACGCCGTCTCGGCGGCCGATCTCGTCGTGACCGTCGACGGCGTCCGCCGTCGTGTCGCGTGGGACGGCCTCGTCGCCGAGGGGGACACGGGAACCGTCCGCGCGGACAGCGGGATGATCGTCGAACTCTACTGGACGAACGACGTGGGCGAGCGGATCAAACTCCGGGGCTGGCGGGACACGTGACTGTGGACATCCGGGAACCGGCCCTCAGGACGTGAGCGAGTCGACGGCTTCGGCGGCGTCGTCGTCGCCGTCGAGCCACGTCTCGGCCCAGCGCTCGATCGCGTCGAACACCGGCGAGAGCGAGCACCCCTTCTCGGTCAGCGAGTAGTACGTCGCGACCGGGGCGTCCTCTTCGAGCCGACGGTCGACGAAGCCCATCTCCTGGAGGTCGTCGAGCACGCGCGAGAGGGTCCGTGCGCTCGATCCCGTCGAGCGCTTGAGTTCGTTGAACCGCTTTTCGCCCTCCTGGAGGTCGTGGAGGACGATGAGTCGCCACTGCGAGCCGATCTGTTCGAGCGAGTCGATGACGACGCACGCCTCCTCGCTGTAGCGCTCGTCGGGATCGGGGGTTCGATTCGTTGCCATACGCGACGTACGCGGGCGGGTGGTATAGTGGTTCGTTTTCGCATCAGCTATCGCTCTGTTACTGATGTTGTCACCTCGGCGGTCCTGACGTGGACCGGCGCGCCGGCTTTTTGTCCGTCTGGTCCTCCTTCCCGGTATGGCACACATCGACGCCAGCGTCCTCCTGCCGAACGATCGGGTCGAACAGATGGCGCTCGACGACGAACTGACGCAACTGCACCGTGGCGACCGCTACGCCGACGAGGGCGACACGTTCGAGGTCGACGGCGTCGAGTTCGTCGTGACGAGCGTCGACGAACGGACGCTGGGTGACCTCACCGACGCCGACGCTCGCGCGGAGGGATCGGCGGACCTGGCGGCGTACCGCCGCCGCCTCGAGGCGGTCCACGACTCGTTCGAGTGGGACGACGAGTCGCCCGTCGTCCGCCACCGGTTCGAGCGTCGTGACGACTCGGCGTGACGACGGCCGCCGGGGCCGTGGGTTGCGCTGGTCGTCCGCGAGAGTTCAGTAACCGTTATACACCGCGTGGTCTTTGCTCCGACTATGCAACGACGCGCCGCGGCAATCTACGTCGCGTTCTTCCTGGTCGTGGGGGCGGCGTCGTACTCGCTCATCGCGACCGCAGAGGAACCGACGATCGGTTTCGAGAACCCCGAATACTCCCTCTCACAGGGCGATACGTTCAGGCTCGGCGGCCAGCAGTACACCGCGACTGAGGTCGTCACCGAGGAAGAAGAAAGCGGCGGCGGCGGACACGGCGGTGGGGGCGGCGTCACGGTCACCCACTCCGCGACCATCGCCTGGACGAACCAATCCGCGCTGTACACCGAGACGTGGGACAACGACTCGACCGTGACCTACGAGGGTGACGACTGGCAGGTCGTCGTCCCCAACGAGTCGGATCCCTCGTCGTTCACGCTGCGTGAGTCCATCGACCGCTCTGGCATCCTCGCCAACGACACCGCTGCCGACAACGAGACCGTCACCCGGGACGGACAGGAGTTCGTCATCGTCACCGAAAACAACTCCTCGACGCTCGTGCCGGCGAACGAGTACTTCCCCACGCCCGCCGAGCAGCAGTACTCCGAGAGCGACTCGCTCCCGCTCGACGGTAACCAGACGCGGATCGACGTCGCGAGCGACGCGGTGACGCTCTCGTGGAACGCGCCGCAACAGAACACCGTCGAGGTCGGTAACCACGCGAACGTCACCCTGGACGGGCAGACGTACCTCGCGCACTTCCCGACCAACACGACGGTCGTCCTCACGCAGGACTTCGAGGGCTACAACGCGCAGACGAACGAGATCGACTCGTTCACCGAGCAGAAGAACGGGCTCTGGGGGATCACCATCCTCTCGGGCGTCTCCATCGTCTTCCTCATCGGTCTCGCGTTCCTGCCGTCGCGGTACTGACCCGTTCGACGCTCGGCGCGTCGACTCACGTTTCGCAGTTTTCGATCTCGCCACGGCAGCGTCGCTTCGGGACCCGCTGCGTGCTCTCGTCCACGACGCGGGGACGACCCACGCCGTTCCAGCGGTCTCCGACCCGTTCGAGCGTGTTCGCCGATCAGCAACAGAACATGAACGGGTAGATGAGCGCCACGCGGTCGCCGTCGTCCAGTTCGGTGTCGAGGCCGGCGAGGTTCTCGTTGAACCGCCCGTTGACACACACCCGGGCGTAACACCGCGTGTTCTCGCCCTCCGGGTTCTTACGCCACGTCCCCGGCACCTCGTCGACCTTCGCCCAGCCGCGGGCCGTGGCCGCGTCGTCAGTCTCGGCGATGAGGAGGTCGGAGACGTCGTACGCCTCGAAGAAGGCGTCGAGGAACTCCCGGAGCGTGTCGCCCTCGAAAGTAAAGGACAGTTCGGGTGTCCCGATGGCCGTCCGTACGTGGCCGGTACACCTGACGGTCACCGTCGTCTGCCGTGCCGCCGCTGTCTGCTCGGTGAGTGTCGTGCTCATACCCGAAGAACGCGGGGCACCGTCGTCAGTTCCGCTCCGAACATGTTCGTAGAACGGGCGGCCGACCGCGGCGTCGCCGGACTCGATCTTCCGTCCGCGGCTCCGGAACTCGACCGGACCGCACGGGGTCACTGGCTCGCTGACGGGCGATCACAGAAGACATATGACGGTCGCGGCACCGGCATCGGACGCATGAAGAAGGTCCTCGCGAGCATCGGTATCGGTAACGCGACGGTCGACACGGCCCTCCAGTCCACGACGGTCGAACCCGGCCAGTCGGTCGACGCGGAGATCCACATCGACGGCGGCTCGGTCGAGCAGACGGTCGAGCGCATCGAACTCGAACTCGAGACGCAGTACGCCACGGATGACGGCTACAAGACGGTGACGATCGACCGGCTCCACCTCTCGGACGGCCTCAGCATCGAGCCCGGACAGAGCGAGGTCCGGACGACGGCGGTCGAGATCCCGTACGCGACGCCCGTCACGCTCGGCCGCGTGGACGTATGGGTCGAGACCGAACTGGACATCTCGATGGCTGTCGACCCCGAGGACAAAGACTACCTCGACGTCCAGCCGACGCCGCGGATGCGTGCGCTCTTCGACGCGATGGAGGGGCTCGGCTTCTCGTTCCGCTCGGCGGAGTGCGAGGCCGACCCCTACGGTCGCTACAGTCCCGGTCCCTTCGTCCAGGAGTTCGAGTTCCGGCCCTCGGACGGGCCGTTCGCCGGGCGGGTCGACGAGGTCGAACTCGTCTGTCGTCCCAGCGCCGATGAACTCACCGTCTTCGTCGAGATCGACCGCCGGGGCGGGCTCCTGAGCGAACTCGCCGACACGGACGAGCGGAAGACCTCGGTCACGATCACCGACGCGGACGACGCGGCCCTCCGCGACCGCCTCGAAGACGCGATCGAACGGCACGCGTGATCGACACGCGGGCGATGGACGTGCGGCCCGCGTGAGCACACCCGGACCTGGACCGGCCCCAGGCACCGTCGAGCGGTCAGCTGACGAACAGCCGCCGCTGGGCGCGCTCGTGTTTCATCCCCATCACGTCGACGAGCGGCGCGAACGGGGCCATCGCCGCCGGGTCGCGGCCGGCGTACGCCTCACACACGTCGGCGATGACTGGACGAAGCTCGGTGAGGAGCCGCTGGGCGTCGGTGTGCGTCAGGCGGACGAGCCGCTGTGCCGCCCCCAGCAACCCGACGACGAACGAGTGACACGCGAGCAGACACGCCCGGTCGCGGGTGATCCCTTCCCGTCTGGCGACGAGCCCCAGCGCGACCGCGTGGTTCCCCGGCACCTCGCCCGCGACGACCCGGTCGTGGTACGCTTTCACCACCCGGTCGTCGGTCGTCTCCACCACGAGTTCGAGCAGGCGGCGGCCGGATTTCTCGGAGCTCTCGCGGAACTCCTTCGGGAGGGTGACCGACCGCTGGCGCTCGTCGACCGCGGCGAGTCGGTCGAGCGCGTCCTCATCGTCGGCGCGTTCCCACGCCGCCGCGAGCGCGACGACGTCGCAGGGGCCCACCTGTCGACGGAGGTAGTCGACCAGGAGGGCGTGGAGGTTGTCGGCGTCGTCGACGCGCTCGGCCGCGGCGAACTGTTCGAGGCCGTACGAGAGGGTGTACGTCCCGACGGGCAGGAACGAGTCCGCGAACTGGAACGCCGCGAGCGACGCATCGGCGTCGGTCCCGTCGGACGGCGTCGTTTCGACGTCCGTCTCGGCCTCAGCGTCACTCATCGTCGTCACCTCCGCCAGCGGCGCGCCGCACGCCGTCGACGGTGAGCCCGGCGTGATCGTGTGTGTGGTTGTGGCCGTCGCCGTGGGCGTGCGAGTGTGTCGACCCATCGCCGTGTCCGTGCGAGTGGTCGTTGTGGTGTGAGCCGTCGAACGTCGTCGGCTCGACCGGTTCGACCCGGACCTCGGCGGCCGCGGGTAGCCACGACTCCAGGAACGCTCGTCGGTGGTCGGCTTCGCCGGCCGCCGGGACGTACACCCGACCGTCGCGGACCACGAGGTCCCAGTGCTTGTTGCCGATCGCGTGTCCCCCGGCGACCATCCTCGCCGGTGTCGCCCCGGCGGGCAGTTCGACGACGAGCGCCTCGGTCGGCTCCAGTTCGACGACGAGGTGCCGTCCGTCGTCGGTCCGCAGCAGGTCACCGGGAGCGAGCACCGGGGCGTCCTCGACGACGACGCCGACCTCCTCACCGGTCGTCGTCCGGGTTCGGAAGCGCGAGCGCCGACGCTGGGTGTCGTCGACGACGACGCCGCCGTCGACCGCCGAGTCGGCGTCGCCGCCGGCTTCGGGTTCGACCGGGCCGCGTGCGACGAGCATCAGAACTTCCTCGCGTCGGGCGCGCTCGCCCCGACCAGCGCCCGTCGCGCACCGTCCCAGACGCTGGCGAAGCGGTCGGTTACGTCGCTCGCGCGGTCGCCGAGCACCCGGACGGCGACGCCGGCCTCCCGCGGGAGGACTGACGCGCCGCCGACGGCTCTGGGTTCGTCGTCGCTCGCGTCCTCGTTCGCGTCGCGTTGGACGCACGCGTGGAGGTCGTCGGCCAGGCCCCCGACGTCATCGTGGTCGGGTGCGACGACGTAACACGTCCCCACGACGCGGAACTCGCCGAACAGGCCCGGTCCTCGGAGGTGGTCGCCCCCGTCGAGCGCGAGCGTGTCGGCGAACAGCTCGCCGTCGGGTCCCCGCGCTTCGACGCTCGTGTGGAGGCGGTCGAACGCGAACGCCTCGTCCCGGGCGAGGCGGCCGGGCACGACGACGTCCCAGAGACAGATCGCGGCGTCGGTGCCGAGTTCGATATCGACGGTCCCCCAGAAGCGCGCGTCGCGGTGGAGGATGGTCGGGTCCGGCAGATACTCGAGGTAGCCACCGTCGTCGACGGTGACGGTCAGATGCGACGACCCGTAGTTGCGCTCCATCCGGAGCACCTTGGTGGCGCTCCCGGTCGAGACGTGCGCGCGGGCGTCGGGGCCGACCTCGATGCGTGCCTCGTAGCGGTCGCCCTGGGCGATGCCGCCCGTGGGGTCCTGGACGTACGCGGAGGCGATCTCGGGGAGGGACTCGTCGTGGTACAGCCCGCCGGTGAGGTGAAATGGGACGGTTGCGCGGTCGTACACCAGCCGTGACTGCCCGTCGCGCCCGCGGGCGAACTGCAGGTCGAGTTCGCCGCCCTTCCCCACCGCGCCGGCGGGCGACTGCGGGAGCGACTCCCTGGCGTACGTCTCGAACCCGGCCGGTGGGGTCGCCTCCTCCGCGGGTCCCGGCGTCGAGGCCGCCATCTACGCGAACAGCACCTCCCGCTCGACGTACTCGGCGACCGCTTCGATCCCCGTCTCGTCCTTGCAGTCGGTGAGGACGTACGGCCGTCCTCCCCTGACCTCCTCGGTGTCGCGTTCCATCACGTCGAGGTCCGCGCCGACGTGCGGCGCGAGGTCCGTCTTGTTGATGACGAGGAGATCACAGTCGACGACGCCGGGGCCGCGTTTTCGGGGGATATCGTCCCCCTCCGCCACGGAGATGACGTAGATGAAGTAGTCCGCGAGTTCGGGGTTGAACGTCGCCGCGAGGTTGTCGCCGCCGGACTCGAGGAGGACGAGGTCGAGATCCGGGTAGGCTTGGGCGTACTCGGTTACCTTGTCGAGGTTCATCGTGGGGTCTTCCCTGATTCCGGTGTGTGGACACGCGCCGGTCTCGACGCCCTGGACGAGATCGTCGGGGATCTCGCCGGCGAACGCCTCCTTGAGCACCGTGGCGTCCTCCTGGGTGAGGATGTCGTTGGCGATGAGCCCGAGCTGCCGGTCGCCGGTCTGGAGGTAGGGGACGAGCCGCTGGATGAGCGAGGTCTTGCCGGAGCCGACGGGACCGCCGATGCCGACGACCGGCACGTCGCGGTAGGTTCGGGGGCGGCCGGTGGTCTCGCTTTCCTCTTCGGTCCGGCTCACTCGCCCACCTCCAGCGGTTCGTCCCGTCGGATGGGATCGTGGATCGTGACCAGCTTCGTCCCGTCGGGGAACGTCGGCTCGACCTGGATCATGTCGATCATCTCCGGGACGCCCTCCATCACGTCCGCTCTCGAGAGGAGTCCGGTCGCCTCCGCGCGGATGTCCGCCACGGATTCACCCTCGCGACCCCGTTCGAACACCCAGTCGGAGATGTACGCGACTGCCTCGGGGTGGTTGAGTTTCAGCCCGCGCTCCTTGCGGCGACGGGCGAGCTCTGCGGCCATGAACACCGTCAGGCGTTCTCGATCTTTTGGGGTGAGTTGCATTGGTGTAGCGTGTCTGGGTGGATCAGAGTGTGTACCGCTGTGCGAGCGAGATCTCCTCGGCGGGATCGCAGGTGACGACCTCACCGTCGATCGTCACCTCGAACGTCTCGGAGTCGACCGCGACGCCCTCGGGGCAGTAGTCGTTGCGGACCATGCTGTCCTTCGCGAGGTTCCTGGTGCCCTTGACCGGAACCACTTCCTTCGTGAGGCCGTACTCCTCGCCGACCTCGTTCTCGAAGCCGGCCTGTGAGACGAACGCCAAGCTGAGCGCGTTCTTCGCCTTCCCGACCGCACCCGCGCGCGGTCGCTGCATGATCGGCTCGCAGGTCATCAACGAGCCGTTGGCCTCTCCCATCTTCGACAGCGCGGGGAAGCCGCCCTTCATGACGAGATCGGGTTTGATACCGAAGAACGCGGGATCCCACAGGCAGATGTCGGCGATTTTCCCCGTCTCCAGCGAGCCGACGTAGTCGTCGATCCCCGCCGTGATGGCGGGGTTGATGGTGTACTTCGCGATGTATCGCAGGATCCGCTCGTTGTCGTTTTCGGCCCCGTCGTCGCCGGGCAGGGGACCGCGCTGTTTCTTCATCTTATCGGCGGTTTGCCACGTTCGACAGACGAGCTCGGCCATCCGGCCCATCGCCTGCGAGTCGGTCGTCATCATGCTCACCGCACCCATGTCGTGGAGGACGTCCTCGGCGGCGAGCGTCTCGTGGCGAATGCGCGACTCGGCGAAGGAGACGTCCTCGGGGACGTCGGGGTTGAGGTGGTGACAGACCATCACCATGTCGAGGTGCTCGTCGAACGTGTTCGTCGTGAAGGGCATCGAGGGGTTCGTCGACGACGGCAGGGCGTTCGGTTCGCCGACGAGTTCGAGGATGTCCGGGGCGTGGCCGCCGCCCGCGCCTTCGATGTGGAACATGTGCATCGTCCGGCCGTCGATGGCGTCGAACGTGTCCTCGACGAACCCCGACTCGTTCAGCGTGTCGGTGTGGATACACGTCTGAACGTCCTCCTCGTCGGCGACTTCCAGACAGGTATCGATGACCGCCGGCGTCGACCCCCAGTCCTCGTGGAGTTTGAGCCCGCACGCCCCGGCTTCGACCTGCTCGTACAGTCCCCCTTTGGCCGAGGAGTTGCCCTTGCCGTAGAAGCCGACGTTGACCGGCCAGTCCTCGGCGGCCTGCAGGAAGCGTTCGATGTTCACGGGGCCGGTCGTGACGGTCGTCGCGCCGCCGCCGTAGCCGCCGCCGAGCATCGTCGTGATGCCCGAGGCGAGCGCGTGCTCTGCCAACTGCGCGCTGTTGAAGTGGACGTGGATGTCGAGCGCGCCCGCGGTGGCGATCAGCCCCTCGGCGGGGTACACGTCGGTCGAAGCGCCCACCACGAGGTCGGGGTCGACCCCGTCCATCGTGTTGGGGTTGCCGGCCTTGCCGACGCCGGCGATCAGGCCGTCTTTGATGCCGATGTCGCCCTTTATGATCCCCAGCATCGGGTCGATGACGGTCGCGTTCGTCAACACCCAGTCGAGCGCCCCCTCCTCGGCGGTGACACCGGGTGCCATGCCCATGCCGTCCCTGAGCGTCTTGCCGCCGCCGAACACCGCCTCGTCGCCCGGCGTTCCCAGGTCCGTCTGGACCTCGGCGATCAGGCTCGTGTCGCCGAGACGGACGCGGCTCCCTTCGGTGGGTCCGTACAGATCCGTGTACTGCTTCTTCGAGAGGTCGCGTGCCATCGACGCTACGCCCCCTCGAAGCCGCCGTCGCGGGCGCGTTCGAGCGCCTTCTCGGGAGCATCCCGGCTCGTGGCTCCGTTCGTGAGGTTGTTCAGCCCGCTGACTCTCCGTTTCCCCCCGAAGGTCACCAGATCGACCTCGACCTCGTCACCGGGTTCGAACCGCACGGCCGTGCCGGCGGGGATGTCGAGGCGCTTGCCGAACGCGTCCTCGCGAGGGAACGACAGCGCGCGGTTCGCCTCGAAGAAGTGAAAGTGCGAGCCGACCTGGATCGGCCGGTCGCCCGTGTTGGCCACGTCGACGGTGGCCGTCTCGCGTCCCTCGTTGATAACGACGCTCCCCTCGCCCGGGTCGACCTCGCCCGGTATCAACTTCTCACCGTTCATTCGATCCGTCCGTCGTCTTGTGTGGAATATTGGTGGTCATGCATCTGATGTACGTGTTCGCAGTCGCGTCCCCGAATAAACAGTGGTATTGTAATAAGCTATGCCTTCGGATGAGACATTTGCCGGACAAATCGGATCACATTCTCAGTTCTGTTCGGTCGAACACGTGATGAATCTGGACGCCGCGCTGGAGGATCAACAGTTCGGTGGCGGCAAGCGCCGGAACGCATCCGCCGGCCGGCCCGCGGCCGCCGAGCCCACCGGCACGCTCAGCCGTCGTTACGCCATCGCGGTCAGGTTCGAGAGCAACTCGCCCATCGGGAGCGACGCCGCGGACGAACCGCCGGTGCGCACCGTGACCGTCTCGTCGTCCCCGGCGTGGACGTCGAACAGATGTGCGAGCGTTCCGACCGTTCGCGCGGCGTGTGCGTCGGAGTGGGTCACCTGGATACTGACCCCGCCGACGGCGGCCACGCGACCGTTGCAGACGTGCAGGAATCGGTAGACGCGCTCGGACGAACTGTACTGCAACAGCGTCGAGAGGCTGTCGACGAGGATGCGCGGACCGTTGCCCGTTTCGGTGACCGCCGACAGCGTCCGACTCGTCGACATACCGACCCCGGTCAGATCGCCGGGGGACGCGACGTACCACGTCCGTCGATCGCCGCCGTCGGGACACGCGATCCGTTCACCGTCGACCCGCGACTGAACCGCGTCGATCACGTACCAGCGGCCGCCCAGGTCGGCGTTCCCCGCGTCGACCAGCCGCCGCTGGAGCCGTTCGGGGTCGGTGGCGGCCGACAGCACGACCGGGCACTCGTCGACCGGGAGCGCCGCCAACAGCGCGAGTGCGAGCCCACGTTTGCCGGCCAGCGAGGAGTCGCGGACGAGCACGTTCGACCCCGGTTCGAACGTCGAGACCGTCACTCCGTCCGTCAACTCGCGCGTGGACCGAGCAGGATCTCGTCCTCTGCTCATCTTGTTTCAACTGGCCCTCTACTAATATATAAGATGCGCACTGCTTATTCAGAACCGAAAATACGAACACAAAACCGGTCAGACGACGCTGTCTGCCCCCGCGTGGCTGTCGGCGGTCGTGCGCTCCTCCCGGCACCGGACTTTTCTCCTCCCGACCCAACCCACGGGCATGTCCACCGACGAGAACGTCCTCGGGACCGCATTGGAGCCCTGTAGCGTCGCGCCCGAGACGGGCTACCTCCGCGACGGCCACTGCCGGCACCTCGACGACGACCGCGGGCGACACGAGATGTGTGCCGTCGTCACCCAGGAGTTCCTCGAGTTCAGCCGCGAACGGGGCAACGACCTCGTCACGCCCCGCCCCGAGTTCGACTTCCCCGGTCTCCACCCGGGCGACCGGTGGTGCGTCTGTGTCGGCCGGTGGCTCGAAGCGTACGAGGCCGACTGCGCGCCGCCGCTCGTCCTCGAAGCGACCAGCACGGCCGTCCTCGACGACGTTCCGCTGGAGCTCCTCCGCGAGCACGCCGCCGACTGCGACGGCGACGACCACGACGACTGAGCCGGCGTCAGAGGATCGACGCGACCGCGACGACGGACGACGAGAGCATCAGCCCGGCGAGCACGAGCGCGACCAGCTGTTGTCGGTCCATAGCGGTCTTCGCGTCGCCGACGACTTGAAGCTGCGGTGTCGGTTCTCAGGGTTGAGTCCGGCGTACGCCGGGGCCGTCCGGTCCGCCCCCGCTCCGCACGCCGGATCGGAAAACGCCTCTCCGGTTCTTCCGCGGTCGGTTCAGTCGTCCGCCGGGGTCGCGCTCTCGCTTCTCCGCCCCTGCGTCGTCCCCGCGGTCGCGGTCATGAGTGAGCCGAGACGGTCGGGCATCATCGACAGCGCGCGGACGATGGCCGCGAGCGCGATGAAGATGCCCGTCAGGATGTGGGCGACGCCGCCGAGCTTCAGCCAGAGCAGGGTCGACGGCCACTGGTGGATGGTCGCGAGCTGTGCGTTGAGCGCGGCGTCGCCGGCGCGGTCGGGGCCGCCACCCGCGAGGCTGTGTCCCGTCTGGGTCGCGAAGAAGTCGTTCAACAGCGGGTGGAACTGCGTGAGTTCGAAGAACAGCGCGCTCCCGACGAGCAGGTAGCCGACGGCGGCGAACACCGCGCCGACCAGCAGCATCATCTTGATCTGCTTCATCTTCGCCGCGATCTCGTCTGGCTGTGGGGTTGCCTGTGCCATACCTCCGTAGACGGTCGGGACACATATCGTGGTACTGTGGTGCGGTACGCACCTCGCACAGCACCGCACGCGTTCATATAGCACGTTGTCTCACTCGTACCGGCGGAGCCGTTCGAGATCCGCCTCCAACTCCGCACGGAGCCGCGCCGCCAGCGCGGCGCGCGCGCGGTCGCTTTGTCCGCCGGCCCAGCGATGGAACGACCGCATGCTCGCGAGTTTGTACGCCACCCGGTAGAACGCGCGTCGGCGCTCCCACCCCGGCTCGAAGCCACGCACGTCGCGGTAGCCGGCGTACACGTGCGGCCGCAGTTCGTCCCGCACCGCGGGCGAGTCGAACTGGCCGAGCAGGAAGTTCTTCTCGAACTCGAAGAGGTCGTACTCGGCGTGGCCGGCGACGGCGAACCCCCAGTCGACGACGCCGACGAGGTCGCCTCCGCGGGCGAGGAGGTTCCCCGGCGCGTAGTCGAAGTGGAGACAGACCGGCGCCGGATCCAGGGAGGGGAACGACGCCGGCGTCAACACTCCCTCGAACGTCGCCGTCAGATCGGCGAACCGGCTCCCGTCGAGTTCCCCGACCCACGTATCGACGAGTTCCTCGAGGAACGCGGGCCACGACGGCCGGGGATCGACCGCCACGCCCCTGTCCGTGTCGGCTGCGACGAGCGGGCCGACGGCATCGAACCGGACCTCGTCGTGGAGTTCGGCCAGCGCGCGTCCGGCCGCCTCTATGAGTGCGACCTGCGTCTCGCGCGAGAGCGACGCGAACCGACCGTCGAGATCCGCGGCGTCGATGGCCGTCGTGACGTGGTACGACCTGCCCACTCGTCCGGAGGCGTCGCTCGCGAGCACCCGCGGGACGGGCACCGTCGTCTCCCGCCGGACGAGCCGCATCAGCGCCGGTTCGAGTGCGAACCGCCGCGCGTACCACGCCTCCCGGGGGAACGCGACGACGACCGCCCGGTCGCAGAGTTCGACGCGGTAGGTGTCCTTGCAGCCGCCGGCGAGCCGCTCGACGGCGTGGACCTCGCTGTCGGGGAACTCGCGAGCGACGACCGCGGCGACAGCGTCGGGGACGTTCACGCCCCTCGTAACGGGACCGCGTGTGAAACGCCTGTCGGGGACCGCCCGAATCGCTCGCCGCCCTCGGATCCGGGCCCCTCCGTGTGGTCGGAGCACCGCCCGACCGTGGATACAGCTATGTGACGGCCGGTGGTACTCATGGTATGGACTCCGCGGTGAGGCACCCCCGAACGCTCGCGGTGATCAGAGCCGTGCTCTACCTACTCGCTACCGCCGTCGCGGTCGGCTTGCTCCTCCTGGGGCTGTCGGTGCTCGGGGCCAGCGTCGTCGTCGCCGGTCTCGCGCTGCTCCTGACGGGCGACGCGCCGGCCGTCGGTCTCGCAGTGTTCGCCGTCGTCGGCGTACTCACGACGGGCGGGCTCGCGGTCGGCGTCGGCGTCGTTGCGCGCCGCCTCGATCGGCGCGTCACCGCGTCGGACCGCCGTCCCGATCCGCTGGACGAACTCGCCGCGGCGTACGTCGCCGGCGAGATCGACGAGCGGACGCTCGAACGCCGCGTCGAACGGGTTCTGGTGGGTGGATCGACCGGTGACGCCGACCGACCGACCGGCCGGCTCGCGCGGCCGCGGCACGCCGTCGGACTGGTCCGGGGGGGACTTCGTCGTCGCACGCGGGCGAGTCGACCCGACCGGGAGACGGAGTCGGAACTGGCCTGACGACGGCGCGCGCCTCGCCCGACGGTCCGTCGAGTACCTCCTGGCTATCCACGCCGACGCCGCTCACGCGATCGAGTCGGAGCCGGTCACCTCCACCCCGGTGGCGAACTCCTTCATCACCGTCCCCTCGACGCGGTGGAGCCGCTCGCTCAGCATCGATTTCGCGAGCCCCAGCCCCTCGGCGAGTTCGGTGAGCGTACACGTCCGCGGGGTGTCGTAGTAGCCCCGGTCGACGGCCGCGACGAGGAGTGCCCGCTGTTTCTCGCTCAGCAGATCGGCAGAGGCGGGCGACTGTCGCAGGGACTCGACCTCGTACGACATCCCAAACGACTCGAGCTGGGCGGTGAGCTCCGACAGCCGCCCGTGCGCGACGGTCAGCTCCAGGTTCGCCCGTCCGGCGGCGATCCGCAAGGGGAGTTCCAGCGGTACCATGGAGTTGCGGACGGCCATGAGCAAGAACGGCTGTGACGTCTCGAACTGGACGAGCGCCTCGTTCCCGGTCGCCTGTAACACCTCGACGACGTCGATCCCCTCGTGGTCCTTGATCGCGGCGAGGATCGCGGACAGCTCCCCCGACGTGATCTCGAGCAGTCCGACCCCGGTCTCGTCGGCCGGCACCGCGGCCAGCACCCGAAAGACGGCGTCGGGGTGAGCGGCTGACACCTCGCCGATCCACGTCCCCGACGGAAGGTCGACGATCAGTTTCGCGAGCGCCATACGCGAGGGTATGGACCGCCGCACACAGAACAGTACCGCCGGCCACCTTCGAGCGTGGACCGTCACCCATCGCGGGAAGCCGATCAGTCCACGGCCGCGACGCACCGCTCGATGTCCGCCAGCGACTTCATCTCCAGCACGTTGAACGGTGCGCCGACCGCCGCGGCGACGTCCCGAAACCCCGGGAGGGGGTTGTGGTCGTCGTCGCGGCCGTCGTTGTCGTGGAGGTGCGCGACGGCGATGCGGTCGCCGACGGCGTCGACGAACGCCCGGGGGTCGACGCCCGCGACCTTCGCGTGGCCGACGTCGAGGGTCACTTTCAGCACCGACGGGTCGGCGTCCACGTCGTCGAGGAGCGCCGCGAGTCGGTCGGGCGTCGCCGTGTGCCGGCGCTTCGAGGACGTGTCGCGCTGGTTCTCGACACAGAGGGGCACCCCGGCCGCGGCGGCGTGCGCCGCACAGGCACGGAGCGACCGGACCGCCTGCTCGCGGGAGCGCTCTTGGACGCGCTCGGGGTAGCGCGGCCGGGCCGCCCCACCGTGGACGACGACGGCTTCCGCACCCGCGGCGGCGGCGAAGTCGAGCGAGTCGCGGACGGCGTCGACCGTCGCCTCGCGGAGCCGATCGTTGAGGTTTCCGAGATCGCAGTCGCGGAACGGCGCGTGGAGCGTCACGGTCACGTCGGCTTCGGCCGCGACGTCGCGGACGCGGTCGGCCGTCGGCGCGTCGGGGTGGACGTCGAGGTAGCCCTGCCTGATCTCGACGTGTGAGAGCCCCTGCGTGGCGAGGAATTCGACGAACGCCTCGAACGACTGGTCGTATCGGAGGTCGAGCGCGGCACCGAATCTCATTCGTGTCCGGAGGGTGGTCGCGGGCGGGTAAAGCCGTTCGTCCCGTTCAGTCGGCGGCGTGTTCGGTCTCCGGTCGCGCCGCGTCCACCAGCGAATCGTCCGCGAGTCGCGGCACGACCGCGCGGCTGTCGAACGCGAGCGCGTACTCACAGACGTCCCGCCGGCGGAGTTCGTTCTTCTGGGCGTAGCCGGGTCCCTTGGCGACTTTCACCTGTCGGCGGAACACCTCGCGTTCGGCCGTCGCCAGCGGGATGCCGTCGAGCGCACGACTGATGAGCGTCGCCCCGACGTGGTCCTCGATCGCGACGTCACCGCGCGAGCCCGCGCTGACCAGATACGTGGTCCGGCCGTTCCCGCGGAGGTGGTCTGCGACCGCCCCCGCGTTCATCGTCGACCCGACGTACACCTCGCTCGCGGGGTCGACGACCGCGCGCAGGCGGGCCACGGTGCGCCCGCCGTTCGACGAGGTCATGCTCACCGGGCGCCCTTCGACGTCGAGGTCCTGGACGAAGCTCGGGGAGTTGAAGAAGTCGTAACCGGGCTCGGGCTCGTACGCCGGGGTCGTCGCCCCGCCGATCCGGGCTTCGGGCCGTTCGGCCTTGAACGCCGGCTCCTCGCCGCGTTCGTCCGTGATGTGGACGTAGTCGGCACCGTTCTCGAACAGTTCGATCACGGTGTTCGAGAAGTGGAGCACGTCGACGACGACGTAGTCCCCGGTGGGCGGCTCCGCCGGGATCTCCTCGCAGCGCTCGATGAGCCGGCCGTCGAGCCCGTTCGTGGGCGCGTCGCGGCTCACGGCTCGCCCCTGCGTGCGGCGGTCGGTGCCGGTCTCGCCTCTCCCCTGCGCCGCTGGACGGAGCGTTCGCCGCCGAACGGTGCTCGCTTGGATCGAACGTGGCGTCCCCTGGACCCCCACGAAAAACACGTTGACATCGGCTAGGTAGCTTACTCTCCGCCTGTGGCGAATAAACGTTTACTAGAACGGATCCATTGAGATATATACACAGTTTCCACGGCGACGGCGACTCACCGCGCGCAGGCGACGATGGAGTCGACGAGCGCGGCCTCCAGACCGGTCCTGCGAAAGCTGGGACATGGGTTGAGGTCGACCGCGTACCAGTCGTCGTCGACGCGGACGAGGTCGACGCCGACGGCGCGCATCCCGACGCGGTGCATGAGGTCGTGGATCCGGTCGACGTGGGCCGGCACGGGGTCGGCTTCGCCGAGCACCCGCTTCTCGCCGAACAGTTTCGACGTGGCGCGGAGGACGCGCGCGTGGACCTCGTCGCCATCGTCGACGACGTAGTACTTGTAGTCGACCGGCTCCGCCGGGAGGTACTCCTCGTAGAGGTCACCCTCGCCGTTGAGTTCGGGCGACATGTTCCAGTGGTAGAGGTTCTTGGCGACGTACTCGCCCGAGGGCTTCGACCGGGAGGCCGTGGGGACCGCAAAGCCGACGCTATCGAGCAGACAGAGCTGTGAGAAGCGCGAGACGCAGGCGGAGACGCCGGTCGCACTGTTCCACGTCGGAACGCCCGACCGCTCGGCCCGCAGGAGGGATTCGACCGACGCCGGCCGCGTCCGCTTGTTCACGAACAGCGACAGTGGGCCGAGGTGATCGTCGTGGACGGCTCGCTCGGCGTCGAAGAACGTGACCGCGTACCCCCGCTCGACGAGCCGTGCGGCGACGGTCGAGAACACGACGTGGTCGGGAGAACAGGTGATCCCGATCTGCCGGGGCGTCCCGTCCACCTCACCGTCGGTCCCGCCGCTCGCTCCGGCGTCACGATCGGTGGACGTCGGTCCACGCGTCGGTCGACGGCTCACACCGCAGTGTTCTCGCCGTACCCACTTCAACGCGCATGTCGGGCGTCGCGGTCCGCCTCGACGGCGTTCGGGGCCGCGATCCCGACACCGGACGCGTCGGACGCCCATCCGACGTTCCCCCGGTCCCGCTCGCCCGTCTTTCTCCCTTCCACTCCATCCGCGACGACCCCCTGTCTTCGGGTGGAGAACACCTCACGGGGCGGTGGGTGTGGACGCTGTCTCTCACTTTCACCCCGCTGTGCGGGCAGCGATCGCGACCGCGGGCGCGGTCGGACGGCGACGGTCGGTGGACGACGACGATCGATCGACGACGGGCCGCGATAGAGACAGGTAACTCGTCCCCTCGCGTTACGCCGTTCGGGCCGATATCGGACCGTATGGCCCCGCACAAGTCCCTCCTCGTGGCGATCCGACGCGACCGAGCACCCGACGTCGACAGGGACGTCTGGGAGCTGATCCCGAGCAGACAGTACACCGGACGCCACGCCGAGTCCGGAGGGCTCGCTCGCGGCGAACAGGAGGCGGCGCTCGCATCGGTCGAAGAACAGGCCGAGACCCGTGAACACGGGCGACACTGACGCCGGCGACCTCGGTGGACGCGTCGACGGCCGCCCGAGCGCTCCCATCGTCCACGAGGGGTTCGTCGGACGGACCGCTCAGTGTTCGGACTCGACCGGCGTCTCGTCGGCGGCCACGGTGTCCGTCTCGCCGGTCGTCTCGACCGGCCCTGTCTCGCTCGCGGTCGTTCCGTTCGCCTCCGTCTTCCGGGAGCGGCCGTTCGTGGACGCGCGCGGTTCGGGGCCGACCGCCCGCCGTCCCACGGGCGAGTGACCCGGTTCCGCACCGGCCCGCTGTGACTGGCCGATGAGTTCGTCGAGCAACAGCGCCTCCCGGTCGGTGACGTCGTACGCCTCGTCGACGGTCGCCCGCGCCTCGTCGAGCTCCCCGTGCAGGAGATGCCGACGGACCCGGATGTACGTCTCCAAGAACCGTTCCTCGTCGCCGTCACCGACGGCAAGGGCGTCGTCGAGTTCGGCTCCCAGGTCGTCGAATATCTCGCCGTAGCCGAGCACCGAAGGCTCGTGGTCGGGGTCGAGCAGCGAGAGGAGGAACTCGGAGGCGAACCGGTGGTACTCGGACTTCGACTCGAACGCGGTCGAATCCGTCACGAACGCTTCGATCCGAGCCACCAGCGCGTCCGGATACCGGACGGTCTCCTTCGCCATGTCCGTCCCCTTCGTATGACCGGTACTTAGTTTCCGAGGCCGCGTCAGACACGTATTCGACGGCTGTCACGTCCCTGCCCGGAGCCGCGGTGAAACAAAGGTATATGTGTTGACAGTCCTTGTCTCGTCGTATGGCTGACTCTACCAGTCCCGAGGAGCGTATCGACGAGACGACGACGTGGCCCGACCTGGCGATCAGCCTCTACGATCGGCTGACAGGCCGGGGTGCGGAGATTATCTACGAGTTCGAGGACATGGAGGTCGAGGTGCCGAGCGGGACCGGTTCGGACGCCGAACACGCTCACTGGCGGCTCGATGGGTCGGTCCGTGTCACCACCCGCGAACGTGAGTAACCCGACCGAGGCGGAGCCGAGAGCCCCGCTGTCGGTGGCGACCGACCTCACGCTCACGGTGAACGGGGCGGAGGCGGCGGTCCGGTCGACCGGCGAGCGGCTGTTCGTGGAGTTCCCGTCGCTGTCCGCCGCGCTGCGGGCGCTCGGTGGGATCCCCGGCGGCGAGGCCGACCGTCTGACCGACCTGCTGCGGACCACGGACCTCACCGTGGAGGTACGTGTCCGCGACCGGACCGTAGCGGTCGCCGGCGCGGAGGCACAGCCGGGGGTCGTCTCCCGTCGGCTCGGTGTCGCCCCGATCGAGTCGCGTCTCGGCGGCGTCCTCGGGGCCGTCGGCCGCGAGCTCGCGGCGGCCGTCGAGGCCGTCGACCGGACGTTCCGGTAGGCGGCCGGCCCGCGTCCGGCGACCGGGATCGACGACCGGCCGACCAGCCCCGCGCAGGTCGTGCCCGGAACACAAACACAAGTAGGCTCGGGAACCAAGCGCCCGTATGGACGGACAGGTGCCCGAGCTGGACCCGCCCGGACGGACGTGGCTGGACGTCGTCGAACAGGTCCTCGACGAGGAGATCGACCGCGAGGAGGCGATACGTCTCACGGCCAACGAGCTCACGCTCGACGTCCCGCTCTCGTACGGCGACGACCCGGAGCGTGCGACCTGGCGATTCAACGGGAGCGTCACCGTCACCGTCGACGGGATGCGCGGTCCGCTCGCCGACTGGCTCAAGCTGTGGCTCGGCGGACCGTCGAGCACGGACGACGAGTAGCCACGCCACGTCCGCTCCGAACCGTCGGTTCGGGCCCGTTCCGACCGAGATCCGCCGTCGGGCCGGCTTCGACGGCACGCGCCGCCACCGCCCGCCCGAACCACCGATACGACAGAACGCAGCTCCCGTTCGGCCCGAATCGGGCACGCCAAACGAGATAACTGTATGTATGTCGAATATCTGTGGGCAGCCCGTTTCGAAGTGGTCGACCGTCGGTTGAACGGCCGTTCGGCTGCCGATTCTTTCGCAAGTGTTATCCGGCCAGTGCTCCTCCATCGAGATGCAATGGCGAAAGGCACGGTTGATTTCTTCAACGACACTGGCGGCTACGGTTTCATCGACACTGAGGACTCGGATGACGACGTGTTCTTCCACATGGAAGACGTCGGCGGCCCGGACCTCGAAGAGGGACAGGAAGTCGAGTTCGAGATTCAGGACTCCCCCAAGGGTCCGCGCGCGGCGAATCTGACGCGGCTGTAAGACAGTTCAGTACGTCGCCGTTCGGCGACACAACGACTACCCGATTTTCTCGGAGCTACCCTCGAAAGCGGTGCGCCCGTCCCGTCGAACGCGTGGAGGTAGCCGCTCCTCACCGACGGGTGCGGCGTGTCGACGGCGGTCTCTCGGACGGGTCACGTCGCCGCTGCGGGGTCTAGCAGCGCGGTTTCGAAGGGTTCATTGAGGCGATTCGGGGGACCTTGTCGGACTCCGGGACCGTTCGACACTGCGACCGGCCGGAACGTCTCAGGCCATCGTCGCCTTGCGTTCGGCACTCACCTGCTGGATGCCGGCGTTGGCCGTACAGTTCGGGCACGCGTACACACGCCCGTTCTCGTCGCCGAACACCCGAACGAAGTCAGTCGACACGAACGTGTCGCAGTATGTGCAGTGACTCATGATGGATGGTGGCAGGGGTTCTGCCCTATTTGCATATGAGGGCTGAACGGATATATCTACACTACCCAACTAGTTGGGTGATTTTTGGGCCATCACGGTAACACTCATCGTGAGAGAAATTGACACGGCCCGATGGCGGAAAACGCGGGCAGAAGCGCCCGCGCGCTCGGGGGTGGCGGTCGACCCGGCGTCACGAGCCTCGGAGTGTCGTTCCCCACGACAGAGCCCGCCACTGACGCTTCGAATCCGAAGTTTATCGCCCCGTCAACTTTTGTTCCGTGCGTCCACACTGTGCGTATGCGTGACCTCGACGAGACCGACTTCGAAATCCTCAGGCTCCTCCTGGACGACGCGCGGCGACCGTACAGCGACCTCGCGGAGGCCGTCGACCTCTCCCCGCCGGCGGTCTCCGACCGCGTCGCTCGACTCCGCGACGTGGGAGTCATCCGTCGGTTCACGCTCGACGTCGACCGCACACAGCTCCACGGCGGGACGCCCGTCCTCGTCGACCTCGAGGTCGATCGCGCGACGACCGCGGTTTCGGCGGTCCGCCAGGCGCTCCTCGACAGCGGTTCGGTCGAGCACGTCTTCACGACCGCCGAGTCGCACCTGGTGTTTCAGGCCCGTGTCCCCGACAGCGACTTCGCCGCGTGGCTGTTCGACGTCGTCGACGAGGCGGCGATCGGGTCGTACGACGTGACGCTTCTCTCCGGCGTCGACTGGTCGCCCGACCTCGGCGGGACCGAGTTCGGACTCACCTGCGTCCAGTGCGGGAACACGGTCGACACGGAGGGCGTCTCGACCCGGATCGACGGCGACCTCTACCAGTTCTGCTGTCCCTCCTGTGAGACGCGTTTCCGCGAGAAGTACGCCGAACTCAAAGAGGGAGCCGGCTGACGGGTTCCGCTTTGTATTCGATCGTTCGGGCACTCATCTACTGAACGATCCAAAGGACAAACCGATTGAATACGGGGCACGTAGGGACAGGTAATGAGCCACCGACGCAGCCGACTCGAGATCGGGGGGATGAGCTGTGCGAACTGCGCGGCGACCATCACGGACGCGGTGGGGGCGCTCGACGGCGTCGAGGACGTGACGGTCAACGTCGCCACCGACGAGGGGAGCGTCGAGTACGACCCCGACCGGGCCTCGCTCGCGCGGATCTACGAGGCGGTCGAAGAGGCCGGCTACACGCCGGTCGCCGAGACGCTCTCTGTCGCCATCACGGACATGACGTGTACGAACTGCGCCGACACGGTGGGGGGCGCGCTCGAACGGACGCCGGGCGTCGTCGACGCGCAGGTGAACGCCGCGACCGACGAGGCGCGGATCACGTACAACCCGGTCGACGCCGACCGTCGCGACCTCTACGCGGCGATCGAGTCGGCCGGCTACACGCCCGTCCGCGAGGACGACGGAGCGGCGGGGGAGTCGGCCGAGGAACGACGCGACGCCGCACGCGACGAGGAGCGCCGCCGCCAGCTCCGACTGACCCTGTTCGGCGCGGCGCTGTCGGCTCCCCTCCTCGTCTTCCTGATCGAGCGGTTCCTCTTCGGCGGGGGCGTCCTCCCCGAGACCGTCTTCGGCCTCCCGTTCGGCTGGGTCGAGTTCCTCCTGGCGACGCCCGTCCAGCTGGTGCTCGGCCGGCCCTTCTACGAGAACTCGTACAAGGCGCTCGTGAAGAATCGGACGGCGAACATGGACGTGCTCATCGCGCTGGGGTCGTCGACGGCGTACCTCTACTCGGTCGTCGTCCTCCTGGGCGTCCTCGCGAGCGAGGGGCTGTACTTCGACACGGCCGCGCTCATCCTCGTGTTCATCACGCTGGGGAACTACCTCGAAGCCCGCTCGAAAAGCCAGGCGAGCGAGGCGCTCCGCACGCTGTTGGAGATGGAGGCCGACACCGCCACCCTGGTCGACGACGACGGAACCGAGCGCGAGGTCTCCTTAGAGGACGTCGAGGTCGGCGACCGGATGAAGGTCCGCCCCGGCGAGCAGATCCCCACGGACGGGGTCGTCGTCGAGGGCGAGAGCGCGGTCGACGAGTCGATGATTACCGGCGAGTCCGTCCCGGTCGAAAAGCGCGAGGGCGACGAGGTGGTCGGCTCGACGATCAACGAGAACGGGCTCCTCGTGGTCGAGGCGACGAAGGTCGGCTCCGAGACGGCGCTCCAAGGGATCGTCCGCACGGTCAAGGAGGCACAGAGCCGCCAGCCCGAGATCCAGAGCGTCGCCGACCGCATCTCGGCGTACTTCGTCCCCGCGGTCATCGTCAACGCGCTCGCGTGGGCGGTCGCGTGGTTCCTCTTCCCCGACGCACTGGCCGGCCTAGTGAACGCCCTGCCGCTGTGGGGGCTCGTCGGCGGCGGCCCGGCCGCGCTCTCCCCCTTCGAGTTCGCCGTCGTCGTGTTCGCCTCCGCCGTGCTCATCGCCTGCCCCTGCGCGCTCGGCCTCGCGACGCCCGCCGCGACGATGGTCGGGACGACGATCGGTGCCAGACACGGCGTCCTGTTCAAGGGTGGCGACATCCTCGAACGCGCGCGGGACGTCGACACGGTCGTCTTCGACAAGACGGGGACGCTCACGACGGGTGAGATGCGTCTCACCGACGTCGTCCCGCTGGGCCGCGCGGACGCCGACGCGGTCGCCGACGGCGGCCAGATCGCCGCCCGCCCCGAACCGAGCGAGCGGGAGGTGCTTCGACTCGCCGCGAGCGCCGAGTCGGGGAGCGAACATCCCTTGGCCCGCGCCATCGTCGCCGCGGCCGAGGAGCGCGGTCTCTCTCTGTCCGCTCCCGAGTCGTTCGAGAACGTCCCGGGTCACGGCGTCCGGGCGACGGTCGATGGGCGGGAGATCCTCGTCGGCAACCGAAAACTCGTCACCGACGCGGGCGTCGATCCCGCCCCGGCGACAGAAGCGATGGAGCAGTTCGAAACCGCGGGCAAGACGGCGATGTTGGTCGCGAGCGTGCCTGCTGGCACGAGCGTGCCCGCCGGCACGAGCGTGCCCACCGGCACGACGGACGGGGAACTCCTCGGCGTCGTCGCCACGGCGGACACGGTCAAGGAGACGGCGAAGGAGGCCGTCGCGGCCCTCCGCGACCGCGGCACCGACGTGATGTTGCTCACGGGCGACAACGAGCGCACCGCGCGCGCGGTCGCCGAGGCGGTCGGGATCGACCCCGAGAACGTCCGTGCGGAGGTGCTCCCCGACGAGAAGTCCGACGCCGTCGAGTCGATCCAGGAGTCGGGGCGGCGGGTGATGATGGTCGGAGACGGCGTCAACGACGCGCCCGCGCTCGCGGTGGCCTCGGTCGGCTGTGCCATCGGCTCGGGGACCGACGTCGCCATCGAGGCCGCCGACGTGACGCTGATGCGCGACGACCCGGTCGACGTGGTGAAGGCCATCCGGATCTCGGAGGGGACGCTCGCGAAGATCAAACAGAACCTCTTCTGGGCGCTCGGCTACAACACCGCGATGATTCCGCTCGCCTCTCTGGGGTTGCTCCAGCCCGTGCTCGCCGCCGGCGCGATGGCGGTGTCGAGCGTGTCGGTCCTGACGAACAGCCTCCTCTTTCGAAGGTATACGCCGGACCACGACTACCGGCTCCTCGGCTTCCTGCGGCGATAGGGCGGGCGTCGTCACGAGCGGCCGGCAGGCGATGGCCGCCGGCCGGCGGGTGGTCCGTCGGCGCGGTCAGGCCGCCGGCCGCTCCTCGTCGTCTTCGGTGCCGGTGAAGCGGTAGAACGGGACCGTCTCGTCGCCCCGAACGAGTTCTTCCTCGCCGATCGTGAGTCCGAACTCCGCGAGGCGTCGGGCGATCGCAGTCAGTTCGTCCGTGTTCTCGGCGACGACAGTGACGAGCAGGTTCTCCTCGCTCGTGGCGATCTCCTTGATTCCGACGACGCCGTCGACGCCGAGCGCCCGGGCGGCCAGTTCCTCGCGCTCCGGGATGGGCGCGGTACAGAACAACAGCACCGCCAGCGGGTAGCCCGCTCGCTCGTAGTCGACCGTCGCGTGGTAGCCGGTGACGATCCCTTCGGATTCGAGCCGCTGGATCCGCTTGCGAATCGTCGACGCGGAGACGTCCATCGCCTCGGCGATGTCGCCCGACGAGGCGTGACGCGCGTCGCGCTGGAGCGCGCCGATGATCGCCCGGTCGAGATCGTCGAGTCCCTCCAGAGTCGTGGACGCTCGTGGACGACCCGGACGCATCAACGTTGCCGTTCCACCGACCGACACGACGAGTCGCGCCCCCACCGCCGCGTTCGGTTCGACCGGGGCGAGCCGTGGGGGGCACTCGTCGTCGATCAGTTGCGGCGTCGGGCGAGGAAGCCGACGACGAGCAGCGCGAGGATAGCCACGCCGGGGCCGAAGCCGGGAACCGTGGTCGGTTCGGACGTCGGCGTCACCGTGGCGGTCGCCGTGGGTGTCGGGGTTGGCGTCGGTTCCGGCGTCGGGGTCGGCTCCTGGACCGTGATCTCACGGGTCGCCGTGTCGAGGTTGCCCGAGCCGTCGGTCACCTGGACCGAGAGCGTGTACGTCCCCGCGCGGTCGAACGCTTGTGAGAACGACACCGGTTCGCCCGCCGTCGTCCGGTGGACGACCGGCTCGGTCCCGTCCCAGAGCGTGACGATCAGGTGCTGGATGCGGTCGTTGTCGCTCGCCTCGACCGCGAAGGAGCCCGACCCGCCCGCCGTGAGGCCGTCGGGACTCTCGATCGACAGCTCCGGGTTCTGCGTGTCCGCCGGGACGTCCTCGAGTCGGAGCCGGACGTTCGAGACCTCGAAGTTGTCCTCGCGGCTCTCGATACGGATCGTGTTCGGACCGGGCCTGAGCGCCGTGGGCTCGAAGACGATCTCGTGTGTGCTCGTCGACCCGTCGGGGTCCGACTGGTCCAGCGTGCCGATCTGTTGGCCGTTGAGATACACCGGCTTCTCGATCTCCGATCCCTGGAGGACGAAGAACATCGTCGCGAACTCGGCCATCGTCTGGATCTCCCCGATGACGACGCTCCGCTCGAGCGTCTCGCCGTCGACGGTTTCGCTGAGCGCGCCGTTGATGTCGCCGCGCTCGACGAAGTCGTCTCCCAGGTGGTACGTCTCGCTGAACACGGTGAACAGCTGTCTGCCCGTCCGCAGGAGGGTGATGTCTATCTCGCGGCTCCCGGCTTCGACGACCCGCGACGTGCTCACGTAGCCCTCGCCCTCAGCGACGACCAGCACCTCGTCGGGCAAGGTGGCGTCCCGGAGGTTGATGAGATACTCGCCCGCACCGTTCGTCGTCGCCACGAGCCGGCCGTCCTTCGTCGGGATCGTCACCGTGGCGTCGGCGACCGCCTGCCCGCTCGCGGAGACGACCTGCCCACCGACGTAGTTGCTCCCGGTCTGTGTCACCTCGTCGGCGTCGCCCACCGCGGCGTTCGCCGGTGTCGCCGCCGAGACCACGAGCAGTACCATCACCGTCACGAGCGCCGCCCGTCCCCCGAACCTCCGTACGTTTAGCATCGATTACCAGTACACGCAGGAGGTCGCTCCACTTCAAAATACCGCCCGAATGGTACGTTTGCGAGCCGTGACTGTCGGATCGTCCACTCAGTCGCGAGGCCGACTCGCCCTCGGCCGACTCCCGCTGGACGTCGGCCCTACGGGTCGTCAGCTCTCGTCCTCACGCGCTCCCGAACAGATGGGTCCGGATGCCGCGCTGGGCCGCTGTACACGCCGCCGCCAACGAGGCACAGGCGTCGAGCACGGGGAACGTCGCCGACCGTTCGGCGTACAGATACTCGGCCAGGGTCCGGTGACTCAGCGCGACGGTGACGTCCATCGCCGTCGTTCGGTCGAGGTGCCGTTGTCGCCGCGCCGCGACGTCGTCGAGCGTCCCGTGGTGGTCGTCGAGCCGACCGTGCCACGCCACGAGCGTTCCGAACTCGCGGGTCGACAGCCGAACGTCGACGCGGTCGTCGAGCCACGCGCGGACCTCGTCGAGGTGCTCACACGCCGCGTCGAGCGACTGCCGCTCCCGGTCGAGCGCCCGCTCGGTGAGGGCCATCTCGTCGCGTCGCCGTGCCGACTCGTCGAGCACGGCCTGTTTGAGCCGCGACGGGAGCCCGCCATCTACGGTCGCGAGCGCGACGGCGACGTCCCGGCTGAACTCCGTCGCGATGGCTTCGTGGACCGTCGTGGGCGTTTCGAGCGCGTCGCCGCTCAGCGGACGGACGTGCTCTTCGAACGCGCGTCGGACCTGCCGGTGGCCCGCGGTCCGGTCCGCTCCCGTCGCGACGAAGCCGTCCACGGCTGTCCCCTGTCCCCCTGCTGGCGTGGCGGTGATCGAACGCACGTCGGACTCGAACCGGTCGAGCGCCCGCTGTTTCTCCCGCGTCCGCTCCAGTTCGTCCGCGACGCGCCGCCGTGCCCGTCCGACGGGACAGCAGTCGGTCACCTTCGACCCCCGTTCGAGGCCGCCGTGGGCTCTCGCTGTCGGTCGGTCGGTCCCCGTTCGTGCGCGCCAGCGTCGCAGACGACGAGGTCGTACACGGCGGTGTCGGGATCGTACCGCCGCAACCGTCCCCGGAACCGGGTCGCTAGTCGGGCGGCCACGACGGCGTGGTTCCGCGACCGGAAGCGTCGACCCGAAACCGGGAACGGTCGGACGCCCGTTCGCGCGCACCTGACGAGGTAGTCGCCGTTCGGCGACGCGATCGCGTCGATCGCGTGGCGAAGCCGGCGGAGGGTCCCGCGTCGCATCGGTCAGTCACCCACGGCCTCGACTCCGACGTCCCGGCGTCCATCTCGGCCGACGCGAGCGCGTTCACCACCCGAACGCGCGACGGTGTCTCGGTTCTGCATCGTCTTTTTAGGGCGGCCTAAAAAATATAATCGTTTTGGTTTAGGGTGGCCTAAACTTCGACGGGCTTTTGTATTGTTTAGGTGAGCCTAAAACATGCGACAGACCAGACGCGACCTGCTCAGGACGACCGGTGCCGCCCTCGCGGTGGGTGGCCTCGCCGGCTGTAACGCGGCGGACTCGACCACGACGGATACGGCGACGGACGACGCGTCGGGGGGATCGGCGGGCGGTTCCTCGACGCAGTCGTCGACCGAGACGCCGGAGTCAGCCCCGACGGCGAGCGCCACGACTGCCGTCGCCGCGGAGTGGAACGCGATGCGGGCCCGGCTGTACGACGCCGTCGCGCTCGGCACCGCCGGTTCGTACGCCGACGGAGCCGCCGCCGCCCGGGACGTGTTCGCGCGCTTCGAGGGGTCGTCGGGCGAGTGGGGCGCACACGAACAGCTGGAGGCGACGAACGAGCGGGTGTACGAGTCGTTCGAGTCGAACCTCGGCGAACTGGGCGAGGCACTGGGATCGGAGTCGCTCGCCGCCGCGCGCGACGCCGCGAGCGACGCGGACCAGCAGCTCCAATCCGCCATCCGCGGACAGACCGACGCGCGGACGGCGGCGGCATTCGATCTCCAGCTCCTGGGGAGCCGGGTGAAGAACGCGGCCGTGGTGGCTCCGGTCGACGCGAACGCCGCGGCCACCGTCGCCGAGCGAGCGATGGAATCGTTCGAGGCCAGCGAGGCGTACGAGATGATCGAGGAGGCGGACGCCGAGTCGTACGAGGCGTTCGAAGGCCGGATCGAGGCGGTCGTCGAGGCCGCCGGGTCGGACGACGTCGAGACCGTCCGCTCGGCGGCCGACGACGCCCTCGCGGCCGCCGTTGCGGGCTCGTACGCCGTCGTCGGCGCTCCCGCGGTCGCCGGGACGGGCCACCTGTCGACGTACCAGGCGGAGGCGTTCGACGCCGCGGCGCTCGCGAGTACGGGCGGCCCGTCGACCGAATTCGCTCACGCCGCCGCGCTCACGCTCTATCGGGCTCGCGTCGACGACGCCGGTTGGCTCTACGCCGCGGGTGAGGTCGAGGCGGCACGCTCGGCCGTTCAGTCTGTCTTCCAGCACTTCGAGGGCGCCCGGGCGCACGAGGCGCTCGAAGCGGCCAGCGAAGCGGCGTACACCGGCTTCGAGGACGAGGGACTCAGCGCACTCATCGAAGCGATCGACGCGGGCGACGACGCGGCCGTGGAGTCGGCCATCTCGACCATCCACGAGAGCCTCGTGACCGGCGTGATGGCGCTCGGTTCGGGTCCCGAACCGGCGGTCCTCGAAGCGGGCTACTTCCGCGCGCGGCTCGGTGACGCCCGCGAACTGTTCGAGACGGGCGACCTCTCGGGAGCACGGGCGGTCGCACAGGGACTGTTCGGGACGTTCGAGGCGAACGAGGCTGACTTCCACGAGACGCTCGAATCCACGTCGACGGAGCTGTACGAGACGTTCGAGGAAGAGCACCTCGTCGGTGCCATCGATGCCCTCGACGCCGGCGATGAGGACGCGGCCGACACGCACCTCGCCGGTGCGATGGACACCCTGCTGCAGTTCGAGACCCAGGCCGGAACCGTCGCTCACGTCTCCGGCGCGGAGGCCGGTGTCATGGCCGCCCGCGGCTTCGATGCGAGTGGACTCGCCGTGCTCGGCCGCACGGAGCGCGCAGGAACCGTCGTCGAAGGGGCCTTCGCGGGCTTCGAGGCCGGCGCGGGCGGCTTCCACGAGGCGCTCGAAGATGCCGACGAGGAACTGTACGAGACGTTCGAGACGGAACTGAGCGAGATTCGGGTCGCCGCCTCGGACGGCGGAGACGTGACTGCGGCCGCGCAGGCATTCGACGAACAGGCGGTCGCGGCGATGTACGCCGTCATCGGCGCGGCGGGCGGGTCGTTCGGCGAGTCGGCGGGGGCGCTCGCCCAGGGCGTCTTCGCCGACTTCGAGGAGGCGCGGGTGCACGACCTCCTCGAGGAGGCCGACGAGGGCGCGTACGAGACGTTCGAGGCGAGGCTGGAGACGTTCATCGAGTCACTGTCGACCCAGACGCTGTCGGCGTTCGCGGACTCGACCCTCCGTGCGCAGTTCGCCGTCGCCGGCGCGCTCGACGACGCGCCCGTGAGCGGGGCCGCGGGGTCCAACGAGGGCTCGGGCGGCGACGCCGACCTGCAAGGCGGCCCGAACGTCGTCGAAGGCGTCCCCGAGGACGCCGACCACGTAGTGGAGATGAACGCCGTCGCGTACGCCCCCCAGGAACTCACGATCTCGGTCGGAGAGACGGTCGCCTGGACGCACGCCGCCGGCGAACCACACTCGGTCACCGCCTACGAGGGGGATATCCCCGACGGCGCCGCGTACTGGGCGTCGGGCGGCTTCGACTCCCGGTCGGCGGCGGAGACGGGATGGGACGAGGGTCGCGGTGCGGTCCAGTCGGGCCAGTCGTACGTCCACACCTTCGAGACCGCCGGCACGCACGAGTACTTCTGTATCCCCCACGAGGCCGCCAGCATGGTCGGCACGGTCGTCGTCGAGGGGTGAGCGAGATGCGTGCCCGCACGTGGCTGATCGCGTCCCGGTACAGGTGCCCCGCGGACTACGGGATTCCCGTCCTGCCGGTCTGGGAACAGCGTCGTGACGAGGACGGACGGCTCTCGCTCGCCGCCGCCGGGGAAGAGCCGTTCGTCTCGGCCGCGAATCCGGTTACGGTCCGACGGTAGCGGCCGACGCTGGACCGCGGATCCAGACGCGGACCGGACGCGGATGCCAGCCGAACGGTCGCGACAGACTACGTGGGGGAGAACCGGACCGAGGTCAGGCCGACTCGGCGGTCGACCGTCCCTGCTCCCGTTCGCCGAAGTACTCGTCGAACAGCGCGACCACGCGCCCTTCGATCTCGTCACGGATCGTACGGACCGCGTCGAGATCCTGCCCGTCGGGGTCGGCGAGCGCCCAGTCCCGGACGTCGACGACGGCGTCGAGTTCGAGCGTCGAACAGCCCATCGTCGCCACGACGTCGCACGCCTCCAGCTCCGCCGTGGACACCTCGCGCGGCGTGCGGTCGGAGAGGTCGATATCGAGTTCTCGCATGACCACGACCACCCCGTCGTGGACGTGGTCGGCCGGATGCGTGCCGCCCGTAACGATCTCGACTCGGTCGCCGAGGCCGCGACGGTCGCGTTCGCGTTCGGCGAAGGCGGTCGACATCTGGCTCCGGCCGGCGTTCTGGACGCAGACGAACGCGAAGCTGACTGTCTCGTCGTTCATGCTGACGAGTCGAGGCGGGTCGTTGTTAGGTGTCGCTATGTGCTCTCCGTACCGCTCCGGAGCGCTCCCTCATCACCGGCGGGCGTCCAGCGGGTTCCGCAGCCGCCACACGTCGGTCGTAGGGTCGAGCCGGTGTGGCTCGGCACCCCGCTCGGTGAGGACGCCCGCGTGGTACAGCATCGCCTTCAGCTGAAAGACGGTCGGCGCGTGGTAGACGTTGCCGTCTTCGAGCGTCGCGCGGCGGAGGTCACCGTCGGCGTCGAGCACCCGCGAGCGCGCGTCGTCGGTCCCGCGGACGAACAGTTCGACGGTGAACGTCGGGTGCTGAACGTGGAGCCACTCGACGAGGTCGACGAGCGTGGGCTCGGCGATCCCGTCGTCGTGCATCGTCTGGAGTTCCTCGACGAGCAGTCGCGTCGCCGGATACGCCCAGACGACGCGCCGTGTGAGCAGCCCCCACTCGGGCGCGAGGTCGCAGAACCGCCGTCGCGACCGTTTCCACTCCTCGACGGCACCCAGCGCCGCGTCGACCGAGCCGTACCGGTCGAGCGCGAACCTGACGACTTCCTCACCGAGCGCGGTGAGCCGTACTCCGTCGGGGCGGTCGTCGACCAGCCCGAGAAACGCCGCCCCCCGGCGGGCGTCGTCGGTCGCTCGGACGACCCGGTCGGCGAGCACTGTCTCCGCGTCGCCGTCGTGGGATAGCGCCAGCGGGTACGCGAGGTAGTTCTTCGGGTGGTTCAGTCCGAACGACCTGTTCGCGACCCCCTGTGCGGTGGCCTGAAACCGGATGGCCGTCGCGTCGTCGGCGGTCCGGTTCCCGACGACGCGCGGCACCTCCAGCGCCTCGACGGCTCCGTCCGTCTCGACCCCGAGCACGCCGACGTTGAGTTCGCGAGCCAGCGTCCGTGCCGACGGCGAGATCGCTCGAACCGGTGCCGCGAGGTAGGCGGCGTTGGCCTCGTGGAGGCGGTCGTACGCCTGCACGACGCCGCGCTCGACGTCGACCGCACCCGACCTCGTCCGCCCTTTCGCCTCGACGGCGATCAGCGGGGGCTGGTCGCCGAACCGCTCGACCGCCAGGAGCTCCGACTCCAGCAGTCGGACGCCAACGAGATCCGGATAGCCCGATCCGACCCGGACGTGGTTGAACGGGGCGAGCCGTTCGTGAACGTCCGGGGGGATCGACTCGCCGGAGCGCCACTCGTCCATCGCGAACTGTGTGTCGACGACCGAGTACGTGTTCGGCTCGTCCGCGTCGGGGAAGAGGCGGCGCTTCGTGTGCGCGAGCACTCGCGGCTCCGAGAGCGACGCCGTACTGGACATGACCTGGTGTCTCACCCCGGGGTGATGAACGTTCGGCGCGAACCGCGGGTGGATCGGTCGAGCGAACCGACGCTCGTCACTAGTAACTGTCAGATGTCGTTGCTCGCTTTTCACCGGATAGACGGGCTCGATGGGGGGAGGTTGATCTCCGAGCGACCGCGGCCGCCGTCTAGGTCCTTCGAGGGATCACCGGTCACCGGCGGGCGAGTGAACTACCCTTCAGACCCCTGCCTCGTTCATGAACCGCCGGCAACTGGGGAGCGAGTAGTCCACGTCGAACGCGTCCCGGAGGAACTGCTGAACGAGTGCGGGCGTCCACTCGGCTTCGTCGTAGCCCGCCTCCGCAGGCGCTCCGTGGAGCGTCCGCTCCAGTTCGTTCTGTTGCTCGCTGGACAGTCGTCGCGGTCGTCCCGGCCGGCGCGCGTCCTCGACGGCCGCATCAAGCGGTTCGGCTTCGAGCCGTTTGAGCCAGTTGTAGATCGTCCGCCGCTGGACGCCGTACCACTCCGCCAGCTCCGTCTGTGTGACGCCGTTCTTGTACGCGATCGCGGCTAACAGTCGCTGCGTCGGCTTCTTTCCCTCTACCTCGTCGAGTGCCCGTTGCAGTTCCTCGATGCTGATCTCGTCGAGGTGATCCATCGAGCAGATCTACACTGTACGAGTAAATAGTTCTGTCGAACGTCGGTGTCCGAACTCTCGTCGGGCCCCGCGTCGTGCGACACTCGGGCGCGCTTTTGACAGGTAGCGACCCGTTTTCGAGTCGGACTTGCGACACGTTATCTTCTTATATGTCCCGGACGAGCCGGCCGTATGAATCTACTCAAGATACTCTCGGAAGCGATCGAAGGGTACCTGTCCGGCGGCGTCGACGAAGCGATCTCGGAGGGTATCGAGGAGACCGCGGAGGAAGCGACCGGCAGAGAGTTCTGACCGCTCGCGTCCGACGCCACACGGCTCCACCTGACGGCCCACGACCAGTATCCGCCCTCCAGGCGGTCGAGCGAAGCCGGTCGGTCGTCTAGCGTCTCGCGATCACAGTGTCTCGGCGAGCCCCTCGACGACCCGCTCACGTAACCGCGTCGCGACCTCACCGGCGTCGTGGGGGCTGAGATCCGCGAGGAAGAGGTACGTCTCCGTCGGGCACGTCGTGACGCCCTGCGACCGGAGCCCGTCGACCAGTTCCTCCGTCCACGGCCGGAGTCGCTCGATCCGGTCGCGGACCTTCGTCTCGTGTCCGAGCGTCGCGACCGTGTATCCCACGCGAAAGCCCGCCAAACCGTGGGTTTTCGACAGCCTTCGGGCCACGAGGCGGCTGTCGTACTCGGGGACCAGCTGCACGACCGACCCGTCGACGAAGTCGACGAACGCCTCGTCGACCAGAACCCACGCCCGGGAGTTGGCTTCGAGCAGGTCCGGAAGCGCCTCCACGTCGAACGACCCGCCGTTCGGGTTGTTCGGGTTGACGACGACTGCCAACGTCGTCTCCGACGGGAGTCCCAGCTCGCGCAGGTCGAACCGGAACCCCTCCTCGGGGCGGAGTCTCGTCTCCGTGTACCGTTCGGCGATCGGTAGCAGCGGGTCCTCACAGAGCAGGAGTTTGATCCCCTCGAACCCAGCGCCACCCTCCTCGATCGTCGAGGGTTCGTCCGTCCCCTCAACGACGACGGGTTCGGTAACGAGTGTTTCTCAGGTGATCTGTTCTGTCGGCCTCGTCGGGGCGAATCTTGGTATGGCTACGTGTCGTCCGTGTAACCATGCCGAAGACAGCTCCGTTCGAGGCGCACACCGAACGGTACGACAACTGGTTCGAGGAACACGAAGACGCGTATCAGTCGGAGATAGCGGCCTTGGGACGTCTCCTGGAGACGACCGGATACCGGGTCGAGATCGGCGTCGGAAGCGGGCGGTTCGCGGCCCCACTGGGCATGCAGGTCGGCATCGACCCGGCCCAGGAGATGCTCGGATACGCGCGCGCCCGGGGAATCGACGTGGTTCGCGGCGTCGCTGAACACCTCCCGTTCGCGGACGACAGCTTCGATACCGCACTGATCGTGACCACGATCTGTTTCGTCGACGACGTTCCTCGGACGCTCGCGGAGGCGGAACGGGTGCTCGGGCCGTCCGGCACGCTCGTGATCGGATACATCGACGAGGACAGCCCCGTCGGGCAGCGATATCTCGAAACGAAGGAGACGAACCCGTTCTACCGGGACGCGGTGTTCGTCTCGACGGAGGAACTCGTCGAGGCGCTCGAAGCCGCCGGTTTCACCGAGTTCGACTTCGTCCAGACGATCTACCACTGGGTCGACGAGATCGACGGCCCGGAACCCATCGCGGAGGGGTTCGGGGAGGGCTCGTTCGTCGGTCTCAAAGCGGCGAGATGACGCCGGCCTCGCCCGGGCGACTGAACGGCTGGACCTTCGTCGACGCACGTCACTGCGACGGCTCGACGGAGGAACTCCCGACTGGGGTCGGTCCCGGCAGCGCGGAACACGACCGACCGGATATGCTGATTCATTGATACGGGGTCGCTCGGTTGGATCGTCGCGGCGACTGTTGGAATCAGCCTCATCGCGTGGATCGGCGTCCTCACGCTCTTCGTCCGCGACGAACTGGTCGACCGCCTGTTGTTAGCGCTGATCGCACTGGCCGCGGGCGGACTCATCGGCGGTGCCCTCTTGCATCACCCGCCCAGGCGATCGGAGAGGCAGGGAGCGAAAACACGCTTTCGCTGTTCCTCTCGTTCATCGGTGGCTTCTGCTCGTTCTTCGGCCTCGAACAGTTCATCCACTGGTATCATCACCACGCCGCGACGCACGGACACGAGTCGTGTCAGAACAACAGTTCCACCTCACACGCCTCACCGGAATTCGACTGATCCACGTACAGAACTTTCACGCTAGATCTCTCCGGTGTATATCACCCTCCTGCGAAACGCTTACATTAGCACTTGCTAATATTAGAATCTACTAAGATGAGTCAGCAATCGTCCCCATCGACCCAGAACGAGAACGTTCAGTCCGACAGAGAGTGTTGTACTACTACACACCACTCACTGACGGAGTCGGAACTCGCCTCGGACGTACAGGTTCTCGCGGCCCTCGGAAACGACACGCGCTACGAGGCACTCAGACTCATCGCCGACGCGGACGGTGGCGTCTGCGTCTGTGAACTCGAACCTGCACTCGGCGTCAGTCAGAGCGCCATCAGTCAGGCGCTCTCACGGCTCTACACCGCCGGCCTCGTGTCTCGACGCAAAGACGGACGGTGGCGATACTACGCTGCGACTCCGCGAGCGACGACCCTCCTGAACACGCTCGATGAGACACGAGGTGAGCCGGATGCGTGAACCGTCTCCATCGGACTCGGTGACTGAGAGGCTAGCTCCTGACGAACAGCGGCGAGCAGTCCGACAACGATACGCGCGGATTGCGAGCGAATCGTCGAGTTGCTGTAGCGGATCAGATACCACTGCAGAGGAGGACCTGACGCAGCAACTCGGGTACTCCGAAGACGAGGAAGCCGCCGTTGCCGACGGCGCGAACTTGGGCCTCGGTTGTGGAAATCCGAACGGGATCGCCTCCCTGCAACCCGGCGAGACCGTCCTCGACCTCGGCTCCGGCGCGGGCTTCGACTGTTTTCTCGCTGCTCACGAAGTCGAAGAGACCGGACACGTCATCGGCGTCGATATGACGCCGGAGATGGTCGAGAAAGCCCGCGACAACGTCACGAAGAACGATGCGAACAACGTGGAGTTCCGACTCGGCGAGATTGAACACCTTCCAGTTGCTGACGGGACGGTCGACGTCATCATCTCGAACTGCGTGGTCAACCTCTCCCCGGACAAACAGCAGGTGTTCCACGAGGGCTATCGCGCGCTTCGTGCTGGTGGGCGACTCGCCATCTCGGACGTTGTCCTGACCGCCGAGTTGCCGGACGATGTCCACGCTGACCCCGAATCGGTTGCCTCCTGTATTGCGGGTGCGTCACCGATACCGGACGTGAAACGAATGCTCTCGAACGCCGGGTTCGAAGCGATTCGAATCGAATCGGACGAGGGGAGTGAGGAGTTCATCCGCGAGTGGGACGCGGAACGAGACGTGAGTGAATACGTGGTCTCAGCGACCATCGAAGCCGTCAAGCCGACCTGAATCCGTTTCCCGCTCCCCGGCGAACCGACATGGCTCGGTTCGACCGTGCAATCAGTCGCGCTCGCCGAAGTACTCGTCGAACGGTCGTATCAACTTTGACATCGATTCCACCAGACGGCGAAGACGTTCAGACACGACCCGCTCGAGAGGACTACCGATTTGGTAACTAAATCGTGCTAGCACGCGGCGACCGTTGTCGAGGTCGACGCGTCGGCTGTCTGGCTGTCGACTGTCTCGACGACAGCAACCTGTAACGGGAACGCAACACCGGCAAACGTCAGGACGAACGCGATCGTCAAGAGTGCGGTAAGCACGAGAACGACGAGACTCAGCAGGCCCATCGCCAGTGCAGGAGTCGGATGACTCACAAGCCAGCGGAGACCGTAGCGGAACGCACCGACCGGGCCGATTTCCCGTGCGAGCGCAACGAACGTCGGTGTCAGCCCGAGTGCGAGATAGAGGGCATGTCCGACGGTGCAGCCCTCGTGTTAGCGAATTCAGTCTCGAGTTACTTCATGCGTCACGACAAGGCGCCGACGCGACGGGAGTTGCGGTCGTTCGTCGCGGAGTACGACGCGTTCTTCGCCGACTCGTAGTGCGCAGGGTGCCAACTACTGGAGACCTTGTGGGCTGGCATGCGGGTGACACGACTGTCGTCGAGTGACGTTCCCGGCTTCTGCGCCTGTGCCTGAGTTACGCGAGCTCCGGGCCGCGTCTTTTCGACTTGACGTAATTCGACACGGACCGCCCGGGTTCGACTTGGTCGCAGGTGGATGACTGAGGCTCACTGGAATCGTTCAACCCTTCGAGTTCGTCGTGGCGCATGATGAATCCGAATTAAAATTTTGGTCCGATTACGCCGCTATCTTTCGATTAGATGCCACGGACCCGACGGGAATTCGTCATAGTGTCTGACGAAGCTGAATTAATCGCCGCGCTGTCTGGCGATTACGGTTTCAGGTTCGAGTCGTTGTTGACTCCGGTTTGCATCGACACAGAGCCATGGCACTCGAACCACTCGACCCAGAAACAGCCGTCGAACTGTACCTCGAAGACCGCAAGAGCGAACTAGCAAAAGCGACCCAGTACGCACACTCATCTAGACTGGGCCACTTCATTCGATGGTGTGACGAACAGGATATCGCTAAGCTGAACGAACTCACCGGACGGACGCTGCACCGCTACCGACTGTGGCGGCGTGTAGATGGCGACCTCGCACCACCGACTGAGAAGTCACAGATGGATACACTCCGCGTATTCATCCGTTGGTGTGGAACGATTGACGCGGTTCCGACCGACCTATGATCCAAAGTCGTCTCTCCAAGTTTGGCTGACGGGGAGAACTCTCGTGACGTGATGCTTGACTCCGAGGTCGCAGATGGGATTCTCGACTACCTCTCTACCTACGAGTATGCTTCTGAGCGGCACGCGACTTTTCTCCTGATTTGACATGCTTTGCTCAGGAGAGGTGCGATTCACGCGCTGGACGTGGACGACTACGACCCACAGGAGATGTCGCTAGATGTGCGGCACCGTCCCGAAACAGGAACACCAATCAAGAACAAATTCAACGGCGAACGGTTCATCGCGCTCTCGGCGGAGACGTGTTCTGTGCTGGACGCGTGGATTGCAGACCGTCGACCAGATCCGGTTGACGAGTACGGTCGGACCCCACTCGTGTCTACTGCCAAGGGTCGGGCGCATCTCACCACGATTCAGAGCTACGTTTACTCGATGACTCGACCCTGTGCGTTTACAGGCGAATGTCCACATGACCGAGATATTTCGGAGTGCAAAGCAGCAATTGATCGTAGTCAGTCGTTCGCCTGTCCGTCATCGGTGTCCCCCCACGCCGTTCGTTGTGGTGCCATTACCCACTGGGAGGGTGTCATAGAACGATTAGCACACCAAAGAGCAGGGTGAACGCTGAGGTGGATGAGTTCAGCGACCCTGCAAGATGATCCTTCGGTAGACTCGTTCTTCAATGCCGTGGAGACAGAGACGCTAGCGCTGTTCGAGCACCTCTCTTTCGAGTTTCTCGAAGAGTTCGACGTGTTCGCCCCGGCGAAGACGGGGCGAACACGAGACCACGAACCACCAGAACTGATGCGTGGCTTTCTCCACTGCTACTACAAGGACATCTACGGCATTCGTCCCGTTGAACGAGAGCTTCGGAACACGGTCGTCTGGCTGAGCTGTGGATTCGATCGACCGCCGTCGAGAGACGCGGTCGATCGCTTTCTCACCGATCTTGAACACGTCGTTGACAAGGTGTTCGACCACCTCGTCGAGCAGGCCGCCCGGCGCGGCCTGCTCGACTTGACCTACTGTATCGATTCAACAGACGTGAGGGCGATGCCCGCCGATCCAGACGCCTCAAAGTGCTACGATCCAACCGACGACGAGTACTACTACGGCTACGGCTGTACGATCGTCTCGACCGGGCAAAAGATCCCGATCGGAGCGGAGTTCACCGAGAGTAAGCAAGCGCCAGAAGAGACGGCGATGCGCGTCACGCGTGACGCGCTCGCCGTCGCCACACCGATCTGGATGGTCGGTGACAGCGCCTACGACACGCTCGACTGGCACGACCACCTGCTGACCGCAGGGGTCGTGCCAGTCGCTCCATACAACGCCCGGAACGCTGATGACCCGAAAGACATTGAGTACAGGGTCGAAGACCGCATCACCGAACACGGCGAGGACGTTCAGTTGAAGCAGTCCACGTTGGATGAGACGTACAACCGCCGTAGTGGAGTCGAACGAACCAACGAATCAGTGAAGGACTGCGGCCTCGGGCGAACGCACGCCCGAGGCCGCGTCCACGCACGGGCGCAGGTATTTCTCGCCCTGTGCCTTCGCCTCGTCGTCGCAATCACCAACTACGAACGTGGAGACAATCCGGGAAGTACCGTGATCACGGTGTGAGAACTCTTCTATGACACCCTCCACTGGTTGAACTCGGACGTGCCCGAGCCAGTGGTGAGCGCACGAGCGAACGTCTCCACGGCGGTTCTGGACGAACACTACGACCGGCGGACGGAACGAGAAAAGATGGAACAGCGGAGACGATACCTGGCACAGGTGTAATGCGAGTACCGTGATTTATTCCAAATAACGCGCAGACCACGTCTTCATCGTCGGGGATAACCACAGATAATGACTTTATTCAACGGCCTGTAAATTCGAGCAGTATCTCGGAAGTGCGAGTTATAAGACACCCTGGTGAGGATTGTTGTCGGATTTTGTTACTGATTAAAACTCAAGACCATCTTCGGTCGTCATTTCGATCGTTCCAGCTTCTCTTGACGTCTCTCGAACTCTTCATCGGTGAGGTTGCCACGAGCGTACGCCATGCGCAATTCCTCCATCGCCGGGTTTCGAGCGTCTTGAGCGCCGGTCACGCGCCGATAGACGAGATCTCCCCCACCAAGGAGGACGAGAAGGAAGACGAGCTGCATGACCATTCCGACGAGTGGCCACCAACCACCGACACTCTCGTACCCGTCCATCATGCCGCCGTATCCCATCATTCCGCCGAATCCCATCCCCATCGTGAGCAACGGGAAGATGATGATCGCCCCGAGGATCAGGAGAATGATAATTGTGGTGTCGAATTGGTTCGACGAAGACATCTGGAATCAGACCTCCGACCTGGCTCCGAGTTCGTCGGTGATGGTCGACAAGACGCGCTCGTACCGCTCGTGAACCTCGGTCGCGATCGAGTCGAGAACAGCGTTCTCGGCAATCCCGACCAACTGCTGCGGGTCGACCGCACTCACGACGACGCCGCCGTCGTCGGTCTCGTAAACGATGACGTTACACGGGAGGAGCGCCCCGAGTTCGATCTCCTCGGCCAGCCCCTCGTGTGCCAGTGCCGGATTGCATGCACCGAGGATTCGGTACTGCCGGCACTCCTTGCCGAGCTTCTCCTTGAGCGTCGCCTGCACATCGATGTCGCAGAGGACTCCGAAACCCTCGTCTTCGAGTGCGGCGACCGCAGCCTCGACGGTTTCGCCGAACGCTCCATTCACAGTAGTTTGTATTATATGTCCTATACTAAACACTACTGTATCTGAGGGTTTAATTTTGCGGGTTCTTCATGCAGTTGAGGGTCGATCCTCCAAAATAGATATTCTTGGCCTTTGACCGTCTGTCTCATCCTGTTTGTTCGAGCTTGGTTCGTCGCTGCTCGAACTCCTCTTCGGAGAGTTCTCCACGAGCGTAGCGCTCACGAAGGACCGACAGTGGCCGACCCTCTCGGCTGTCCGAGTTGCGCGTGAGGAGCGCGTAGGCGAGGTAGACGGGGATGGCGATCAGGAGGCCCATCCAGAGGAGGCCCCAGAGGCCCATCGTCCCACCGAAGAGCCCCCAGCCGCCACCCATCATCCCGCCACCGTAGCTCCCTCCACTGTGAGCAGCAGCGGTACCGCTCGCGCCCGCGAGCAGGGGGATGGCGAGTATCGTCATTCGACGCACGATCCGTCCGACAGCATCGGTGATCTGGTTCATGATTGGTGTGTTTGTGTAGTCGTGTGACGTTCAGTCATCCGCTCAGGGGTAGCCAGCGAACCGGGTTCAGCACCCCCGTCCCTGCCCGTACCTCCTGTGGTCGTCGTAGTCGCTGTCAGCCATGACATGGGCCATCTCGTCGATAGTCACGCCCATGTGCGATTCCATCCACTCAACGCTACCCGGTCCCATGTGGTCGGTCATATGCGTCTCCATCCAGGCCGCCCACTCTGCGGCGGTCCCGTCGTAGGGGGGAGCGTCCTCACCGGTCGGGTCGTCACCGTGTGCGCTGACCACGCTCGCGGTGAGCGCGAGTCCGACGATTGCGAGCACCACCAGCAGCCAGCGTCCGATTCTGATGTTGGTCATTGGCTTTCTCCTCGATTACCCATAGGACCCCTCAGGAGTTATCGGCGTGGGCGCGAACCTGCACAGGAGACCGTTCGAGAACGTGTATAACGCGATCTAATCGTTTTTCTCGAGAGAGATCGTTCATCGCCGGCGAATTCGATGGGCTCCGAGTTCGGCACCTCTACTCCCGGGGGGCGCTCGCGGTTTGGATTGTTAACCACAATCGAGTAAAATGGCCAACCTCACTCATGTCTTGCAGGAGCATACGCCCCGCGACTGCAAGCAGTAACGAGAGAGACGTCGCTCTCGTCAACGCGACCATGCCACTCCAGAACCTGCTCACACAGATCGAACACACACTCGCACCGGTTCGCCACGTGATGAAGCCGATTCTGTCGGATCCCTTCGTGATGGGCGTCTGGGCGCTGCTAGTCGTCGCGTCCGTCGGCACCCTCTGGTGGGATCTCCGCGAGCGAAACCAGGCGTTGCCGTCGCTGATGAAAGCGGTCTGGACACTGGTCGTCCTCTACTCCGGGCCGTTCGGACTCGCCGTCTACTGGTACTCCGGACGCACCCAGATCAGCAACGACTCGCTGTGGCGGCGGGGCTTCCGCTCGACCGCCCACTGCTACTCCGGCTGTGGAGCCGGTGAAGTCCTCGGATTCGTACTCCTCGCCGGGCTGCTCGCCTTGCAGAGTACGCTCCTCGTCACGGCGGGGACGTTCGCGCTCGCATACACGTTCGGCTACGCGCTCACCGTCGGCCCCCTCATGCAGGAGGGCGTCGGATTCGGCGAGGCGATGCTCGACGCCCTCTACAGCGAGACGCCGAGCATCACTGTCATGGAGATCGCCGCCATCGGGACGGACCTGCTGATCGCCAGTCAAGCCCATATCGGTGACCTGCTGTTCTGGGGCGCACTCGTGTTCTCACTATCGGTCGGTTTCGTCTTCGCGTTCCCCGTCAACGCCACGCTGGTCCACTTCGGCGTCAAGGAGGGCATGAAGAATCCCGCCGAGATGGGTCAAACCCAGCGCAGTGGACAGGCACGGGCCGCCGACTAAGCATGCTGTCGGCTCCGGGAGAGAATCGCCCCTGACGATTCGGTAGTCACCGAGAAATCCAAGCGACTACAGCCGCTATCGCGCCGGTCCGTTCACTCGACTGTTGCTCCGACTCCGTCGTGCTCGGAGTGTCGCTCGTTTCCTCGTTCTCTTCGCGGGCAAGCCGCGTCGCCTCGTACTCCGCGATGAGATGTGCGGCGTGGCGGCTGCACATGTCTTTCCGTACGATCTCTACCAGCTTAATTGTTTGACAATCGTTAGCAGATGGCTCACTCGTCTTGTGACAGGCTCTCGCTCGGGTAGATCCGATATGTTCGTCCCTGTTGTTCTCGGTACAGGAGCCCGCGTTTTTCGAGTTCACTCACAGTCTGGCTCACCTTGCTCTTCGAGAAGTCCGAGCGGTCCCGTAGTTCGATCTGCGTGATTCCGGGGGAGGTGAGAACCGGCTCGAGGATTCGTCGTTCGTCTTCCGGCAGGAGATCGAGGACGCGTTCGCGAGGCTGCTCCTCCGGGTTCTGTGTCCGCTTCGACGACTCGTCTGCGGCCTGACTGTCGAGTGTTCGTCCGTCAGAACCGATCGGCTCCCTCGGGAACTGGTCACTCCCACCCGAGACGCCGAGGCTGTCACGGACGGTAAGGTACAGGACGCCGACGATAGCGGCGACGAGCAGGGTTCCAAGGGCGTACCAGAGTGGATTGGTTCCGTGGACGGTCGCCATCGAGCCTCCCATCATCGTCCCCATACCGCCCAGGACACGCTGCTGTTGGTAGGCTTGCACCGTGAGTGCGCCACCGACGACGAGGACTACAACGACGAGAAGGCCCACGATCAGATCGGCCCGACGCCGGTTCATCGCCCACCCCTCGCTCCGACGTGTGTCTGGTTCATGCTCTGTCGTTATCCCGTCACCCTCCTACCAGTTTTGATTGTATGGAGCAAGAGTGCTGGTGGAGGTTGTGTGGAGAAGTTCTATGTGACCTGTTCAGTGATGCTCATGACCCTGTGACGACCGCACGTCAGATGTCTGTTCCTGACTCCCTGCAAACTCGGTCGGATGTTCCTCGAACGACCGCTTGCACTGGTTCGAACAGAAGTAGTACGTCTCGCCGTCGTGAGTGATGCTCGGACCGCTGTCGTCGGTCCGCATCCCGCAGACCGGGTCGCGGTACTGTCCAGGCGCCCCGAGCCCACGACGGTAGACGTAGAGGAGGAATCCGGAGAGTACGAACGCGACGAGGTTGAGGTAGAACGTGTAGTTGAGTTCGAAGTACGTCTGTTCACGCGCAGTCTGTCCACCAGCGAGGTCCGGAACGATTCCGAGGATGGTGAACAGTTCCTCCATGAGGAAGCCGGTGAACGCCATCGTCACAAAAAAGATACCGAGGATGTACAGCATCACCTCCCAGCCGTAGTACTTCCGGTAGACGTTGAGAACGGGGATGGTGATGAGGTCGGCGTAGACGAACGCGATGACGCCCGCGAAGCTGATACCGCCTCCCCAGAGCGCGACAGCGAAGGGAACGTTGCCCATACTTCCGACGAAGCTGATGACCGCAATCGACACACCTACCACGGCGTTCTCGGCACTCACGAGCACTCCATCCCCCTGGAGGAACAGCGCGTTCCACATCCACTGGGGGACGAACACGATGACGAATCCCGAGACGAGAAAGCCCGCGACGACGTCCTTCCAGATCATCGACCATTCCTTCCGGTACTGGTTGCCGAGCTTGTACCAGCCACCCCACGAGAGGAGTTCGTCACGCCACCCACCACTACTGGCGATTTCTTGCTGATAGGTTTCCATACAGCCCTGCGAGCAGAACTTCAGTGTCTCACCCCCGTCAGTCGTGAGTGAATACTCGTCTTTGCCTTCCATCCCGCAGGTCGGGTCCTCGGTGATTCCCCGGTCGTGGTCGCGTTCGTTCAGTTCCTGCCGTACCTGATCGAAGAGGTTCTCGGGGAGGGTCAGATGCACCAAGAGAGCCATCACGGCGATGAGGATGACGCCGCCGAGGAGTTCGGCAACCAGAAACTCCCAGCCGAGGAGGATGAAGATCATCAGTCCGAGTTCGACGATGAGGTTCGTCGAGGCGAACATGAACGCGAGGACGTTCACCGCGTGTGCGCCTTTCTTGAACAGTCCTTTCCCGATCGCGACGGCGCCGAAGCTACAGCCGCTACTCGCGGCACCGAACGCCGTCGCCTTCACGAGTCCACTAGGGTTCTCCTCCCCGAGGAGTTGGGCCATCCGGTCTTTCGAGACGTAGACTTGGACGAGGCTCGTGATCACCAGCCCCATGATGATCGCCCAGGCTGCCGTCCAGAGGAACCCGAAACCGATCCGCAGGGATTCGAGAATCCCGTCGAGGAGGGCGGCTTGCATATCTACATCATCACGGCCATCAGCTTTGTCAGTTGTTCTTCATTAAATGAGGCGACGTATCCTCCGAATCACTCATTCGAAGGTTTACTCCGGACACGATCTTGGTCTTCGGTCCTCAAATCACGACCCTTGTTATTGATTACCGAAGCTCACTGGCCCCAGCTGGCAGTCGCTACTGGTGATTCATACAGCTCAACCGTGCAGAGCGGAGTGCAGTGTCGCAATTTCGACTCGCATCTCATCCGAAACGTGTTGACGAGGAGATCCCGCTTTCGAATAGTAAGAGAAAGTCGATTGAACCAGTCGAGCGTATCTTCAGCCATGAGCACGGCGACCGAAAACCAGGACACGTACGAGATGGGACCAACCGCCGGTGTGATGCACCTCGACGCACTGGCGTTCGCGGGCGCTGCAGCAGTCGTCTCCGCCGTGGTGATGCTCCTGCTCGGCGTGTTCGGAGCGATCGGTGTCTACGGGAGTGCGGTGGTGGCGATGCAACAGTGGCATCTGTTCTTCGAACCGACCGTCGTCGGAACCGCTGCGGGAATGGCCGAAGCGGCCGTTGTCAGCTTCGTCCTCGTGTACGCCTTCGCACGACTGTACAACGTCTTCGCTCGGTAACAGCAGGTGAACGGAGAATCAATGTATCTCACCGACGAAGCCGAGATTGTCATCGATGCTTCTCCCGAGAACGTCTGGGAATACGTGACCGACCCCGTCCACTGGACAGCATCGAATCCCGAGGAACACTACGGGCTCGAATACGACACCTCTGATAACCGCCCGCGTGAAGGCGCAACGTTCCATCAGCGCGAAGAGGTCGCCGGGATGTACGCCAACCTGCACGGTCGGTTCCCCTACATCGACTATCCGAACGTGGCAGTATGGACCGGGACGGCCTACTACCCGTTCCTGCGCGGGCTCGTCACCGTTCGAATCCCTGAGGGTGGCACCATCCGACTGGAGGAGACTGAGGCCGGAACTCGGATGTCTCATGCCGTCTGGATGGACTTTCCGAATAACCGTTGGGGACACACGTTGAGATGGCTGTTCACGACCGTACTCGACGGGGAAACCGAGCTCTACGAACACACTAACAAGGAGCTCGTCTTCTTCAAAGAACGGGTAGAGTCCGAAGAATCCCCCCCGATGTCGTAAGCATCATCAGCGGATCGATATCACGACTCGAACGTCGGTGATGATCGGTACGGATGGTCAACCAGCTGTGAGCACGCCTCTCGGTATCGGGTCGACGAATTCGGAAGGTCAGTCGGGGGCCGCTCACCTGAACGTCACTTCAGCGACGTCTCGGACTGGACCGGACCCGTCCGGCGACGTGTAGTGGAGGTCTCCGCCGGGGTGTTCGAATACTCGGTCACCGTTGTCCTCGTGAAGCATTGCGGTCAACGTTTTCTCACCAGTTCCAGGCGGGGAAACTGGTATCTTGAGACCACCGTAGTGGCCCGGTTCGAGGTACTCGGAATGGCCGATGATATGGTGGTCACCTCCACCGTGCGTGTGGCTGTTTCCACTGTTCGCGTTGCCTTCGTGCCGCCCATGATGGATGACCACGTACCCTCCCGCCGGGAGATCGGCACGCGGAACGACGACGGTCGTCCGTTGGTTCGCTCGAACTCGACGGGTCTGTTTGTTGAACGTGATCCGAGGCGCTTCTGGGACGTGTTCGCGCTCCCGCTCGCGGCAGGGGTCCTCGCACCTGTCGGTATCCCCCTCTCCCCGGCAATCGGAGCGGTCTTCATGTCGCTGAGAACGGTGATCGTCGCGATCAACGCCCGGCGACTCCGCGGTGTCGACCTGTCCGTCTCGTCGGGATAGCGATCACCAGCACTCGTGGACGACGCCCTCGCGCCGGAGCAGGCGATCCGTTATCACGTACGAGGCCTCGAAGGGCCCGCGTCCTGCTGGGAGAGGAGTCTCTGTCGCCGTCTCCGGAGTCACGGTTGACGCCGACGTATCGAGGAAGTCGGACTCGTACTGGCCCGATACGGTCGCCGTGAACCCCTCGTTTTCGGCGTCCACGGAGACCGACTGGACGAAGACGGTGAACTCGTTGGTGCGTCCGATCTTGTTGGGACTGGCAGCGAGCGCATCGTTGTACTGGTAGGCTCTTTCGTATGCGCTCAGGAACCCCTCGATCGACTCGCTGGTGAGTTCCGTTGGACGGTCGGGATACGCCCGGGCGGACGTCGCCGCGTCGGTTGGTTTCGGTGGCGGCGTGGCCGTACAATCGGGAGTCGCGGTGTCGCTGTCACCTGTACCGGTGCTGTCGGTTGCTCCCGAGAGACACCCCACGAGGGTCGTCCCAGCGGGGGCAGCCAAGGCAATGAGGAGACGCCGTCTGGAGTGCATGGATGTGTGTGTTCACGAGAGGTGCTTACCATTTCAGGTGACTACAGCACCAGTTTGAGTTACGGCAGGAACCACAGTGGGCTTCGAAATCTCCCAAACCGGTCTTCCGTCTCGTTTGCAGCGATTGCGTGGACGACGTGAAGGAGAATACTGCATCCGGTCGAACGTGCAGCTGACACGCGTCGGGAACGTGATCCGGTTCTCAGTGCTCGTGACCGAGCATGGTGTTGACCTGCTCGTTCAGACGCTGGACCTTCGAGGCGACCTCTCCAGACATTTCACTCTGGGGGTCGGCCAGGCCGGGCTGGTCGTGGGGGTCGGGTTTACCGACGACGACGGTGCCGATCATCCCCAGCTGTTCGTGGGGTTCACAGTAGACGTCGTACACGCCTTCGGTCTCGAAGGTGTGTTCCCACGTCGCCCCCTCCTCTGTCAGGAGGCCGCTGTCGAACGGCTCGGCACCGTCGGGAACCCGCTGGGGCTTGTCGTTGTCCGGGTGGTACGCCGTCGCGGTGTGGGTCCCACTCTCGTTGACGAAGGTGACGGTCCCACCGGGTTCGACCCACGCGACGTGCGGGTGGAAGTGCTGACCACTCGATGTCGTCTGCATGTTCACCGTGGCGTGCTCGAATGGACCGCCTCCGCTGTGACCGCCTTCGGTGTGAGTTTCTTCGCCTTCGTGGTGCTCGGCCTCCTCGTGATGGTCCGTTGCGGTCTCCTCGTCGTGATGTTCTTCGTCCTCGTGGTGAGCCTCCGCTTCGCCGTGTCCTTCGGTCTCGTGGTGGCTGTCCTCTTCGTGACCGTGTCCACTCTCTGTGTGTTCCGCCTCCGAAGCCGCCGTCGCCGTCCCGTCTGCGGCCTGGTTGTTCGGTGCCGCACCTGTACATCCCGCGAGTATCGTGACAGCCGTCGTTCCGGCGGTTCCGAGGAACGTCCGACGGTCGAGATCTGCTTTGGACATCGTGCTCACCCTCCAGTTGGCGGTACGGAGGACAGTGATAAAGCCCCAAGAGCAGACTTTCCGGGTCGGAATATCTACCCACAGCATTTATATGTTGGTTTCGAACCCTCATGTGTGACCGAGGTTGCGTCCGCAGACGAGGACGAAGACGCCGAGGTGGTCCTCTTCGACCTGCTGGCGGACGAGTACGCTCGGACCATCCTGGTCGCAACCAGTCGTGAAGCCATGTCAGCGAAAACCCTGAGCGAACGACACGAGATGTCGCTCCCAACGGTGTACCGGCGCGTCGAACGACTCGAGGCGTTCGACTTCCTCGTCGAACGGACGGAGATCGACCCGAGCGGGGGTCACCACCACAGCGTCTACGAGGCGAACCTCGAGCACATCGACGTGGATCTGGTCGATGGTGATCTTGATGTGCAGGTTCGACTCCGTGAGGACGCTGCGGACCGGTTGACCCGGATGTGGAACGAGATGCGAGGTGGATGATGCACATCGAACTCGTCATCGCGAAGGCCGTCACGATGGCCATCGGCCTGCTCATCGCAGGCACTGCCTACCGTGGCTATCGACGCTCGGGAAGCGAGGCGATGCTGTATCTCGCGGTCGGGTTCGCGATTATCAGTCTCGGCGCCGTTATCGAAGGGATCCTCTTCGACGTGCTCCACTTCTCCATCTTCTGGGCGGGTACCGTGCAGACGAGTATCGTCGCCGTCGGGATGTTGGTCATCCTGTACTCGTTGTACGGACGGACGAACGGCTATTCGCCGGACGAACTCAGGCGGAGTGACAGGAGGGATGCTGGAGGTGAGAACGGTGGCTGACTTTCCGACACTCGTGCTCTCTGTCGTCAGAGTCGGCGTGTTCCTGCTGGGTGCCGGTGTCTCGTGGGTGAGTTATCAGGCCTATCGACGAACGGGAGAACGGTTCCTCCGGGATGCCACGCTCGGGTTCGCCGTCATCACGGTCGGTGTGTTCATCGAAGGTGTCCTGTTCAATTTCTTCGCCCTCGATCTGACCACTGTCCACATCATCGAGTCACTGGCAGTCGGACTCGGATTGCTCGTGCTCCACGTCTCCCTCCGACGGTGATGTGACCCGATCCGATTACGGTGCCCCGACGATACCGATGCACAGGTCAGCTGGGAAACCATTCGACGACTGCGATTCGTTCGGTGAGTTCTGGTCTGATCAGACTGACTCTATCTCCCTCGTAACGAATCCCGCGCGAATTCGCCATTCGCGGAGGGATGGTCCCCGAACAAACGGCAGGTAGTGCCGCATTTTGATCTTCAGGACGATAGTTCGTCATGTAGCATGACGAAACCGAACTAAAACTTCGAGCCAATTCCACCACCCTCCTGCGATTAGATGCCACGGACCCGACGGGAATTCGTCATACCGTATGACGATCCTGAATTAATCGCCGCGCAGTCCAGCGATTAGGATTCGCGGAGACGGGTCGTTGGTTCACACGATTTGCATCGACACAGAGCCATGGCACTCGAACCACTCCGACCCGACGAAGCAGTAGAATTGTATCTCGAAGATCGCAAGAGCGAGTTAGCGAAAGCGACCCAGTACGCACACTCGTCCCGACTCGGCCATTTCATTCGATGGTGTGCTGAACAGGACATCGACAACCTGAACGAGCTGACCGGACGGACCCTACACCGCTACCGATTGTGGCGGCGGGCAGACGGCGACCTTGCGCCTCCGAGTGAGAAATCACAGATGGACACGCTCAGAGTGTTCATTCGCTGGTGCGGAACTATCGATGCCGTTCCTGCCGATTTGTGGTCCAAGGTCGTCTCTCCGAGTCTTGCCGACGGCGAGAATTCACGGGACGTGATGTTGGACTCGAAAGTCGCTGACGGAATTGTTGAGTATCTCTCTACCTACGAGTACGCCTCAGAGCGCCATGTCACCTTTCTCCTCATTTGGCACGCTCTGCTTCGAAGAGGCGCGATTCACGCACTGGACGTGGACGATTACGATGCACAAGAGATGTCGCTATCTGTGCGGCATAGACCCGACACAGAAACGCTAATCAAGAACAAATTCAACGGCGAACGATTCATTGCCCTCTCAGCAGGCACTTGTTCAGTGCTGGACGCGTGGATTGCAGACCGGCGGCCAGACACTATCGACGAGTACGGTCGGAACCCTCTCGTTTCCACTGCACAAGGGAGGGCACATCTCACCACGATTCAGAGTTACGTCTACTCGATGACTCGGCCCTGTGAGTTCACTGGTGAGTGTCTACACAAACGAGACCTTTCTGAGTGTGAGACAGCCATTGACCGCAGTCAGTCGTTCGCCTGTCCGTCATCAGTGTCACCGCATGCTGTTCGTCGTGGTGCAATCACGCAGTGGTTGAACTCGGATGTCCCGGAGCCAGTGGTGAGTGCAAGAGCGAACGTGCCGACAGCGGTTCTGGACGAACACTACGACCGGCGGACCGAGCGTGAGAAGATGGAACCGCAGCGGAAGTACCTCAACCAGATTTAAAAATATCTTGCCGTGTTGAATAGCCTCTGAGTCATAGTCAGAGCGGCTCACAAAGCGGTTCTATGTTAGTGATGGCGAACATGAGGACGATTTCACGGAACTGCCGATACCAGCCAAGCGCTCGCACGGCGTCGCCGAGCGAGCGCTTCGTTGTCGAGTACGAGGTTTCGGCCATCCAGCGCTGAGAGTAGCCTTTTGTCCGGATGAACGCGTTATGACCTACCGTGAGCGGCTTCGATCCACGCTGTAAGATGAGTGGATCGACACCGAGTGCGTAGAACTCGTATTTCGTGATCCAGTTGTGGAAGGCTTTGTCAGCCGCCACGGACAGCAGGTCGTCCGCGTTCCGGCGGACGACCTGCGGCCCTGTCTTCGTATCGTGCTTCCACCGTGCCGAGATATGAACGTCGAGGACGGCAAGAGACTCTACATCGGTTAGCGTCGTCACTTTCAGTGTCTGGACGGTGCTGCCGGATCGTTGGCGGTAGTACGACGAGGCTGAGCGTCGGTCGAAAAATGTGCTGTCGAGAGCCGCGTGCCCAGAGTGCGGGTGTTGCTGCGCTGAAACGCGCAGCAACGCCCGCCACACCCACATCTTGAACCGATCGAACGACTTGTAGACCGTGCTGAACTCGGGCAGATCGTCCCGATCAAGCCCGAGTACATCACGTATCTCAGCCATGTACTCCAGCCGATTCGGCGTTTCACGGTAGCTATGGCCCTCTTCGAGCCGAAAGCAGTGTAGAACGACGTGGATCCAGCGGGCGAACCCGCCGCTGGCGGGCTCGCCCGCGTGCTTTCCTAAAGCTTGTTTGGCTAGGTGACGACACCGTTCAACGAAGTCGAGGAGGTCGACTTCCATAAGTCAGAATCGAATTCCTCGGCTTCACCCTTCTAAAGCAGCGATATCGACAGATTAGATCGCTATTCAACACCGCAAAATATCTGGCTCTGTTGGAACCCTTTATCCCTGATAGTTTATTCAGGGCGTGCTGAATACAGAGCGCGAACGCAGCACCGACCTCTATAGATTTACCATAGTGACTTACTCAGATCAGATAACTGTGTGTATCAAAACACTTCGTTGAGTATCTAAAAACCGCGAACAGCGCTGACAGGCGGTCCGTCCTCACTCGTGACTGAGAACGTGCCGCATGACCGTCGCCTCGGCCTTTCTGAGATGCTCGGCTGCGGTCCCTGGTGCGATGTCGAGAGTAGTTGCCACATCCTCTACAGTGCCGTCCCGTGGTGAGTTGTAGTAGCCGTGCTCGATGGCGGCGTCAACGGCCGCCCGCTGTCGGTCAGTGAGTTGCGGGCTACCTACCCGGGACCGTCGCCGATACGGCCCGACCGACCGAACGGTCGCATGCATGCCCGTTGGCAAGTTTTCGACGGCAGCGCTCACGTCCGCAGACGTCCCCACCACCGTCAGGTCAGTCGTCCCGTCCGGGTTGAACGTTATCGGCGGCACCACCACGAGTGACCCCCGGGCGAAGGCGTTGATGTAGCCTTCATCCGTCTCCCTCACTCGTTCGCGCACACAACAGTAGAAGACACCGTTCGAGACCGGAGTGAGGCTGTAGGAAACGGTCGCGTCCCGTGACTCCAGTTTCGCACGGAACGGGTCAGGATCACCACGGACCCGAAACACGAAGCTGTTCGTGTCGTCGAAGACCATGTTCCAGTGATGGAGTTCCGCGTACTCGATCCGATCGTGCTCCATCTCGAAGGCGTGCATCGGATGGCGTGCCTCCTGGGTGTGCTGGATGCGCAATCGGGCGTACTTCATCGATTGCTGGTTACAGTGGTATAAATAAAAATCTCACCTGTGAGGCAGCATCGAGTTCCGGGTCGAGGGCCGATGCTGACGTGTATGTTTCCGACACACATCGCGTTCGGGGTCGGGTTGTTATCGGCTGCCGGTGTCTACGTATTGATTCTCGGGACGCTGCTGGCCCACTACGAGTGGTGGCCGCCCGGGGACAGGACGCTGGCGTACTATTGCCACTGGACACTCGTAGCGATGTTCAACCTTTCGTTCATTGCCACCGCTGTCCTCGATTGGGGCGGGTGGGGACTCGCCAGTCCACTGACGCTCGGAGGCGGTGGGGTCCTCGCGGTTCTCGGAACGGCCGTGTTCGTGTGGGGAGCACGGACGATGCAGTCGGACGAGACGATGGGTGTAACTGGTGAACTCTACACCGATGGCCCGTATGCCTACACCCGGAATCCACAGTATCTCGGCATGGTCGTCGGCGTCACCGGATTCGCTCTCGTTGCTGATTCGGTGTTCGTCACCGCGCTCGCAGCGGCACACGTGGGCTGGGTACTGCTTTTGCCTCGTGCTGAGGAGCCACACCTTCGTGCGGAGTTCGGCGACACGTACGACCGATACGCCGCCCGTGTTCCGCGTTTTTTCGGCCTGCGAACGGTGCGGCAGGTCTTCGAGTCAAGCGAGGCATAGATCCCCTGTACGCTCTTGGGTAGAGGATTGTTGGTGAGTTCTCAGCAGTAGCTGGAAGTCGTAGCGGGCAAGGGTGGCGCGAACGCGCCACCCGACGAAAGCATGATTCCACTCAAGACGTTCGTCTCGGAGCGTCGCGCAGCGAATCTGCTGGAACAGGTTCGCTGGCGTGACGGCGTCTATTGCCCACGCTGCCGTTCCGAATCGGTGATTCGGTACGGCAGCTATCGGGTGTTTCAGCGGTACCTGTGTAAGAATTGCGACCGCACGTTCAACGATCAGACTGGCACCGTCTTCGAACACTCTGCGGTGGCCCTCAGAAAGTGGTTCTTCGCCATCTACACCTACATCCGCTTCAACACGAGTTTGAGACAGTTAGACGTCGAAATCGAGGTCTCGTACAAGACGGTCTACCGGCGCGTCCAGCGCTTCCTCCGAGCGCTGGACGCGCCTCGACTCCACCTCGAAGGCCCGGTCGAGATCGACGAGTTCTACGTGAAAGCCGGGCTCAAGGGCCGCGAGCGCGACCAGCCGTCGCGCTCGCGTGGCCTAGCCACGCGTGGGCGTGGAACACACGAAGACGACAAGCCACCTGTGTTCGTTCTTGTAGATCGTGGGAGCGGTGAGCGGTACGTCTGTCCGGCGAGAGCCGCCGACGAATCGACGATTTGACTCCTGCTGGCCGACCGCCAGCAGGAGTCGCTCACCGTCTACACCGACGGCTTTCGAGCCTACGAACCACTTGAGGACGACGACGTATTCGACCGCAAGTACGTCGTCCACGGCGACGGCGAATACGCCGACGGAGACATCCACGTGAATACCTGCGAGAGCCACGCGTCGCTTGCGCGACGGTGGCTCTCGCCCCATCGAGGTATCTCGAAAGATAGACTCACGCCGTATCTCAGAGCACTTCAGCTTCGTCGTCGCGTCTACCGAAAACCGGGCAAGGAGGCGCTCAAAACGATCCTTGAAACTGCGCTATGAGTCGCCAACAATCTACGCCACAAGAGCGTCCTACAATGCCCAGGCGAATAAATGGAGGAAAATTTCACGCAGAGAAACATAATTATTAATTAGCTAACAGTACCTCGACCAGGCTGAACAGCCGTTCCGTAATCCGTATGCTACGAACGCCCTATTCCGTACCCGCTGCTGCGCTGTCTATTCAGCAGTGACTGAACGAAAAACCGCTATTCAACAGGTTCGCACTGTTTACTAGGTTAGCCGACCACCGGCAAAATATTCGCCGTGGTATGTAGCGGTGTGGATAGAGGGTGTCATAGAACGATTAGCACACCAAAGAGCAGGGTGAACGCTGAGGTGGATGAGTTCAGCGACCCTGCAAGATGATCCTTCGGTAGACTCGTTCTTCAATGCCGTGGAGACAGAGACGCTAGCGCTGTTCGAGCACCTCTCTTTCGAGTTTCTCGAAGAGTTCGACGTGTTCGCCCGGCGAAGACGGGGCGAACACGAGACCACGAACCACCAGAACTGATGCGTGGCTTTCTCCACTGCTACTACAAGGACATCTACGGCATTCGTCCCGTTGAACGAGAGCTTCGGAACACGGTCGTCTGGCTGAGCTGTGGATTCGATCGACCGCCGTCGAGAGACGCGGTCGATCGCTTTCTCACCGATCTTGAACACGTCGTTGACAAGGTGTTCGACCACCTCGTCGAGCAGGCCGCCCGGCGCGGCCTGCTCGACTTGACCTACTGTATCGATTCAACAGACGTGAGGGCGATGCCCGCCGATCCAGACGCCTCAAAGTGCTACGATCCAACCGACGACGAGTACTACTACGGCTACGGCTGTACGATCGTCTCGACCGGGCAAAAGATCCCGATCGGAGCGGAGTTCACCGAGAGTAAGCAAGCGCCAGAAGAGACGGCGATGCGCGTCACGCGTGACGCGCTCGCCGTCGCCACACCGATCTGGATGGTCGGTGACAGCGCCTACGACACGCTCGACTGGCACGACCACCTGCTGACCGCAGGGGTCGTGCCAGTCGCTCCATACAACGCCCGGAACGCTGATGACCCGAAAGACATTGAGTACAGGGTCGAAGACCGCATCACCGAACACGGCGAGGACGTTCAGTTGAAGCAGTCCACGTTGGATGAGACGTACAACCGCCGTAGTGGAGTCGAACGAACCAACGAATCAGTGAAGGACTGCGGCCTCGGGCGAACGCACGCCCGAGGCCGCGTCCACGCACGGGCGCAGGTATTTCTCGCCCTGTGCCTTCGCCTCGTCGTCGCAATCACCAACTACGAACGTGGAGACAATCCGGGAAGTACCGTGATCACGGTGTGAGAACTCTTCTATGACACCCTCGTGTGGATATTCTATCTGAGCACAGGGACCCTCGGGACGGACAGCCTACGGTTCAGGCTGCCTTCGACACAACACCACTCTTGGGGGCCACTCCGGCGTGCGGGGGGCCAACCACGAAGATATCGCTCACAGCGAGGCCAGCCCGCTCAGAGTGGTCACGGAGGCTCGCTTCCGAATCTGCGTCGTACCGACACATCGTCGCGCCGATCGACCCATCCTCATTGAGGAATGTCTGCGAGCCGAGGTACGACATCGCTGTCCCCTCACTCCGCAGGGCCTCGATTGCCTTGCCCGAGCGTTCAACCGCCTGTTCCAGCTGCTCGTTATTGATCCCGGACTCGAACTCACGGAGTACGTCATAGTTAGTCATAGATTGTTCTGAGAATGAACGATACGGCGTTCCAGTTCCCAACGACTAGTACGACCTATAACATAATAAACATTCCTTATATATATCCTGACTGTCATGAAGGGCTGCGGCCAGCGGTGGGACTTCTGTTGGTACTCCTTCTGGGCGCCGACTTGTGCGATACGTCGGTTCCAGACAAGTATCTGATCCCGGCGACGAACAGCACTCTGAGAGGTCCACTGTCGGTGTCCAGAAGGGCGGTTGCTCATGCCCGGCGCCGAGGACACCTGTGCCGCCGCCGAGCGGTCGTCACGTTCATCGTCACGGGCGAGGAGGCGAAGATCCTCGTCATGCCCCACTCACCCCAGTTCGAGGACTGGTTCGTCGAACGCGGCGAGCCGGTGAATACGTACGAACTGCCCCCGGGCTCCGCGGAGGAGAACCAGGCGAAGGCGGCGGCCATCACGCCCGAACTCTGTGAGCGGTTCAACATTGAGATCACCGGCCCGCCGCCGGTCTGAATCGGGGCGCGTGCTGAATACACCCTCTGTATGTTGCACGCTGCTTCTGATAGAGAGTGGTGAGGTTTCTGTGGCCGTGCTGAATACAGGGCGCGAATGTAGCATCGGACCACCCTTCCAATTGGGGTGGTCGCATCGTTCGGCACAGGGGAGGGAAGATACAGTCAGCTGGAACACAAGCTACTTACAAACTATCCACAATGCGCGTATGTGACCTTTGAGCCCTCCAGACGAGCATTGCTCACCGGAGTTTCACTCTCGACTGCCGTAGGGTTAGCTGGCTGTTTGCAGGAGGAGTCTCGCTATCAGTCCGTGTTGATTAATAGGTCAAACAGGGCACTCTCCGGGGAGGTAAGCCTTTTAACAGAAAAAGGAGAGACAATCAGCAGTACTCGCTTTGAGCTTGATGTGGGCGGGTCTACGCAACAAATTGTTTCTACCGCTCCGCACAAAACTAAGATCGACCCCGACTCCGAATCTGCCGGAAGCTATTTTATTTGGCAGTTTCCGTCCTGTCTTTCGGCCTGGATACCCACACAAACGGTTACCCTCGAAGGGCCGGGCTCAGTCGGCATCGAGTACGGATGTAAGCTATCTCAAACATAGCACCGGTAGACTCGCAGACGTACCTACTGGCTGTTTCAGTAGACTTCGGTCTGAATTTGACGCGCGCTCAGTGCTGAACTCACTCTCTGTATGTTGCACGCTGCTTCTGACAGAGAGTGGTGAGGTCTCTGTGGCCGTGCTGAATACAGGGCGCGAATCTGCCACACGCTGATTCATACGAATACCGTAAATATAAACAGGCTTATACTAACGTACCACCTCTACTGCGCGATTATGAATTCACGAAGACGAGATAGTCGCGCAGATGATATGCGACGTGCTACCACGAGTCGACGAGCGCTACTCACAGCGAGCGGCGCCGTCGCAATCGGCGCGCTAAGTGGCTGTCTGAGTCAAGTCGCGTCGTTAGTCACGAACACGGGGTCGTCGCCTGCGGCGGTGTTCGCCGGGACGGACTGGAATGATGATGAGACGGTAGTTACGGGTATGGGTTGGGAGCTGGCTCCGGGGAGCCCGCACGTGGCTCGGCTGACTCCGACGCTTGCCGAGCGCGTAGAGTTGGAAGGGTGGGTTACGTCGTCTGCGGTGATGGCGCAGAACCACAATTCGTCGCGGAGTAACAGCCATAGTCTGCGGGGAGGCGATGGGGATTCGGATGCTGATGGTGTGGGAGACGGTGATGAGGACGATGAGCTTGTCGCGTACCTGGGTGGCAAGCCGGTTGTTGGTGAGCGATTTACCGTCTGCCTGCCGGATGCGGAGGTTCCGGGTGGGAACGGAAGCATTCGTGAGGCGGTGACGCCGGAGCGGCTCATCGCCTATCTGACGGGCGGTGATGGTGGTGGGATGCTCTCGAAGGCCTCGTCGAAGTCGCGTGATGTGGGGGGTGGTGGTGATTGTGATGATGATGACCCCCGCGGGTTCCCGGGTGCGGTGTGCGGGACGACGCCGCACTTTATCGCGGAGGTGACGGGGCCTGTGGCGACGGGCGGGAGTCTTGAGGCCGTTCGGGCTGACGATGGCACCGTTGTAGTGATTAATTCGCCACCGGAAGCTGATGGAGGCCCAGCGGCCGTGCGGGTCTCCGCGGAGGGTGGGTCGGATGGGCCTGAATCATCGACTGAAGCAATCTACCAAGCGTGGACTGGGTCGTCAAACAGCAGTGGGAGCGCGTCACCGGAAATCGTCGAGACACTCGTGGCGCAGGTGCTGGTCCAGCCGCCGAAGTGCCCGGTTCCGTTCCCGGCGTTGTTCTACGTGGGGCGTGCTGAGAGCGATGGACAGCTTCTCTACTCGGGTGGGTGGGTCATCGACGACGTTGCCCTGTACGAGAATTCAGCGACGGTTCTGACACTGGCTGGCTCGGCAAGAGTGGTCGGTATCGAGTGCTGTTTCGATTATGACAGTGATGGTGATGGGTTCGGGGACGTAGTGGCTCGGGCAGGGCTGAGTGAGCGGGAGCGACAAGGAGCACGGCCTGCTGCTGGCCCGGTCGAAGAGTTGGTCAAGTCTGGTGTGCTTTCGGAGTCGGTTGGAGAAGACATCCTCGCTCGAAAGCGGCCGGGACGAGAGCAGAACGGTGAGAGTCGTGGGGATGTGACGGGTGACGAATACGGGTTCGTGACGAACGTGCCCGTCGACGCACCAGTGCTACACTTGGTAAACGCTGCGAGTGCGTCCAATGGGGTGAAGTTCAAGGCGGGGGCTGAGCTGTCGAAGAGCGTGAACTGATTGTCCGTGTGGCACCGTGGCACTCCCGGTGTCGACCCAAGTTACTGGAACAGTCTCTCTGTGCTGCATACACTCTCTGTATCGGTCACGCCGTTACTGACAGAGTCTGAGTAGTACTCGGAGACACTGGTATCATGGAGGGCGCGGCTCGGTCAGGGGAAGACGCTCGCACCCGAAATCATCGTATCGAGACTCATAGAAGGCACATTGATCGAGAGATTGGAGACTACGGCTCGGGCGACGCTCCGACTCCGTCAGCGATCGCTTGGAGTTCGGCCTTCCGGAACGTGGAGTCGTCTGCCGTCTCCAGCGACTCCGCGATGCCGACTTGTGCCCGGATTTGCCGGCGCATCCGCGTTGTTGACGGACGCCCTGCCTCGTCGACAGTGATCGTGAGTGCCTCACAGATCGCCTGCAGTTCCTCCTTCGTGAACGATGCCTCGAACTCGCGTTCGAAGCGGCCTGTCGCCGATCGAATTGCGTTTCGAACCTCGTGGACGGTCGGACTCATAGCTTTCTACTCTCTTGTCGCCTCCGTCAAAGTTCCTACTCGAGAGGAATGAGACGTTTCAGACGATGGGGAGCGGATGCGAACTCTAACCACTGCTGGACTTCTTCTGGACGTTCAGCACACTGTTCTTGAGTAAGTTGTGAGCGCGAGAAGATGGAACAGCGTCGAAAGTACGTTGACCATCTTTAATCAGTCGTCGTCTCTCTTGGTTTCATCCTGATCGACTAGCGCTCATATCTGCGAGCGGACGTTAAATATATTCACCAGCATCTCGTGTTACTGTGTATGAACGCCTCCGACAACGAACGTGGCCCACCTTCCTCGGACTTCTCGAAAGACCTCGGTGAACGACTCGACAACGCTCCGGCAGACGAACGAGTGTACCGAACCGCACTCGAACTCTACACGCCGACCCGTGTTGTGGAGGTTGCGGAGCGAGCAGACTGCTCGAAGAACTCGGCCCGGCGGCACCTGCGACGACTCGCAGACATCGGCGTGTTGACGCGGGTGACCGAAAACCCGGAGACGTTCAAGCGGAACGAGTCGTACTTCGAGTGGCGGCGACTCAACCGTCTCTCAGAACTGGATGACGACGAGTACCGAGACCGACTCGGTGAACTCCTCTCCGAGGACGAAGTGTATCGGGAGACATACGACGTCGAGACACCGGATGAGATCGACCCGCTGGAGTACGGAGAGTATGGCGACGCCGAGAACGTCTGGCTGGACCTGAACAACTGGGCCGCGATCCGCAGGGAAATCCGTGATCTCCGGCGCTCCCGACAGGATAACCCCGTCGACGAAGGAGTCGCCTGACGGTGAACGGCCAGCACGACCGGACGCCGAACCGGGCGCTACTTCGTGAGCTTGCGTCGTTATTGGCGTCCGAGTCGTGGGTCGAGAATACGACAGTGTTCCCGGCGAATCGGCCTGATTCGATCGTCGTCTCCCTCGAACAGCAATACTACCCTCGAAAGTACGTCTCCGAAGCGTACATCGAGGTGCAGTCATACACGAACGGGGACTTCCACATCTCGTACGTCGAAGACCAGCACGGTGAAAAGTGGTTGTGTCGGTGGGATAGACACGACAGTGAGGACTACACGCGAGACCATTTTCACGCACCCCCGGAGGCTCGTCACGAAGACGGTGAGAATCGGGAGTACCCGACTTCGTTGTGGACGGTGATTTCTCAAGTGGTTGCACCGTGGGTGTACGAGCGAATGGGAGCGGTCTGGGACGAGTTCAGCACTTGAGCGGATCAGCAGTCTCTTGAACTGCGTTTGTGAGATATCCTCGAAACGCGTACAGGGAGGATACCGTGACGAACACGGAGTGAATTCGTCATTTGAAAGGCCCGTTTCCGCATTAGGCAGCAAATTTGACTGGTTTTACGCCCCTCAGCAGGAGAGTTCGTCATATTTCATGACGAAGCCGAATTAAAATCTGATTCAATTCCACCGCATTCTTGCGATTAGAATCTACGGACCCGACGGGATTTGAACCCGCGACATCTTGGTCCGGAACCAAGCACTCTGTCCACTGAGCTACGGGCCCTCACGCAGTCGTAGCCCGTAGCGACGTATAACGATTGCCATCCCCACAGCTTCGGGGACGAACGCCGGTTTCCGGTAGCGTCGACCGCCGCCGCACGGTGACCGCCCGCCAGCGCCGTCCGTCGACGGTGGGCCGTTCCGCCCATCGTGCGTTCGGTTCGCGCGGGCTGGCGCTCCGACGCGATCGAGGCGGAAGATCACACCGCACCACGGGAAAAGTAGAACGAACTCAGGGGGCCTTCCCGGTCTCGATAGTGAACGACGCCCGGGGGTACGCAACACAGGTGAGGGTGTACCCGTCGTCGAGTTCGCCGTCGTCGAGCATCTGCTGGTTGTCGTGGACGACGTACTCCTCCGAGGGCCCGTCCTGGATCTGTCCGGCACAGGAGACACACGAGCCCTGTCGACAGGCGTACGGGAGGTCCCAGCCGTGGTCCTCGCCGGATTCGAGGACGGTCTTGTTGTTGGCGATCTCGATGGTCTCACCCTCCTTGGTGAACTCGACCTCGAAGTACTCGACCTCGTCCTCGGGGATGTCGCCCGGGCCGCTCTCTTCGACCGTCTCCTCGCCACCCTCTTCGAGTTCGGCTCCCTCGGCCGTCGCCCCGGCGGCGACTGCGGCGGCGGCCCCACCGCCGATCGATCGGTTCATCGGCTCGGGGAAATCCGTCTTCGGCACCGTCTCCGCCCGACGGTCGAGGACCTCCTGGGAGATGTCCTGGGTCGACTGCCACCCCGTCCCCTTGGAGTAGTGCAGCGCCACGGCGATGAGCGTCAGAAGGACGCCCATGCTGAGCCCCACGGCGTTGATCTCGGCCATGCGCGCCGCTACGGATGCGGGGGTTAAGGGGATTGTGATTGGCCGTCCGCGGGCGGTTCGTTCCGCCGGTCGCGACGTGGTCGGCCGCTTCCGTCGGTTCGTGCGGCGACCGTTCCGCCGGTCTCGGCCGCGGCCGTCATCCCGTCACCGACTTCGAATTCGTCGAGCACCGACGAGAGCTCCGTCGCACTCGTCGCCAGCGAATCGGCGCTGTCAGACACCTCCGCGAGCGAGGCGGTCTGCTCCTCGGCGGCGGCCGAGACCGACTGTGCCTCCGCGGCGGTCTGCTGGCTGATGCTCGCCACCTCGTCGACCACGGCGACGACCTGCTCGGACGTGGCCGCCTGCTCGTCCGTCGCGTCGCTGATGGACTGGACGCCGGCGTTCGCCGCGGTGACGTCGTCGGCGATCTCGCTGAGGGCTTCGAGCGCCTCCTCGACGGTGTCGGCGCCGTCGGCGACCCGTTCGCGCATCTCGGTCATGTCGTCGACCGCGTGGCTCGTCGAGGACTGGACCTCGTCGACGAGGTCCGCGATCTCGGCGGTCGAGGCCGAGACCTCCTCGGCGAGCGCCTTGATTTCCTCTGCGACGACTGCGAAGCCGTCACCCGCGTCCCCCGCGGCGGCCGCCTCGATTGAGGCGTTGAGCGCGAGGAGGTTGGTCTGCTGAGCGACTCCTTCGATGAGTGACACTACCTCGCTGATGCGCTCCATCTCCTCGTCGAGCGAGGCAACCTCCGCGGCGGACCGCTCGCTCTGTTGCTCGATGCGCCGCATCTCGTCCATCGCGTCGTTCGCGTATTCCGCCCCCGATTCGGCGCGATCGGCTGCCGTCTTGGAGGTCTGAGCCACCTCTGCTGAGGAGGAGGCTATCTCCTCGACCGTCGCCGAGAGGTCGGTCATCTCGCTGGCGGCCTCGTCGAGGCCCTCCTCCTGTTCGACCGCGCCGTCGGAAATCTCTTGGACCGCGACGGCGACCTCGCCGCTGGCTTCGTTCACCTCGTCGGCGCTGGCGGTCACTTCCTCGCTCGCGCTCGCGACGTTGTCTGCGAAGTCCCGCACCTGCACGAGGGTAGACTCAACCGACTCGACCATCTGGTTGAAGCCCTCGCCGACCTTCCGCATCGCCTCGCTCTCGCTCTCGGGAGAGACGCGGACGGTCATGTCGCCTTCGGCGGCCTCCCGCATCGCAGCGTCGTACTCCTCGGCCTTGCCGTCGAGGTGGTCGGCGAGTTCGTTCGCCTCCTGTAACTGCTCGCGGATGGCGTCGCGCATCGACCCGAACGCTCCGTACAGTTGCCCGATCTCGTCGGAGCGGTCGGTCTCGACCGAGACGTCGAGGTTGCCGCCTTCGAGCTCTTGAGCGGTCGATTCGAGGTCTTTCAGCGCGCGCACCGTTCCGCGGCCGATCGTCAGTCCCATCGCGACGAAGCCAGCGGTGACGAGGCCGATCAGCAACAGGAGGTCTCGCTGGATGCTGCTGACGAGGCTGTACGCCGCGCCCACCGGCGCGTGCGACAGGACGACCCAGTCGGTTCCCTCGATGGGCGCGTACGCGACGAGGTATCCGTCCGCTTCGACCACGCCCGTCTCGCCGGCGAGTCCGCGCTGGAGCGCCTCGGCGTCGGGGCCACCGCGGTACTCACGGAGGGCGTTCTCGTCGTCCTCGGCGAACTCGACGACACCGTGGCTGTCGACGACCTGAGTGAAGCCGCCATCGATGGGGTTGTGGAAGTCGTCGGCGCGTTCGGCCGCGTCGACCGTGATGACGACTGCCCGGTCCGCCGACCCGGAACTGGCGAACGCGATGAGTTCCTCGTCACCTTGTTTGAACCCTTTCGAGACGAGCGTCTCCCCCTTGTCGGCCTCGGTCAACGACGACTCTATCCAGTTGACGCCCAGTTCGTCGAGGGTCGTCCCCTCCTGTACGTCGCCGGTGCTCTCCAGGACGGCCCCCGACTGTCGGTCGACGAGGTGGATCGACTGGATCGTCTCCGGCAACTGCTCCTGTTCTTCGGCCAACTGTGCGATCGCCGTCGACTCGTCACCTTCGACTCCCTCGAGGTCCGAGAGCAGCATGACGATGTTCTGGTTCTCTTCAACCCATTCGTCGAACGTGGCCGCCTGCAGTTCGGCGACCGTCCGCATCTCTGTCTGTGTGTCCTCTCGCAGCTCCGTTTCGACCATCCCCTGAATGAACAGTCCGGCCCCCGCGACCACGACGAGGATCACGAGCACCGTGACGGCGAACTGTCGCATGTAACTCTCCGCGAGCCACGACGGAAGTATCGACTGTACGTTCACGCACACTGAAACGCCGCACAGCCACCTCGGTGTAGTACCCAAGTGAGTCGTGTCGTGGTATCGTAACTGATACCCGACGGGTGTGACTCCCGCAAGACTCGGCGAGAGAGCCAGTCGCTCGTCTGTCGCACCCGGGATCGTCCTCGTCCGCCTCGCTCAGTCGAACAGCTCGGTCAGGACGGTTTCGAGGGCGATCCGGAGATGCTGGTGGAACGTCGACGCGGAGATGCCCATCGTCTCGGCGACGTCCTCGGCGGTCTGCCGGCGGGGGCGCTCGAAGTAGCCCCCGTGATACGCGGCCTGCAGCGCCGCGAGCTGTCGTTCGGTGAGCTGTGATTCGACCGTCTCGGCGACGGCCCGCGTCCGTTTCACCGGTCGAGCGACCTGTCGTTTGGACACGAGTCGCGCCGTGGGGAACGCGGTGCCGACCCCGTCGACGAGTCGCGCGACGTCGGCGGTCGGGGAGACATCGGCGACGACCCGAAGAGAGTCGTCCGTCGTCTCGGTCGTGTGGACCTTCGCGCCCGCATCCGCCAGGTGGCTGACGAGCGACCGGCACACCGTGACCGCGAGCACGCCGCCGTCGCCGCCGTCGTCCTCGTGGACGACAGTCGCGTCCGTGGCGGCGGGGTTCGACGTCACCGCCGCGACCGTCGCCGCGGGCGACACCCCGTCGAGCGTCGCGTACACCAGATACTGACCCTCGTTGATCGGGACCAGTCGGTCGAGGCGTGCGGCTCCACCCCCGTCGACGAGTCCGACGAGCGGGTCGTCGGCGTCGGTCGTCTCGAACACCAGCTCCACCACGCCGTCGGCTTGGAGGAGTCGCTCCGTCTCGACGGCGCGGATGCCGTAGCCCGCGGTCGACCCGACGTCCTCGAGCGCGCTCCGCTCGTCGTCGGTCAGGTAGCTCGCGGAGGTCGAACAGAGCGCGACGAGACCGTACGTCGTGTCCTGGTACGTCAGCGGGATGAACACGACGGAACGGATGGCCTCTGCGAGTTCGTGATCGAGGTCGACAGCCTCGCTGTCGACGTGTTGTACCTCGACCGTTCCGCCTTCGACGGCGCGCGCGACCGTCGTCGCCACCGGGAGGTGGTCGAACACGTACGTCGCCGCGTCGGCGTCGATCCCGCTCGCGTGTCGCACCGCGAACCGACCCGTCTCGTCGTAGTCGCCGCTGACGGCGAAGAGGTACGGCCCCTCGGCTGTGAGTCGCTCGCAGACGTCGCGTTCGATGTCCGCCCGAGAGGAGTCGTCGACCATCCGGCGGAGCACGTCGCGGAGGACCGCTTTCATCCGGTTGGCGGCCGCGAGCGTCTCGCGCTGTGCTTTCAGCTCGTTCTCGCGCGCCCGTCGCTCGGTCATGTCGCGGGTCACCTTCGCGAACCCCTGGTGTGTGCCGTCGTCGTCGTACACGGGCGTGACGACGACGTGGGCCCAGAACCGTCCGCCGTCGCGGCGGACGCGCCACCCCTCAGCTTCGGCGCTGCCGTCCGCCAACGCCCGTTCGAGGAGGTCGTCGGGGGCGCCGGCGTCGACCTCGTCGGCGGTGTGGAACAGCGAGATGTGTTCGCCGACGACCTCCTCCTGTGTGTACCCCTCGATCTCCTCGGCACCGTCGTTCCACGTGACCACCCGCCCCTCGGTGTCGAGCATGAAGACGGCGTACTCGGTGACCGCGCCGACGAGCGACTCGAACCGCTTCGCCTCCAGCAGTTCCCGCCGCCGCCGCTCGTCGTCCGTGATGTCCTGTGCGACGGAGATGAGTTCGCCCTCGTCGGTGTACGACAGCGAGTGGTTCGTCAACACCAGGTCGCCGTCCTTGCGCTGGAAGACGGTTCGGCCGGTCCACCCCCCGTCGGTCGCCGCCGGCAACTGCTCCTCGTACACCTGTTCTCTGTCCTGCTCGCGGTAGAGCAGTTCCCAGTGCTGGCCGAGCAACTCCTCGCGACCGTAGCCGACGAGGTCGGCGAACGCCCGGTTGGTGTAGACGAACCGACCCTCGTCGTCGAGGATACTGATCCCCTCGCGGGCGCGCTCGATCGCCTCGTAGCCGCGGAGCCGTTCCTCCTCGGCCCGGCGCTTGGCCACGTAGTTCCTGATGCGGTTCCCGAGCAGCGCGTACTGTTCGTGCCCCCGCTTCTGGAGGTAGTCCGTCACGCCCGCCGAGATGGCCTCCGCGGCGACGTCCTCGGAGCCACGGCCGGTGAAGAAGATGATCGGCAGATCCGGGTCGACCTCGCGGGCCTCCCGGAGGAAATCCAATCCCGACATCTGCGGCATCTCGTAGTCCGAGACGACGCAGTCGAACGCCTCCTCGCGGAGGCGCGTGAGCGCCCGCGCCGCGTCCGGTTCGCCCTCGACCGTAAACTCCTCGTGTTCCTCCTCGAGGTACGCCGCGGTCAACGAGGTGAACTCACGGTCGTCGTCGACGTGCAGTACCCGAACGGAGGCGGTCATCGGGTAGTATAGGATCTAACGTGTTGATAAACTCTCGTTGTCCAGTTGTGTACCGCTCACACCGGCCTGACGGGTCCGACACCGTCTCTCCGCCGAACAGTGTCACCCCCGCGTGAGCCGTCCTCGGCCTCGGACGTCGCCCGCCACTCCGCGTCGGGCCGTTCAGTCGCGGACGACCTCGTGCCGGCCGAAGCCGTACCGGAGCCGGTTCGCCAGCCGCCGGGCGAACCGCTCCTCGCGGCTGTCGAACCGCTCGGCGAGCGCCCCGTAGATGAGCGGCACGGGCACCTCCTGTTCGAGCGCTTCCTGGACTGTCCACGTCCCCGTCGACCCGCCCGCGACGTGGTCGGCGACGTCGCCGAGGTCAGTCCCCTCCTCGCGGAAGGCCTCCTCGCAGAGCTCAAGCAGCCACGACCGGATCACCGCGCCGTTGTTCCACGTCCGCGCGACCGATTCGAGATCGAGGTCGTACCGCCCCTCGAACAGGAGCTCGAACCCCTCGCCGTACGCCTGCATCAGCGCGTACTCGACGCCGTTGTGTACCATCTTCACGTAGTGGCCCGCCCCCGAGGGTCCCATCCGGGCGTGGCCGTCGGGACCGGTGGCGACGGCGTCGAAGACGGGCGTCAGCGCCTCGTAGGCCCACTCGGGGCCGCCGATCATGAGCGAGAAGCCCAACTCGGCCCCCGCGGGGCCGCCGCTCGTCCCGCAGTCGAGGTACGCCGCGTCGATCCCCTCGGAGCGCCGAACGGAGGCCTCAAAGTGGGAGTTTCCGCCGTCGACCACCACGTCGTCGGCCGCGAGGTGTGGGGCGAGTTCGTCGAGGGTCGCGTCCACCGCCTCGCCCGCGGGGACCATCAGCCAGACGCGGCGGTCGTCGCCGAGGCGGTCGAGTACGTCTACGGGACTGTCCGCGGGTTCGGCCCCCCGCTCGGCGGCCGTCGCCACCGCCTCGGGATCGAGGTCGAACGCGACCACGTCGTGGCCCGCGTCGAGTACTCTGTCGACGACGATCTGTCCCATCCGGCCGAGTCCGATGACACCCAGTTGCATACCTCCCCGTCCGACAGGGGAGGTGGTAGTGGTTGTGATTCCTCGACCCCGCCGCCGCTGCGTCGCGCGCCCCTCCCCACCACGGCCGACGCCACGCTTACCCCGTCGGAGCCCCTCCTTCCAGTATGCTCACCGACATCGCCCGGACGGACGTCCTGACGGCCGCGCCAGACTCTACCGTCGACGAGATCGTCGCCGCCATGCGGACGCGCGGGCGGTCGGTCGTCGTCGTGCTCGACGAACAGCACCCCCTCGGGCTCGTATCGGCCGCCGCCGTCGGCCTCGCCGTCGGCACCGACGACCTCGCCGCCCGGCCGGTGTCCGCGCTCGTCGACGAGCCGGTCACCATTCGCGAGCGCGCCTCCCGCGCGGGCCTGCTCTCGCGCTTCCGCGAGACCGGCACAGAACGGCTCGTCATCGTCGACGACGGCGACGAGTTCGTCGGGGTCGTCTCCCGCCGGGACCTGCTCGCGACGTACGCCGACGAGTTCGACGCGCTGTTCGCGCTGTTTTCGACCCCCTGACCGCCGCCGTTTTGCCCGCCCGCTCTCTCTCCCCCGCATGGACGAACGCATCACTGAGCACGCACGGACGCTCGTCGACTGGAGCGCCCGGGTCGAACGCGGTGACGACGTCGTCGTGAGCGTCGGCGCGGGCGCGCACGACCTCGCGGTCGCCGTCTGTGCCGAACTCGGCGCACGGGGCGCGAACGTCGTCACGACGTACGCGTCCGGGGAACTCGACCGCGCCTACCTCCGCGCACACGATGGCGAGTTCGCCGCCTCTGACGCGGAACGCGCGCTGTACGAGGAGAGCGACGTCGTGCTCCGCCTGGGCGGGCCGCTGAACACGACCGCCATGGCGGACGTGCCTGGCGAGACGCAGGCGGCGCGCGCCCGCGCTCACCAGGCCGCGCGCGAGGCCCGCCTCGACACCCGCTGGGTCTCGACCGTCCACCCGACGCGTGCGCTCGCCCAGCAGGCCGGGATGTCGTTCGAGGAGTACCGCGACTTCGCCTACGACGCAATCCTCCGCGACTGGGAGTCGCTCGCCGCGGAGATGGCCCGGCTGAAGGCGGTGCTCGACGACGGGAGTGAGGTCCGTCTCGTGACCGAGCGCGACGTCCAGCCCAGCACCGACCTCACGATGTCGATCGACGGCCGCGTCGCCGTCAACAGCGCCGCCTCGGTCGCCTACGACTCGCACAACCTCCCGTCGGGCGAGGTTTTTACCGCGCCGTACGCCACCGAGGGGGAGGCGTTCTTCGACGTCCCGATGACGCTCCAGGGCCGCCGCGTCCGCGACGTCTGGCTCTCGTTCGAGGCGGGCGAGGTGGTCGACTTCTCCGCGGGCACGAACGAAGACGTGCTCGCGGACCTCCTGGATACCGACCCCGGCGCGCGGCGGCTGGGCGAACTGGGGATCGGGATGAACCGCGGCATCGACCGCTTCACCGACAACGTGCTGTTCGACGAGAAGATGGGCGACACGGTCCACCTCGCGGTCGGGCGGGCGTACGAATCGAACTTCCCACCCGGACACGAGGACGAGGCGAACGACTCCGCGGTCCACGTCGACATGATCACGGACGTCTCGTCGGAGTCGACCATCGCGGTCGACGGCGAGGTGATCCAACGAAACGGCCGGTTCCGGTGGGAAGACGGGTTCGAGGCGGCCTGAGTCGCTCCCGCCGCGCGGAGGCGGGGCTCTCCGTCCGGGTGTTCGGAAGAACCGGGGGAGGGTCGTGGGGGGAAACGACCCGAAACCACGGGGCGTGTGACAGACCGAGGACCCCGAAGGCACCGGTGCTCATGCGGGGTGTGTAATGAGCTTTCTGTCCGTGTCGGACGGACGGCGTTCGAACGGCAGACGCCGTTCGGGGGCCGCCCGGTAGCTCACTCCGCGCCGACGACCCAGCGGTCCGAGAAGGCAGTGCCGCCCGACGAGTACGCGTACGCGTGGATGACGTCGCCGTCGGCGTAGCGGCCGCCGACCTCCTCGTTTTCCGCCTCGGCGAAGGCGAAGACGAACTGCACGTCGCCGCCGTCCGGGGCGTCGCCGCCGCCGAGGTCGCGGTCGATGTGGCCCTCGACCTCCATCGCCTGCTTGGCGAACCCCATCGCGTCCATCCCGGTGCCCGAGGCGAACATCCGGCGGCCCTTTTCGCCCTCGACGACGAGGACGACGCCGTCGTCGACCTCCTCGCCGTAGTTCGCGAGCTTTCCCTCGCTGTCCAGATACTCGTGTGTGAGAAAGAGCGCGACATCGTCGAGGCGGTCGCCCGCGAGGAACTCGTCGAGTTTGCTCATACCTCGGGTGGGCGGGCCAGGCTGAAAAGCCCGTCTGACTAGGCGTCGTCGTCGCGTTCGAGCCGTTCGGCGATCGCGCTGAGCGAGTCGCGCGGCGTCTCGGTCGCCGAGTACACCGCCCGAACACCCGGCACGCGGAGGCCGTACAGCGTCCCCGCCTCGATCTCGTCGAGTTCGACCGCATCGTCGGGGTCGCGACCGACGGCCGACGCCCACTCGACGAGACGGTTCTCCCCGTCGCGCTCGCGGGCCATCCGGCGGTTGTCGTGGGCGCTCCGGATCACGAGTCCCTTCGTGTCGCTCGTCACGGGCGCGTGGCGCTCGTCGCCGTCGAGGACGAGCCGGACGATCTCGCCCGCCTCGGCCGCGACGTCCGCGGGGAGTCGGAGACACGGCCGGCGGGTGCCGCCGCTCCGTCGGAGGTGTGTCCGGTACGTCGTGACGGACGGATGATCGCTGGGGACGCGCTCCGGCACGCCCTTACTCGTCGTCGTTCGCGCCGAACGCGGCGGCGACGTCGCCGGAGCCGGCGACGACCTTCGCGTTGACCTGCACCGTCTCGTCGGAGATCTGTCGGCCACGGACGGTGATCCGCTTGCGCTCGCCGTCGCGGGTCGGCTTGTGGCCGACGCCGCCCGTCGAGAGGATCTCCGTCAGGCTCGGCCCGGAGACGTCCGCACGCATCGGTCGGCCGGCCGCGTCGGAGCCGCCGGTGAGTTCGAGCGTGAAGCCGTCGAGTCCGACGGCCCCGCCGTCGACCTCGTCGCCGAGGTCGCGTCCGAGAAACCGGTTCGCGTCCTGTCCCGATACCTCTGTCTGGTAGGTCGCGCCGGAGTCGGGGTCCGCGACGACCACCTGGAAGTCTGCCATGCGTGGGACTCTGCCGGCGGCCGATAAAAAGCGCGTCGAAACGAGCGCCGGCAGTGACGAACGCTAACACGGCGGATTGACCCCCGGACAGATATCGTTATCTCGTCTCACGAATACTGTCTCTCATGAGTTACTGGATTCGGAGAACGGTTCGTTCGCCCCGCGGCGCGGACCGTGCGGACCGTGGGGGTGAAGTCGTCGACATCGCGCGCACGCCGCCCGGAGGACGCCGGTGAACTACCGGAGCATCGCGGACCTGGACGCCGACATCAAGCGGTGGCTCCCCGCGCTCCCGCGGGACATCGACCTCGTCGTCGGCGTCCCCCGAAGCGGACTCCTGGCCGGGACGATCCTCTCGTTGCACCTCAACGTGCCGCTGACCGATCTCGACGGCTTCCTCGAGTCACGCGTCCTCGCGACCGGTGCCCGGTTCGACGCCGACCCCGACGGGGTACCGAACCGGGTGCTCGTGCTGGACGACAGTGTCCTGACCGGCTCCGCGATGACCGAGGCACGGGCGCGGATCGACGCGGCGACGCTCCCCGCGACGACGGAGATCGTCTTCGGCGCAGTGTACGTCAGCCCACAGGGGAAACAGCACGTCGACACCTACGCGGACGTCGTCGCGGAACCCCGCGTCTTCGGGTGGAACCTGATGCACCACCCGGGCGTCGTCCCGAAGAGCTGCTTCGACCTCGACGGCGTGCTCTGTCGGGACCCCACGCCGAAGGAGAACGACGACGGCGCGCGCTACCGCGAGTTCGTCTCGACGGTCGACCCGCTCGTCGTCCCGTCGAAGCCGATCGGGTGGATCGTCACCGCGCGGCTGGAGAAGTACCGCCCGGAGACCGAGGCGTGGCTGGCGCGACACGGTATCGAGTACGGCGAGTTGATCATGCTCGACCTCCCGGACAAGGAGACGCGACAGCGGCTCGGTGCCCACGCCGCGTACAAGGCGGCGGTGTACAACGAGTGTGACGCGGTGTTGTTCGTCGAGAGCGATCACGAGCAGGCGCTGGAGATCGCCCGCCGCACCGACCGCTCGGTGTACAGCGTCGAGCACGACCAGATGATTCGCCAGGACCGCCTCACCGTCGCCCGCCGCGAGAGCCAGTGGCACCTCAAGCGGTTCCGCTCGGACCCACTGGGCGTCCTAGGGCGGGCGGGCGCGTACGTCACGACCAGGCTCGCCCGGCTCTCGTCGTAACCTGGGTGGGGTTCTCGAGCCCGAGTCCGGTCTCGGTCCCTGGTCCCGGCCTTCGGCCGCGTCGTCACCTCTCACCGAACCGTCTCCTCATCCATCTACCGTTCGGAGGCGGCTCACGTCCCCTCCATCGCTCGCCCCGACCGCTGCTCGGCTTCGAGCACCCACACCCGCGGGTCCGATCGGACGTCGACGTCCGTGAGCAGGTCGGGCCGGTACGCGTTGTCGGCCATCGACTCCCGGGCCGCGTCCCACGCCGACGGCGTGATCCGGCTGAGCGGCCCCCGAACGATCGCGCTTCGCCACCGGCTGTCCGACTCGACGTCGAACACCAGAAAGCTCGCCTCGTCCGCCTCCTCGGCGTAGCGGACCTTCCGCCCCGTCTCCGAGTGGCCCACGAGCAGGAAGTAGAGCCGGTCTTCCCCGTCGTAGCCGAACGAGAGCGGAATCCCGTACGGAACGCCCCCGTTCGCCATCGAGAGGACGCCAATCCCCCGCTCCGTCAGCAACTGGTCGATCTCCGATTCAGGCATCATATGTCCCTGGAGAACACTCGCGTCTGGTGACATACGAACTCGTTTCGACGGGACGAACAAAAGACGGGCCGGTGATTCCAGCGCGGCGGGAAGCGGAACCGACGCCGGACGAACCTGCGTCCAAAGACGGACGAAGGCGGACGAAGACGGACGAAGATGAAAAGCGAAACGGGGGAGACGGAGACGAGACGAAGTGAACGGTCCGCGGTCACCGACCCCGGGCGGCGATCTGGCGCGACGACGGTCGCGTCGGCGGGTCGCTTACTCGACGTCGATGTGGTGGCTGTCGTCGTCCGCGACGGACTCCTTGGGGAGCGTCACGGTGAGGACGCCGTTCGTGTACGACGCGGCGGCCTCGGCCTCGCGGACCGCCGCGGGGAGCGAGACGGTCCGGCGGACGGAGTGGCGGCGTCGTTCGCGGCGGACGTAGTTCTCGGACTCGTGTTCGGCGTCGACATCGCGGTCGGCACGGATCGTCAGCGCCCCGCCCGCGATCGAGAGGTCGATCTCCGCTTTCTCGAAGCCGGGGAGGTCAGCCGTGACGACGATCTCGTCGTCGTGGTCGGCCACGTCGATCCGCATCCCGCCCTGGCTCATCACGGCCGGGAGCGACGTGCCGGACTCCAGCGCGGGTGTCGACTCCGCGAACTGGGAGAACTGGCGGTTCATTTCCTCGAACTGGCGGTTCATGCGCTCGAACATCGATCGGAAGTCGAACGCGTCGTCACCGAAGTTGGTACCTCGCATCACTGTGGATCGAACGCTAAGACGCCGTCTGAAATATTAAAGATTGTAGGACATGTGATGGGTATTCGCACGCTAGACGGTCGCTACTTCGGCTTTCCGGACGAATAGCGGTGTCGGGTGTCTGTCACCGATCGTCGAGCCGATCGGGCGGCCGGACGCCGCGCCCGGCCCGACACCCGCCGGCGTCGGCTCGACGACCCGCCGACCGGTCCGGCTTCGGGATGCGCTCCACCCGCCACGCGGCGGCGTCAGCTGATGTCGATCGTGTGGGTATCGTCCTCGGCTTCGACCGTCTCGCGCGGGAGCGTCACGGTGAGGACGCCGTTGCGGTACTCGGCGGTCGCGGCGTCCTCGTCGACTGCGTCCGGGAGCCGTACGGTCCGCGACAGTCGCCGGTGGGTCCGCTCGCGGCGGACGTACCGGGCGTCCTCGCGCGCTTCGACTTCCTCCTCGTGGTCGGCCTCGACGGTGAGGTCGCGCTCGGACAGGGAGATGGTGACCTCTTCGGTCTCGAAGCCGGGGAGGTCGGCCGTGACGACGATCTCCGTGTCCGTCTCCGCGACGTCGACGGCCACCTCGTGGAGCCGCGGGCTCACCCCCACGTCGCCGAAGCTCCGGTTCATGCGCTCGAAGAACCGTTCGATATCCTCGAATGGGTTCGGTCTGTCGGGCATCACATCTGTCGGTACGTGGGCGACGGATTTGAGCGTTACCCGGGTTCGACCGTCGGGCAGAGCCGTGTCACGCCCACCCGGCCGATCACGGTCGGCGCACGAGAGTGAACGATCAGCGACCGACCTCACCGCCTTGGCGCTCACGCGCTCGTCTCGCCTGCGTCGCATCCCCGTCGGCTGCGCTGCTGACGGCACTTCAGCGTTCGCTCCGGTATCCGTCCGCTGACCAGACACCGATCGACGAGTCGATCCCGGGTCACACGCAGGACCCGTCCGCCCCGCTCAGACGACGTGGCGCGAGTCGTACGAGCCGAGCGTTCGGACCCACCCTTTCGCGGCGATCTCCTCGACCGCCGCGAGCGCCTCGGCCGTGCGCTCCTCGTAGAGGCCCGCCTCGAAGTCGATGTGGAACAGGTAGTCGCCCAGCCGGTTCCCCGACGGCCGCGACTCGATGCGCGAGAGGTTGATATCGCGCTCGGCGAACGCCTCCAGCAGTTCGAGCAGGAGGCCGGGGTAGTTGGCGTTCGGGTAGACGACGATGGAGCTCTTGCCGCCGGCCTCGGACCGCTCGGACTGCGGCGCGACGACCAGGAAGCGCGTCGCGTTCGACGAGCGGTCCTGGATGTCCTCGGCCAGGATCTGGAGTTCGCCGCCCGCGTTGTCCGGATGCCCGATGCCCGCGACCGTCGGGTCCTCCCGCGCCCGCTCGACGCCGCGGGCGGTCGAGGCCACCGCTTCGAGGCTGACGTCGGGGTACTCCGTCTCCAGGTAGGTGCGACACTGCGCCAGCGCCTGCGAGTGGCTCGCCACGACCGAGAAGTCGGGCCCCTGCGCCAACAGCGCGTGGCGAATCGGCGTGACGATCTCCTGTGTCACAGCGACCTCGTACTCCGCCAGGGCGTCGAGACTCTCGGTGACCGAACCCTCGATGCTGTTCTCGATCGGGACGACGCCGCGCTCGTATGTCCCGTCGGCGACCGCCTCGACGATGGACGTGACCGATTCGGTGAACTCGATCTCGTCGGCGACCGCCCGCGCGGCCCGGTGGGAGTACGTCCCCGCGGGACCGAGGGTGATGGCTCTCATGATCGCTCATTTCTCGGGTCGGTGGCAAAAGGCCGTCGGGTGATGCCCGTTCCGTTCTGTTCCGTTCGGCCGTGACCCCTCAGCAGTCGTGTCCACCGGCATCCAGCCGGGTCCACCGATTTCGGTGCTCCGCTGCTCACCCCTGCCACGCCGACAGCGCTCGATACTCGTCGGCCACCTCCGACACCTCGTCGGCGTCGAGGACGGCGCGCTCGGTCACGACGCCCGTCACGAACGCCGCGGGCGTGTGGTCGAACGTCGGGTTCTCCACGTCGATCGCGGCGTCGCCGTCGTACACCGCTTCGCCGGGGCCGGTCTCGCCGGCGACGGTCGCCGCCGTCGCGATCTTGTCCGCCGCCGCGACGGCGTCGACGGGGACGCCCTCGTTCGCGGCCGCGATGGCCGCCCCGCGGGTGCCGGTCTTGTTGAGAACGCTCCCGTCGGGCAAGAGGGTGTCCGCGCCGACGACCACCCTGTCGATCGCCCGCTCGGCGAGCACGTGCGCGACCGCCGCGTCGGTGACGACCGTCACGGCGACGCCCTCGCTGGCGAGCCGTTCGGCGACGCCGACGCCCTCGCGGGCGGGGCGTGATTCCGCCACGTAGACGCGGTTCGGCCCGGAGGAGGTCGACGAGAGCGCCCGCTCGACGGTCCCGGAGCGCGAGAGCGTGAGCACGGTCTCGCCGGCGACCCGCTCCGCGGCCGCCGCCGCCGCCTCCCGGTCGGCGTCGAGCGCGCGTCCGATGCCGGCGTGGGCGGCGCGTTCGACCGCGGCCGCCGTCTCCTCGTCGGCGTCGCTCATCGCGCGGTTCACCCGGTTCGCCAGGGCGGCCATGCTCGGCCGCGCGTCGAGTAACTCCCGTGCGGTCGCCGCCACCGCGTCCCAGCCGTCCGGTCCCTCGGGCTCGCAGTCGGTCCCGCGCCCGGCCGCTCGGCGTCCCGCCTCGTCTCGGAGCACCTCCAGCGCCCGCAGTGAGAGCCACGCCGAGCCGTGTTCCGTGTCGGCCGCCACCGATCCGACGGTCGGCCGCACGCGGTCGTAGGCGGTCCACAGTTCGGGGACGGTCTCCCCGCGCAGGATCACCGTCGGTGGCACCCACGTCGTCGCTCGCACCTCCTCGTTCGGGTCGACCGCCCGCTCCGTGCAGTCGAACAGGAACGGGTGGACGACCCAGTGGATCCCGAGCGTCCCGTCGGTGAACGCGACGGGATCCCCGCGCCGCACGAGCGTCACGGCGTCGCCCAGCCCGGTCTCCTCGTCGATCTCCCACCGGGCCGCCGCGTCGGGGTCGCCCTCGGCGTAGCCCGAGACGCCACCCCACAGCCCGGCGTAGGTGCCCACCTCGTCGCTCCGCCGGAGGAGCAACACCTCGCCCCCGTTGCGGAGAAAGACCGTCACGACGTGGCGCTCTCGGACTTCGGTTCCTGTTTCTGGTTCGTCGTCGCCGGCTCGGTCGTCTCGGCCGTCGCGTTCGTCGACCGCCCCCGTGTCCCCCGCTGTCGTCATGCGTGTCACAGCACGCGGGCCACCCGGATAACTCCCGGTCCGGTCGTCGTGTGAGCGATAGCGCGTCCGGTCGTCAAGCGGGCGCCAGGGTGGTTCCGCCACCTCCTCCCCAGCCGATTCGCTCCATCGCTCCCTGCGATCGCTCGGTCGCTCATCCCTCGCGCGGTCACCCGCTCACTCCGTTCGCTCGCTCCTCGCGCGCCACCGCACCGCAGGCGAGAGCCGGCCGTCGGGTGGACTCGTTTCACCCCGCTCCCAGGGCGATTCACTGCAGACCGTCCGTCGGTGAACGATCTCCGCACCCCGCCCGCCGGACGGTTCCACGCAGCGACGGCCGCTCTCGTCTCACTCCGTCTCGGCGCAGAGTTCGACGAAGTTCCGGAGGATCCGAAGCCCCGTCTCGCCGGACTTCTCGGGGTGAAACTGCGTCCCGAAGACGTTCCCCTCGCGATTGGTCACGACGGCGGGGAACGTCACCCCGTAGTCGGTGGTGGCGACCACGCTCTCGGGGTCGTCGGGCGCGGCGTAGTACGAGTGGACGAAGTAGGCGTACCCCCCGTCGACCCCCTCGACGATCGGGTGCTCTCTCCGAACTTGGAGTTCGTTCCAGCCCATGTGCGGTACCTTCTGCCCTTCGTCGAACCGGACGTTCCGGCCGGGGACGAAGTCCAGCCCCTCGACTTCGCCCTCGCCGGCGTGGTCGGCTTCCTCGCTCGACGTCAGGAGCATCTGCATCCCGAGACAGATACCGAAGACGGGCGTCCCGGCGTCGGCGGCGTCGGCGAGTGCCTCGCGGAACGGCCCCGCGTTCTCCATCCCCTCGCTGAACGCGCCGACTCCCGGGAGGACGATGCCGTCGGCATCGTCGAACGTCGCCGGGTCCGCGGAGATCGTCACGTCGGCCCCCGCGCGTTCGAGCCCGCGCATCGCCGAGCGGAGGTTCCCGAGGCCGTAGTCGACGATGACCACGGACGCGAGGGTCTCGTCGGCTCCGGCGGCTTCCGATGTGCTCATACGAGCCGTTCGACAGTCGCGCTCAAGTGCGTTTCCGTTCCCGCGACGCTCACGGCCGAACACGCTCGAACGCCGCCTCGGGCGACTGGCCGCAGATCGCGGACCGCGACTCGCGCGCCACCGGCGACGGTCGGCGTCCTGCTCCGATGTCTGACCCTCTCCGGACAACGATTATCTCCCTCCGGAGCCTTCCTCGGCCATGCGCCTGCGCCCATCCGGAACGTCGTCGTCGCTGGCCGTCGCAGGCCTCGTCGCGGTCAACCTCGTCCCCCTCGTCGGCGTCGCCTTCTTGGGGTGGAGCCTCTCGACGATCCTCGTCATCTACTGGTTCGAAAGCGGGGTCATCGGCGCGTTGAACGTCCCGAAGATCCTGCTCGCGTCCGGGTCGGCGGTTCCCGACGGCTTCACCGCAACGGTCAACGGCCGGCAGGTCGACCTCTCCGGCCCCGCGGAGCCGGTCGAGGGCCTCCACCTCTACCCCGAAAACGGCTCCGTCGCCGGCTTCTTCGTCATGCACTACGGGATCTTCTGGCTCGTCCACGGCGCCTTCGTCTTCACGCTGTTCGCGCCCGCACCCGGCTCCGGCGGGCTCGCCCTCGCGACGATCCTCGCCGGGGTGCTCGGGATGGTGGTGAGCCACGCCGGGTCGTTCCTCGTGAACTTCGTCGGGAACGAGGAGTACCGCGCCACCTCGCCCGGCGTCCAGATGAAAGAGCCCTACCGCCGGGTGGTCGTCCTCCACCTCACCATCGTCTTCGGCGCGTTCGTTGTCACGGCGGTCGGCGCGCCGGTCGCCGCGCTCGTCCTGCTCGTCGGGCTGAAGACGGTGACCGACCTCTACGCCCACCTCACAGAGCACGACCGCGCGGCCGAGCGTCGGCGCGAACGGACCGCGGTCGACGACCGTCGGGGCGAGCGAATCGACGCGGGCTGACTCCCGACGTGGGCTGACCCCCGACCTGGATCAGAAGTCGCCGAGGCTCGCCTGCCCCCCGCCGTCGGACCCGTCGACGTCGACGCCGCCCAACCGTGCGGCCGCGGCGATCGTCTCGAAGAAGCCCTCGCGCTGACTCCGGTCGTACAGCGTCGCTGCGGGGTGGACCGACACGAGGAGGCGGAGCGAGGTGTCGTCGACTCGGAGGTCGTGGACGCTCCCGGCCTCCTTCGTCACGGCGACCGACCGGCCGAGCAGGTGCTGTGAGGGCACCTTCCCGAGGGTGACGACCACGTCGGGGTCGACCGTCCGCAGTTCGGCTTCGAGGAAGCCGCGGCAGTTCGCCAACTCCTCGGTCGTCGGGTCGCGGTTGTCGGGCGGGCGACAGCGCACGCAGTTGGTGATACGGACGCTGCTCCGAGCGAGACCGGCGTCGCGGAGCGCCTCGTCGAGGACGCTCCCCGACCGGCCGACGAACGGTTCGCCCTCCTCGTCCTCGGTCGCGCCGGGGCCCTCGCCGACGAACACTACGTCGGCGTCGTCGGGACCGACCCCGTTGACGATTCGGCTCCGGGAGTCGACGAGGTCGGGGCAGCGCTCGCACGCCGTGACGCACCGCCCGTCGAACTCGACACCGGGCTCTGTGTCCATGCCGGACCGCGGTCCTACGCGCACTTAACCCCGACCGTTGTGGCCGAGCAGTCGCGCGGATCGCTCACCCACTTCGCTCGTGCCACCGTCGCGCCCCCCGTGCGGCCAGTCGCGCGACGCGAAGCGGTTCGGGCCGCCCACCTTCGGGGGTGAACGCCCGGACGAGACGGGCGGCCTCGTCGTCGTCACACCCGACCGCGCGGACGAAGACGGTCTCGTCGTTCACGTCGACGCGACGGCGCGGCGGGAGGGCCCGGTACGTCCCGAGCCGTCGGTCGAGCGCGTCGCCGTCGAACGCCTCGCGGAGGGCGGGTTCGAGGCCGGCGCTCTCCTCGAAGGAGACCGAGAGCACCGGACGCTCCGTGAGGTCGGCGAGCCGCGAGAGATCGACGACGTTGAACCAGGCGGGTGCCACGCCCGAGACGAGGAGGTAGCGGGCGTCCTCGCGGTCGAGATCGGCGACGATCGACTCGATGGCGGTCGTCGCGTCGGTTCCACCGACGGTACAGGCGGCGAAGGAGAAGTCGTCGGCGACCCGGTCGGCGCGCACGACTGCGCCACAGAGCACGCTCGGGTCGCCCTCGCGCGCCCCGTCGGACGCGGCGACGCCGACCGCGCGGACGCCGGGCTTCACCGGCCGTTCATTCGTCCGTCTCTTTGATGTCTTTGAGCCGATCGAGCAGTTCGTCGTTCGACGCCCCGATGTCGAACTCCACGGTTCCATCGTGGACGTGTCTCGCGGTCTGTTCGGCGTCTTCCTCGTCGTAGTCCGCTTCGATCTCCTGGTTTTCCTGTTCGGACTCGTCGTAGCTTCCGAACCCCATCTCGTCTCGAACATACGGAGTACCGCGTGAAAAACCATACGGGCGTTTTCACACGGTGACCTCCTGGTTTTTAACCGTCGGGCGGCGTACGGCCGGGTATGAACGACGACGTGGTCACGGTCACAGCCGAGGCCGACCAGTTCACCTGCAACGCCTATCTCGTCGGTGGCGAGACGCCGACGCTGGTCGACGCGGGGACGATGCCGGGCGTCGCCGACGTCGTCGCCGCCCACACCGAGACGCTCGACCGGGTGGTGCTCACCCACCAGCACTCCGATCACGTCGGCCGGCTCGACGAGGTGCTGGACGCGTTCGACGCCGACCTGTACGCCTACGCCGACCACCCCCGCCGAACCCACGAACTCGAAGACGGCGACACGCTTGCCATGGGCGACGACGAGTACGACGTGGTGTACACGCCCGGCCACGCCGCCGACCACGTCTCGCTCCTCTCGCACGAACGGCTGTTCAGCGGCGACGTCGTCGTCTACGACGACGGCGCGTACGACGACGGGAGCTTCGGCCGAACGGACATGGCGGGCCAGTCACGCGAACGACTCATCCAGAGCCTCCGGACGCTGCTGGAGCTGTTGCCCGACTCGGTCACGGCGATGTACGCCGGTCACGGCGACGTCTTCTACGCCGACGACGACACCGTCCGGGGAGTGATCGAGCGGGCGCTGTCGCGCGCGGAACTGCGCCAGCCGAAGTACCCCGAGTAGCCGACATACGACGGCCCGGTCGAACCCCGAAAGAGAACCAGCGACGGGCCGCGTGCGTCCGCGCGCGGCCGCTCAGGCCGCGCGCCGTTCTTTCGACTTCGGTCGCAGGTTCTTGTAGCCGCACTTGCGGCAACTCGTCGCCCGCTGGGGGTTCCGTGCGTTACACCGCATACAGATCTGCTTGCTCAGCGTCCGTTCCTCGGCCGCGTCGAAACTCGCCATGCACGCGGCTACACGACTCGGCGTCATAACGCTTGCGAGACGGCGACGGACGACGGAGAAGACGGGGTCAGGCCTCGGCCTGCCGGAGCGCGGCCTCGATCTCCTCGCGCTGGGTGACGCCGACGAACCGGTCGACGACGCCGTCGTCGTTCTCCACGACGAGCGTCGGAAGCGAGCGGACGGAGTACTCGTTGGCGACGTCCTGCTTCTCGTCGACGTCGACCTTCTCGAGTTCGAGGCCGTCGCCCCACTCCGAGACGATCTCCTCGAGAATGGAGTCCTGCTGCTTGCACGGCCCACACCAGTCGGCGTAAAAGTCCTTGAGTCGAACGCTCATTGCGTCACGTCGATTGCCGATTCGACCGCATAAGGATTTCCCACCGCGAGCGGCGCCGGTCGCGAACGAAACGTTTAGGCGGTCGACCGTCACAGGTGAGAGTATGAGCAGCGGCCAAAACAGCGGCGGCCTGATGTCGAGCGCGGGGCTCGTCCGCTACTTCGACGCGGAGGACCGCAACGCGATCCGTATCGACCCGAAGACCGTCGTCGCGTTCGGACTCCTCTTCGGCGTCCTCGTGATGGTGCTGAACGTCGTCGCGCTGTAGCGACCGCGTCACTCCCGTTCGATCCCCGTCGTCCCGGTTCGTTCTCTTCACCGATACGGCTGCGTGCGACTGGACGATTGCCCACCGTTCGACGCGTGACGCGCCCTTTTTATGAATCCGCCACCGAGCGGTTCTATATGTTACACGCGGGCGTCATCGCCGTTCAGGGCGACGTCTCGGAACACGCGGACGCGATCGAACGCGCCGCGGCGGCCCACGGCACCGAGGCGACGGTCTCCGAGATCAGGCAGTCGGGAACCGTCCCCGACTGCGACGTGTTGCTCATGCCCGGCGGCGAGTCGACGACCATCTCCCGACTCCTCCACCAGGAGGGAATCGCGGCCGAGATCGAACGGCACGTCGCCGCCGGCAAACCCGTCCTGGCGACGTGTGCGGGGCTCATCGTCGCCTCGCGCGACGCGAAGGACGACCGGGTCGAGCCGCTCGATCTCCTCGACGTGACCGTCGACCGCAACGCCTTCGGCCGCCAGATCGACAGCTTCGAGGCACCGATCGACGTCGACGGGCTCGACGACCCGTTCCCCGCGGTGTTCATCCGCGCGCCCCTCATCGACGACGTCGGTCCCGACGTCGAGGTGCTCGCCGAGTGGGACGGTCGCCCGGTCGCCGTCCGCGACGGCCCCGTCGTCGGGACGTCGTTCCACCCCGAACTCACCGACGACGTTCGCCTCCACCGGCTGGCCTTCTTCGAGTCGACCCCGGCGGAGCTGTCCGACTGAACGCCCGATCGAAGACGCAGGCTTTTCGCTTCTCGGCGGGTTCGGTCCGTGCATGAGCGACGACGCTGACCCTGCCGGTGACTCCGCTGTCGACGCCGACGGTGGGGAGACGCCCGACGCCGCGGACCACGATACCGCGGACGTCCTCGACTCCCTGTTCGCGACGATCGAGGCCCGCAAGCGCGACCTCCCCGAGGGGTCGTACACCGCCTCACTGTTCACCCACGAGAAGGGGGAGAACGCTGTCTTGGAGAAGCTCGGCGAGGAGTCGACCGAGATCGTGCTGGCGGCGAAGGACGACGACGACGCGGAGCTGTTGCACGAGTCGGCCGACTTCGTCTACCACCTGCTGGTGCTGTTGTCGACGAAAGAGCTTGACGTGGACGACCTCCGCGACGAACTCGAAGCGCGCTTCTGACCCACCCCTACCGAAGCGCGATGTCGAGGTTGCCGGCGGCGTCGTCGATCACGGCTTCCTGGTGCGGCTGTAGCTCCTGGTAGCCGAGTTCGCCGAAGATCGGCATGAACGGGTCCTCGACGTCGCTCGTCTCCCCACGGAGTTCCTCGATTATCGCCAGTCCGGAAAACGGCGCGTAGGCGCTCGAATAGCCGCCCTCGTGGGCGGCGACGAGCCGCCCGTCGCAGTGCTCTTCGGCCGCGTCGAGCAGCAGTCCGGTCAGCTCCCGGTAGCCGTCGGAGTGGAGCATCATGCGCCCCAGCGGGTCGATCGCGCCGCTGTCGACGCCCGCCCCGAGGTAGACGAGGTCCGGTTCGAACGCGTCCAGCGCGGGCAACACGACCCGTTCGAACGTCGTCTCGTACGCGCCGACGCCCGATCCGGGCGGCAGCGGGACGTTGACGGTGTAGCCGTGGCCGTCACCCTCGCCGACCTCGTCGACCGCGCCCTCCCCGGGCGGGTAGAAGTTGTCCTGGTGGATCGAGATCGGCAGGACGCTCGGGTCGTCCCAGAACGCCTTCTGCGTGCCGTTGCCGTGGTGGACGTCGAAGTCGACGACGGCGATCCGGTCGATGTCGTGTTCGGCCTGGGCGTGCATCGCGGCGACCGCGATGTTCCCGAACAGACAGAACCCGCGCCCCACGTCGGCCTCGGCGTGGTGGCCCGGCGGGCGGACGAGCGCGTAGGCGTTGTCGACCGCTCCTTCGACGACGGCGTCCGTCGCCGCTATCACCCCGCCGGCCGCCAGCCGAGCGATCTCGTAACTGTCCGGACCGAACGGCGTGAGTTCACCCGCGTCGCCGCCGGTCCCCTCGCTCTGCTCGGCGACCTCGTCGACGTAGTCGGGCGTGTGGAACCGGAGCAGTTCCTCACGGGTCGCCGGCCGCGGATCGATCGAGACGAGGCTGTCGAGCACGCCGCTCACGTCGAGGAGGTTGTGCAACCGGCGCTTCGGTTCCGGGTTCTCGGCGTGCGTGTCGGGCTGGATCGGCCCCCCGGCCGGGAGAAACGCCGCGGCACTACCCGTGTCGTGCCACATATACCACTCGTCCCAGACGAGTCCGGTGCTCATCGCCACCACCCCGCCGGAGCGATCTCGCTGCCGGGGTTCCCGTTCGCTGCCGTCGTCGACGGTGTCAGATCCCTCGTCATTAATCAAGATGATTCTCGGCTCTGCGGATTAAGTATTGGGGCTCACCCGGTCGGCCGACGGTGAAGCCGCTCGTCCCCGTCGTCAGGCCGTTTCCATCGAGAACGCCGTCCGCCAGGTCACGGTATAAAAAAGCCGTCGGTCAGGGCGCCCGCGAGCGACGTGCGGTGGACCGACTCACCGGAACCGTACGCCGAGATCGTGCATCCCGTCGTTGTGCTGGGCGACGTTGATCAGAAGCGGCGTCAGCGCTTCGATCTCGGGGGCGTTGGCGATCCCGCCGGCGTCGAGCGCCCGCAGTCCCTCGATCTCCTCGGCGAGCCGCGTCACGATGTCGTTCGCGTCGGGGTCGTCGCCCACGACGAGCGTGTCGACCCCCAGCTCCGCGTCGAGGTCCGCGAGGCGGCCGGCCGCGAGGTTGTGGAACGCGCCCACGACGTGGACGCCCTCGGGGGCGGCGTCGGCGACCAGTTTGGTGACCGAGCCGGCACCGGGGCGGTGGTAGTGGAAGCCGTCGTCGTCGCGCTTGATCCCCGTCGCGGGGGAGACGAGGATGTCGCCCTCCGACAGCGAGTCCGCGACCGCGGAGACGGTGTCACCGGCGTGATACGGCGGCACCGCGAGCACGACGACGCGGGCGCGGTCGGCGGCCATCTCGTTCGCGAAGCCCTTCATATTCGATTCGACGCCGCGGCTGTCCAGTTCGGTCAGGTACTCTTCGACCTTCTCGCGGGCACGGTCGGGATCGCGCGAACCGACCAGGATCTCGTGGTCCGTATCGTAGGCCCAGCGGAGCGCGAGCCCCTGCCCGATGTCGCCTGTTCCGCCGAGGAGTGCGATGCGCATACTCCAACGCGGAACGGACGGGAGGTAAGCGTTGCGTGACCGGCGGACACTGCCGCGCTCGCGACGCTCGGAGTCAGTCGCGGTTCGGCTCGTCGGCGTCGGTTCGTCCGCCGTCGTTCGCCTCGCTCTCGCTGCGCCCGAGCAGCCGCCCGAGTTGGAAGCGCTCGAACCCCTCGCGGTAGACGAGCCAGTACGCGACGACCGGCGCGGCCACCAGCGTGAGGCCGAGGGCGTACGTCTGTGTGACCGCGTCGGGCGGGAGCAGTCCGGCGGCGAGCGACACGCCCAGGAGGTCGAGGGCGAGCATCGTGACGACGTACGTCGGGAAGCGACCCATTGTCCAGTCTCGTCGCCCACCTCGCCCGCCGTGGGCAAAGCTCCGTCGCCGTGTCCGCGTGGGTGTGCGTGGCTGTCGCTCACCGGCGGTCGCTGTTCTTTCAACTTCCGACGCCGGCGTCAGCCGTCGCCGAAGAGGGCGGGGAGGTCGTTGACCGTCTCGACCACCGCGTCGGCCCCCGCGGCGACGAACTTCTCGCGGCCCTCACTGCCTCGGAGCCCGCCGGTGAGCACCCCGATACCGTGGTACTCCCGGGCCGGATCCGTCTCCGCCGCCCGAACCGCGGTGCGGACGTCGTCGAGCGTGTCGCCCGCGAACGCGACGCGATCGGCGTCGAACCGCTCGGCGAGCGTCACGAGCGCACCCGGGTGCGGTTTGCCCTCGTTCCAGTCGTCCATGGTGAAACGGTGACGGTCGTCGAGCGCGAGGCCGACCCGCGACAGCGCGATGTCGGCCTCCGCCGCCGGCCGCCCGGTCAGGATGCCGAGGTCGGAGGTCGCACCGAGCGTCTCCAGGGTCCGGCCGGCGACGAGCACCGGCTCGTCGTGGATGTAGCCCGGGGCGTCGAACGGCGGCTCGTCACCTTCGAGGTCGCGGTACAGGTCCGCACCGAGATACAGTGCTTGAAAAACGGCTCGTAACCGCTGTGGCTCCCACGCGTCGCGGACCCGACCGTGCGCGGCGGGATCCAACGTCCGTTCGACGACCGACTCGGCGGCGGTGAGGCCGCCGCCGGCGTCGGCGATCGCGTCGGTGAACGCTCCGACGTCGCCGTCGTACCCCTCGCGCCCGGCGAGGACGAAGAGGGCCGCGGCGTACGTGAGCTCCCAGTCGTTGTTGAAGCCGCCCGCGTCCTTGAACGCCTGTACCGCGTCGGATCCGACGGAGGCGTCGTACACCCGTTCGACGGACTCGACGATGGCGCGTCGGTACGAGTCGGCGACGTCGACCAGGACGCCGTCGATGTCGAGGACGACCGCGTCGACGTACATACGTTCGCTGGCGCGCGCGGAGGCTTTGTTTGTTCGGGTTCGCGGTCGATCGGTCCGCCGGAGTGTGAGCGGTCGCCGTCGGGTCGCGTCCCACGAGGCCGCCCCGAAACGCGACCCCGACGACGGCCGACGCTCGGGTCTCTGACGCGCGTCTGACGGCCGTCGCACGCAGAGTTATACCGCCGGAGTGACTGGATTGATCCGATGTCAGTCCACGCACGAACACTCGTCGTTTCGGGCGTTCGACGGGTCGCCTCCCCCGCGGGAGCCGCACTCTTCGCGACGTTCGTCCTCACGCTCGCGGCGTTCAACGCGGCGATGAACACCGTCCTCACGACGGCCGCCGGAACACCGATCCCGACGGGCGGTGCGGTCGCCGAGTACGGTGTCTCCCTGCCGGTCCCTCCCGCGCTGGCCACCCTCCTCGCCCTGTTCGCCCTCCTCGTCGGCGCGTTCGCCATCGTCGCTGGTACCCGGGCCTTCCTCGGGCACTCGGTGTCCCGGTGGTCCGACCCCGTCGAGTGTCTCACCCACCGCGTCGTCCCCGCTACCGTCTCCGTCCTCGTCGGCAGCGTCGTCGTCGTCGCGGCCGTGACGGTCGGAACCGCGTTCCTCGTCGTCCCCGGTGTCGTTCTCGCCGGACACCTCCTGTTGGTCCCGAGCGTGCTCTCGGCCGAGGACGTCGGGGTCCTCGCCGCGCTCCAGGAGAGTTGGCAACGAACCGCCGGGAGCCGCGTCGAACTGGCGGCCGCGGCGCTCGCGGTCGTCGTCCCCGCCGCGGTCGTCGTCGTCGGCGCGAGCCTCTCGTATCTGCTCCCCGCGACCGTCGAGTTCGGCCTCGGCGTTCTCGTCGGTGCCGCTGTGCTGTCGACCTGGCTCGGCGTCGCCACGGAGGCGTACCAGCGACTCGGCACGCAGTCGAGCCCCGCTGCTCACAGCAGCCGGAGCGGCCGTGCGAGCCGCGCCCTCTGAGAAGAAATACCAGTTCTATTATTATAGTCAGACGCCCGTCTGACGGCTTCAGAAGCTGTTTGAAAGCAAAATTCGCTCCGTTAACTTTAACAACTGACAGCTTGAGTGTGAGGTATGCAACGACGCCAGGTACTCGCTGCGCTCGGTGTCCTCCTCCCCGCCGGCTGTCTGGGAGCGAAGCAATCAGACTCCTCGGGTGGGGTCCGCACCGAAGGCGGTTCGTCGGGAACCGCCAGGCCGACAGACACGCCGACTCCGACCCCCGAACCGACGCCTGAACCAACGGAGACGCCGGAACCCGGGCCGTCAGACGAGAAGATCGAGGCGGGCGACGAGGCCATCTCGCAGGTCCAGTCCGAGTTCGCCGCCGCCGTCGAAGCCTACACTGGCGACGACGACGACGCCCTGACCGAGGTGTCGGTCACGGGCACCGACTTCGACGTCCGGAGCGTCCTGCTCGCGCTCGACACCGTCCAGCGTGAACTGGTCACCGCCGAGTCCGCGGCTGTGACCGACGAGCAGCGCGAGACCGTCGCCGACCTGCAGGTCGCCGAGCAGTTCCTCACGCAGTCGGCGCTCGTCCACTCGTACTTCGTCGAGAGCGCCGACCGCCTCGACGCGACCCACAGCGCCTTGTCCGCGGACGTCGACGACATCGACGACGTCGAGGACGAACTCGAGGACGCCGACTCGCGCTTCGAGTCGACGCTCGACCGCGGGAGCGAGGGCGTCTCGACGATCAAAAACGACATCGAACCCGACCCGGTTGCCGCCGCCGAACCGTTCGACGACGAGACGTACGACGACACCGTCTCCATGTTCGAGTCCGTCCGCTCGGCGTTCGACGACGCCGCGTCGGGCCTCAACCGAATGATCCAGGGGCTCGACGAACTCTCCGAGGCCCAGGACGACCAGGACGACGGCGACGACAGCGACGCCGAGGACAAGGCCGACGAGGCGCGCGAACTGTTCGACGAGGCGTACGACTTCTTCGACGACGCCGCCGACACCGCCGGCGACCTCGACGCCGACGATCTGGAAGACCTCCTCGAAGACCTTCGCGCCGTCGCCGACGACCGGTACACCGAAGCCGACGACCTCTACGACGACGTCTCCTAACCCACGCCGTCACCTCCGCCCATCCGCGTGCTTTTGATCGCGGCCGTCCAACTCACCGTATGGAGAGCCCGGACAGGCCCATCTCGGTCGACACCGCGGCCGACCTCGACGCGCTCGTCGACGAACACCCGCTCGTCCTCCTGGAGTTCTACACCGCCGGCTGTGCGATGTGCCAGGCGCTCGAACCGGTGCTGGGGACCGTCGCCCGCGCGAGCGACGTCGTGGTCGCGACGTGCAACCCCCAGACCGATCTCTCGCTCGCCGAACGGTTCCAACTCGGGAGCGTCCCGACGCTCGTCCTGCTCGAAGACGGCGTGGAGGTCGGTCGACTCGCCGACGGCTTCCAGGGGGTCGAGGCCATCCTCGCGTTCGTCGAGGACGCACGGTCGACTTCCCGAGAGTAGTTCTCATATTTGATATCTGGGGGGGAGGGTTGAAGTGCGAGCCGTGGCGAGGGTCGCGTATGAACACGCTCACGCTCCGCGACCGGGTCGTCTTCGCGCTGTTGGCGACGGGCACCGTCGCGTTGTCGCTGGCGTCGACGACGGCGCTGACTCCCTGAGTTCCCTTTTCGACGCGCTCCGCTCACTCGTCGCTCGCGGCGTTCCGCTGGGGATTCAGCGGGGAGATCGGTTGTTTCGCGCAACCGTTCTCGTTTGCGTCTCGGTCCGGCGTGATGATCGAGGCGAAAAACGGGTCGACAGACCCACACCTGAAGGGAATCCGAGGCCGGCCGAGACGACCCGGTTCGGTCGGCGGACCGAATCGGGTTCTCCACGGGTTCGGGCCCGGACTGGTCGGACGCCTCCGCTGTCGTGGTTTTGGCGGTCGACACGAGCGGTACGCGATGTGTCTAGGACCAAGACTTTTCGACCGTGGCCGAGAGAGCGGTTCATGGCCTTGACCATCGACTGCGTGGTGGCTCGGGCGATCGGTGTCGCGGGTGGACTGGCTTTCGTCGCTCCCGCCGTCGGCATGTGGGTGGTGCTGGGGGCTGTGACGGCCAACGTTCCGCTCCCCCCGGGCGTCGAGCAGTTCGTCGAATCGGTGATCCCCGTGCTCCAGCCCCCGGTCCCCGGGTTCTCCGAGCCCACGCTCTCGCTGGGGATGCTCGTCCTGGCCGGCTTCTTCCTGATCAGTCTCTTCCTGGTGGGCTTGTTCGTGACCCTGGGTGCGCTGTTGAAGCCGGATTACACCCTGAACGTTCGGGGCGGGAGCGCCCGGGGAGGGCGCCCCTGACCCCGTTGCGAACCACCGATCCAGGACCGGGCGTCGAACAGCGCGAGCGGACGGCACGCTCGGCTTTCCGGAGGTGCCCGTGAGGCGTCGAGAACCGACGTCCATCGACGCCGCGACTTCCTCGGCCGTGGTCGTGCGCGACCAGACGAAGAATTCCGACCGGGAGGCCGCCTCCAGTGCCTCCCGTCGACGGTCGGACCGCCGAGTACCCCGTCGGGCCGTCGGAACATCCCTCGGAATCTCCCCCGACTCGTCGCCGCCGGCGACGGCCTCCGATCACTCTTCGGCCGGCGGCAGTCCGTTCTCGTCGATCACGTTGCCTGCGTCGTCGACGGTGACGACGCCGCGGTTGTTCACGGCGTACGGGTCGAGACCGATCTCCTCCATGAACTGTTTGTAGAGCCGTTCGGCGGTCTCGGCGTCCTTCTGTCTGTCCGAGGCCCGGTCACAGAGCGCGACGAGGTCCTCGGGCACGTCGTTCTCGTGGACGATCCAGTGGTTGATCAGGTCCGAGAGCCGTCGGATGGGCGAAGTGAAGTGGCCGTAGATGTCGAAGTTGAGCGCGTGGTGGCCGCCGAAGGGGTCGTTCATGTACTTCGCGCGGGGCATCACGCGCAGGACGGCACGCTGGATCTTGTTGAGCGCTCTCGGGGGTGCCTCTTCGAGCGCCGCGTTGACCGCCTTCCGGGGGTCGTCGAACGCCGCCCCCGGGATGGAGACGCCATCGAGGTCCATGATCTTCGTCAGCGCCTTGTCCCACTGGTCGGGGGTGGGCTGGGGGTGGACGCGGTACATCGCCTCGACGCCGCGACCCCACATGAGTTCGTGTGTGACGGCCTTGTTCGCCTTCAGCATGCACTCCTCGATGATGGTGTGGGCGCGGTCGCGGCTCGGGTTCAGTACCAGGGAGCCGTCCTCCTTGCGCTGTTCGTGCATCTTGTCGGCGAGTTCGAAGGCGAGGACGTTCTCCTCGTGGAGCGGGGCCTCGGCGTCGTCGAGGCGGTTCTCACACTGCGTGTAGGTGAGTCGCTCGTTCGAGTTGATCACCGACTTGTAGATGTCGACCGACTCGAACGAGAGCGTCTCGCGGTCGATGTGCATCTCGACGGTGTGTGCCAGTCTGTCCTCGTTCGGGACGAGCGAGCAGACTGTTTCGGCGAGCGTCGGCGGCAGCATGTGGACGGTGTAGGCGGGCAGGTAGACGGTGTTGCCGCGCTTGACCGCCTCGGCCCACATCGCCGACTCGGGGTGGACGTAGTGGGAGACGTCGGCGATGTGGACCCACAGGGTGTACTCCTCGTCGCCCTCCTCGATCGAGATGGCGTCGTCGAAGTCCTGAGCGTCCGCGGGGTCGGTCGTCCACGTCGTCAGCTCCCGGAGGTCCTGGCGCTGGTCGACCTCCGCCTGGATCTCCGACTGGACGTCCTCGGTCCGTTCTTCGGCCTCGCGGAGGACCTCGCGGGGGAAGCCGTCGCGGAGATCGAACTCCTCGAAGAGTTCCTCCCGCTTGTTCTTGAGGTGGCGGGCGACCTCGGCGTCGATCTCGACCGGGCCCTGCCCCTCGGCGGTCCCGGCGTACGCCTGATCTTCGTTCGACATGCAGTGAGGTAGCAGAGAGAGGTAGTTAGTCGTGTCGGGGCGGGCCTATCCGCCGACGAGCGCCCCGTCACCGGTGACGGGTGCGCGGAGGCGCTCGCCCGACGCCGTGGGGCGAGCGCGCCCCGAGAGCGCGACCTGCCCGTCGAACCCGTCGGCCAGCGAGAAGACGGAGACGCGATGGGCCCGAACGGCGGCGCCGCCGAAGCCACGGACGATGTGCCACAGCACGAACAGGCCGAGGAGATAAGCGAGGGGACCGATGACGGCCAGCGGGAGAAACGCCACGCGGACGGCCGACTACCGCTCGCGTTCTTCGGGTGAGCCGTACCGTTCCTCGACGGCACCGAAGTAGCGGTCGAGGAACTCCTCGCGCGTGAGTCCGTCCTGTTCGATCCCGAGGAGGAGCGATTCGAGGTCTTCACGAGGCTGGTGACAGAGTTCCCGATAGCAGTCCTTACAGAGGTGCTCGAACTCCTTGCCGTGTCGGTCCCATCGGTTGCCCTCCTTGTCGTACTCGCGTGCGTCCGCACGGAGCACCGACTCGCCACACGCGATGCAGACCACCGTTTTTCGGTCCCGGTTGGTCCGGGAGCGCCACATACTGGGTCACATGTCCGGGGGTTACTTAGCGTTTGTTGGCCGCGTCTGACGCGGAGCACACGTCTCGGGTGGGTTCGGACCCCTCGGCGGCGGACTCGGCGTCGCCCGTGGGTCGGACGCACCGCATCGGTCGTTTTATCGGCGCGGGGGGTCGACCATCGGACATGCAAGTCAAGTCCCGCCACCACCTGCGCAGCGACGAGATCCGCGACCTACGCGAGACCATCGAGCGCCGCACGGGCGTGGACCTCGACGGCGACACGTTCGAGAAGGTCGACCTCGCCGGGAGCGCGTTCGACGTCGTGCTCGTCGACGGATCACCCGCCGTGATGTACGTCGACGACGAGCCGTTCCTCACCGTCACCGGCGCGAACGCACACCCGCCCACCGAACACGTCGTCACCGTCGACGCCGGCGCGGTCTCGTTCGTCTCCGGCGGCGCGGACGTGATGCGGCCCGGCATCGTCGACGCGGACGAGGCCATCGACGGGGGCGACCTGGTCTCGATCGCCGAGGAGACCCACGGGAAAGTGCTGGCCATCGGTCGCGCCCTGGTTCCGGGGTCGGAGATGCTCGGGGACAGCGGCAAGGTCGTCGAGAGCGTCCACCACGTCGGCGACGACCTGTTCGAACTGTCGATCTAGACCGAGACGGACGTTCGGAGATCGGCGGCGTTCCTCGCCCGATTCACCGGGGACGACGAGATCGGTCTGATTCACCGGGGACGACGAGATCGGTCTGATTCACCGGGGACGACGAGATCGGTCTGATTCACCGGGGACGACGAGATCGGTCTGATTCACCGGGGACGACGAGATCGGTCTGATTCACCGGGGACGACGAGATCGGTCTGATTCACCGGGGACGACGAGATCGGTCTGATTCACCGGGGACGACGAGATCGGTCTGATTCACCGGGGACGACGAGATCGGTCTGATTCACCGGGGACGACGAGATCGGTCGAGACGCGTGCGGCGAGGCAGCCGCCAGGGCGGTGACGCCACACCCTCCCCAGCCGATTCGCTCACTCGCTCACTTCGTTCGCTCGTTCACTCATCCCTCGCGCGCCTGGGCGCGGTCGGAGCCGCGCCAGCACACGCCAACCGCCTCATTGCTCGTCGTCCCTCGGCGCGCGCTGACGCGCCTCACACCGGACGCACCCTGTCGATATATCCCGCCGGCCGGCCATGTCATCGTATGTACAGTCGAATACTGTTTCCGACCGACGGAAGCGACGTGGCCGCCGAGGCGCTGGCGTACGCCGTCGACGTCGCGGCCGGACACGACGCGACGCTCCACGTGCTCAACGTCGCGGACACGAACCAAGACAGCCTCACCCGGATCGGCGGGCAGGTCGTCGACGTGCTCGAGAGCGAGGGGCAGGAGATCGTCGACGAGGCGGCCGCCCGGGCGGCCGAACGAGACGTCGCGACCGTCTCGGCGGTGCTCCAGGGGGACCCCGTGAAGACCATCGTCGACTACGCGGACGAGTACGCGATCGATCTCGTGGTCATGCCGACCCACGGCCGACGTGGGCTCTCACGCGTCCTCCTCGGGAGCGTCACAGAGCGAGTGATCGGTGCCGTCGAGGCGCCCGTGGTGGCCGTCACGCCCGACGAGGACCGGGAGTTCGTCTACCCGCCGCGGGCGCTTCTCGTCCCCACGGACGGCAGTCCCGCGGCGGGGTTGGCGCTCCGGTCGGCGATCGACGTCGCACGCGAGACCGGCGCGGAGCTACACCTCCTGCACGTCGTCGAGACGGCGAGCCTCGGGTTCGACGTCCGCTCGGTCGTCGCGAGCGACCAACTCGACGCGAGGGCGGAGGAGATCATGACCGAAGCGGTCGACGCAGCGGAGACGGCCGGGATCGACTCGGTGACCCGCTCGGTCGCACACGGCCGGCCCTACCGGGAGATCCGCTCGTACGTCGGGGACCACGACATCGACCTCGTGGCCGTCGGGGTCCACGGCGAGACCGACTTCAGCCGGGCCGTGCTCGGGGGAGTGACCACCAAGATCCTCCGGAGCTCGTCCGTGCCCGTGCTGTTGCGTCGGGAGGCGGAGCCGGACGACGCGGCGTAACACGACGCACGCGTGCCGTCGGTCGTAGTGACCGGGGTCGATAGTACCCGCAGCGTCGGGTGTGGTCGGTCGCTCCGTCGGAGGCGGCCAGCAGTCGAGACGAGTTCCGTCCTAACGAGAACCACCGGACTGCGTCGCCTGCTCCAGCCAGTACCCCGCTTTCACAGCCACACGACGGGCGACCCGTCGTGACGGGATGTGCGACGCGGCTGGGGGTGTCAGATCACGATTCTTGGCCCAAGCGTCACCAGCGCCACCCCGGCCGCCACGAGAACCGCCCCGACGACGATTCCACGCGTGACCCGTTCGAGGTCCCGGAGGAGGAAGTACGCGAAGACAGTGGTGAACAGCGGTGCGGTCGACGCTAGTGATTCGACGATAGCCACCCGCCCCGCCGGAAGCGCGAGCGCGCCGAACACCGAAAGCAGGGCGACGGCGGTGAGCCCGCCGCTGACAGCGAAGTACCCGTACGACCGACGGTCAGCCGAACGGAAGCCAACGGTTCCTCGGACGGCGGCGTAACCGAGGAAGACGAGCAGCGCACCCGCCTCGTTGAGCGCGACCGCCTGGAGCACATCCGCCCCACCCGTTCCCAGCCCGAACCGCCGGAGGACGTTCCCGAAGGCGAAGAACACACCCGAAGCGAGCGGGTAAAGCAGGTCCCAAGGGTCCCACCCGGCGAGGTCCCCGCCTTTTGAGAGACTGAGTACGACCAAGCCGACGACCAGGACGACGACACCGACGCCCGTTTCGAGCGAGACGGGTTCTCCGAGCAGGCCGAAGGCGAACGCAGTCGCAAACAGGGGCCGAGCGCTCACGACGGCGCTGTTGATGCTCGCGCCAACCCGGTCGACGCCGACGAAGATCGCCAGACGACCCAGGGCCGTCCCCGTCGCCCCTGCAAAGAGGAACAGACCCGCAACGGCCAGGTCGAGCCCCGCGAGAAGATCGGTTCCGCGGAGCGTGAGCAGGGCGGCGAGGAACAACGAGAGGTCGACGACCACCACCACCAACGACGCCTGCAAGGCAGTGCCGCCGAGCGACATCCCTCGCTTGTCGAGCACCGGGGTGAACCCCCAGATAACGGCCGGAACGAGCGCAAGGAGGTACACCGTGGTGTCGGGCGCGAGGCTCATACCCGACCTGCGGACGATTCGGATATGAACCCGTCTCTTCGAGTGACCGGGGCGGGCAGCGAACCCGCTCCGGCTGAGTGTCACCCCCATGGGTGCTCCTGCAGGCACGACGGCGGGGATCGACCGCTCCGGAGGAACGGCGTACCAGAGCCACACACGGTCGACACCCGAGATCAGCCACCCACAGGCCACCGAGTCGACCGCTGTCATGCGAGTGTCTGACGTAGAACTAAGCCCCCGGACACCGCTGTACCCATCATGGGAATCATGAATAAGCTGCTGAGTGGGGGGCAAACCCACAGCACGGACGACTACGTCACCCTCGACCTGGACGACTTCGACACGGCCCGCGGCGAGGCCCGGACCCAGGTCCACATCGCCGAGATCGGCGGCCAACCCGACGTCATCGCCATCAAGGACGCCGTCTACGACGGCGACATCGTCATCGCCGACGTCACGCGCCTGCGGATCAACGACAGCACGATGGAACACATCATCGACGACCTCCAGCAGGTCGCCCGCGAAGTCGACGGCGACATCGTCCAGAAGGGCGACGACCAGATCATCATCGTCCCGCAGGGCTGTGGCATCTCCCGCCGCAAACTCGCCTGAGTCCACGCTGACCCCGAACTGAGGCCACACCTCGATTCCTCGTTTCGCTCGCCGGGAGCGACCGCACTCCGGAGCCCTCCCCAGTGTTACACCGTGCGGACGCGGCGGTCCAGCGGAGTCGGACGCGCCGATCTCCGCGACGCGCCGGGCGGCGAGCATCCGCCGCAACCGATGGGTATTCCCCCACTGATTCCTTACGCCGACCCAGATGAGCAAGGACTTTATCGAGGTTCGCGGTGCGGAGGAACACAACCTGAAGGACCTCGACGTCCAGATCCCCCGCGAGCAGTTCACGGTCGTCACGGGTCTGTCGGGATCGGGGAAATCGTCGCTCGCGTTCGAGACGATCTACGCCGAAGGCCAGCGGCGGTACATCGAGTCGCTGTCGGCGTACGCCCGGAACTTCCTCGGGCAGATGGACAAGCCGCAGGTCGAATCCGTGGAGGGCCTCTCGCCCGCGATCTCGATCGACCAGAAGAACGCGGCGAACAACCCCCGTTCGACCGTCGGGACGGTCACGGAACTCCACGACTACCTCCGGCTGCTGTATGCCCGGGTCGGAACACCACACTGCCCCGAGTGTGGCCGCGAGGTAGGCGAGCAGTCGGCGTCGAACATGGTGTCTCGGGTGCTGTCGCTCCCCGAGGGGACCAGGGCGAAGCTCTGTGCGCCCGTGGTGCGCGACCAGAAGGGGGCGTTCAAGGACCTCTTCGACGACCTCGTCTCGGCGGGCTACTCGCGGGTCGAGGTCGACGGCGAGGCGTACGACCTCGCGTACGACAAGCCCGACCTCGACGAGAACTACGACCACACGGTCGACGTGGTGGTCGACCGCGTGAAGGTCTCCCCCGAGGCGCGCTCGCGCATCACGGACTCGGTCGAGACGGCGTTGGAGGAGGCCGACGGCGTCCTGAAAGTCATCCTCCCCGACCCGCCCGAGGGCGTCCAGTTGGGCGTCGAGAGCCGCTCGACGGGTGATCTCGCGGGCGAGGGCGACGCCAGGCTCGTGGTGGAGTTCTCCGAATCGCTCGCCTGCACCCACTGCGGGATCGACTTCTCGGAGATCGAGACCCGTTCCTTCTCGTTCAACTCTCCGCATGGGGCGTGTCCCGAGTGTGAGGGCATCGGCAACACGAAGGAGGTCGACGAGGACCTCGTCGTCGTCGACCCCTCACAGCCGATCAAACACGTGTTCGAGCCGTGGAGCTACAACCGGTCGTACTACCAGACGCGGCTCGACTCGGTCGCCAAGCACTTCGAGGTCTCCGTGTCGACGCCGTTCGAGGAGCTCGACCCCGACGTCCAGCGGCAGTTCCTCTACGGCACCGACCGCGAAGTGGTGTTCGAGCGCCACACGCGAAACGGCACCCGCCGCAAGACCAAGCGCTTCGAGGGCGTCATCCCCAACCTCGAACGCCGCCACGTCGAGACGGACTCGGAGTCGACGCGCGACCACATCGAGAAGTACATGGCCGTCACCACCTGTCCCGCGTGCGACGGCACGCGCCTGAAACCGCAGTCGCGCTCCGTACTCGTCCAGGACACGTCGATAACGGAGGTAAACCGGATGAGCATCGGCGACGCGCTGGCGCACTTCGAGGGGCTCGAAGCGGAGATGGGCGACCGCGACCGCACCATCGCCGAGGAGATCCTCAAGGAGATCCGCGCCCGCCTCGGCTTCATGTGCGAAGTGGGGCTGGAGTATCTCACGCTGGACCGCGAGGCGTCGACGCTCTCCGGCGGAGAGAGCCAGCGCATCCGCCTGGCGACGCAGGTCGGCTCCGGGCTGGTCGGCGTCCTCTACGTGCTCGACGAGCCGTCGATCGGCCTCCACCAGCGCGACAACGACCGCCTGCTCAACACGCTCGAAGGGCTCCGGGATCTCGGAAACACCCTCATCGTCGTCGAACACGACGAGGCGACGATGCACCGCGCCGACAACATCATCGACATGGGGCCCGGGCCGGGCAAGCGCGGCGGGGAGGTGGTCGCCCAGGGGGACTTCGACGAGATCTGTGCCGCCGCCGACTCCGTGACAGCGGAGTACCTCTCGGGACGGAAGCAGATCCCCGTGCCCGACGAGCGTCGCGACGCCGCGGGGACGCTCTCCATCCGCGGCGCGCGCCAGCACAACCTGAAGGAGCTCGACGTCGACCTGCCCCTGGGAACGTTCACGGCGGTCACCGGGGTATCGGGCTCGGGCAAGTCCACGCTGATCCACGACATCCTCTACAAGGGGCTCGCCCGCCGGATGAACGACAACACCTCGGTCGACCCCGGCGACCACGACGCCATCGAGGGGGTCGACGAGATCGAGACCGTCCGGCTCATCGACCAGTCGCCGATCGGCCGGACGCCCAGATCCAACCCCGCGACGTATACAGGCGTGTTCGACTACGTCCGCGAACTGTTCGCCGAGACCAAACTGTCGAAGCAGCGCGGCTACAAGAAGGGCCGCTTCTCGTTCAACGTCAAGGGCGGGCGCTGTGAGGCCTGTGGGGGGCAGGGCACCGTCAAGATCGAGATGAACTTCCTCTCGGACGTCTACGTCCCCTGTGACGAGTGCGACGGCGACCGGTACAACGACGAGACCCTCGACGTGACGTACAAGGGGAAGACCATCGCCGACGTGCTGGGGATGGAAGTCGACGAGGCACACGACTTCTTCGAGGCCAACTCCCAGATCCGCCGCCGCCTGAAGCTTCTGAAGGACGTCGGACTGGGGTACATGCGGCTCGGCCAGCCCTCGACGACGCTCTCCGGTGGTGAGGCCCAGCGGGTAAAACTCGCCGAGGAGCTCGGCAAACGAGACTCGGGTAACACGCTCTACCTGCTCGACGAACCCACTACTGGCCTCCACAAGGAGGACGAGCGGAAGCTCATCGAGGTGCTCCACCGGCTGGTGGACAACGGCAACACCGTGGTCGTAATCGAACACGAACTCGACCTGGTGAAGAACGCCGACCGCATCGTCGACCTCGGGCCCGAAGGCGGCGAGAACGGCGGCGAGGTCGTCGCCGAGGGCACCCCGGAGGCGGTGGCGCGGACCGACGCCTCCCACACGGGCCGGTATCTCCGCGACCTCCTGCCCGACGTCGACCGCGAGGGGCCGCGGTCGGACCGCGGTGCGCGGAAGGCGAAGGCGGCGAGCGACGACGACTGACACCGACACTCTTCGTGCGCGGCGAACTCACCCGAACACCGTTCGCACCGCGTCGGCCATCGCGTTCACCCGCGCGCCGTGTTCGTACTCGTGGCGGACTCCGTTCGTCACGTACGCCATCGCCAGCCCCTCTTCGTCGCCCCACCCGACGATGCTCCCGAGGCCGCCGTGACCGAACACCCGGCGTGGGGAGAGCGACCCGTACTTGTCCCAGGCCGTCCCGCCGAGCCCGAAGCCCAGCGCGTACCGCCCGGGGACGCCCATGGTCCCGTCGCGTTCGACCTCGACCTGACACCCGGTCGCTTCGGTTACGGTCCCCTCGGAGAGGAGTCGAACCCCGTCGAGTTCGCCCCCGTTGGCGAGACAGGCGTAAAAACGCGCCATGTCCCGTGCGGTGCCGATGCCCGTCGCGGCCGGGATCACGGCGCGCTGGATCGCCTCGCGGTTGAACAGCGCGGCGGCGTCCTTCGTGGTCGTGTCGAGCCCCACGCCCGACTCGCGGCAGGCGTCGTACGGTTCGAAGCCGACGAGCGTCGCGACGTCGTCGGCCGCCACGTCGTCGGGGAGGCCGATTGTCGTCTCGTCCATCCCCAGGGGTTCGAAGACGTGCTCGCGGGCGTACTCCTGTACCTCGGTTCCCGCGATCCGGCGGACGAGTTCGCCGACGAGAAAGCCGTACGACAGCGAGTGGTACGCCGCGGTCTGCCCCGGCTCGAAGACGAGGTCGGCGTCTTCCATCGCCGCCACGGCGGCGTCCCAGTCGACCCACTCCTCGGGGCGTGCTTCGAGCCCCGTCGTGGGGAGACCCGCCTGGTGGCTGAGGACGTGTCGGACGGTCACGTCCGCCTTCGGACCTCCCGACGCGAACGCGGGCCAGTGATCGACCACGGGGTCGTCGTAGTCGACCGCGCCTCGGTCGCGGAGGTGGTGGAGACAGACGCCCGCGTACGGCTTCGTACACGAAAACAGGAGGTGTCGCTGGCTGGCCGTCGTCGCGTCCCCGTCGGGGCCGGTCGTCCCGCCGGCGACGTCGACGACGAGGTCGGTCCCGTCGTACACCGCTAGCTGTGCGCCGTGGTGGAGGCCGGCGTTGAGGTGGGCGTCGAACAGCTGGTGGAGACGCTCGGGACCGCTCGCGTCGAACGGGCTGGCTGACATGTGGTGTGAGACCGGACCGAGCGCGAAATACGTTGGGGGCGTCGCGGGACCGACACGGTCAGGGCGATGGCACCGCAAGGGCCGACGATGCACTCCCAACGCCACGAACTGCTCCAGTCGATCCGTCGCTGGCTGCGAGCCGTCGCGTTCCTGCTCGGTCTCGGCCTCGTCGTGCTCGCGAACGTCGGGCACGTCGTCTCCGACTACCGCGGCGGCCTCGTCTTCCTCCTCGGCGGGGTGGCCGGCGGTACGGTCGCCCTCGTCGCCGGCACGACGCTCTTCGGCGACCTCGCCGTCTCCGGGGGCGGTGGCCCGACAGACGATGCCGCCGACTGATTCGACCGGGCCGCGCTGAGCCGCCGCCACACCGTCGTCGCTGAACCACCAGCCGCGTCGTCGTCGGTTTGCCCCTCGGGCGCGTACCGTTACGCATGGACCGCCTGTACGCCGCGCTCCCCGACGCCGTCGCGGTCGTCGATGTCGACGCCGGGGACGCGGTGGTTCGCCGTCGACGCACGATGCCCGAGCGGTCGCTCCAGTGCGTCGCCGCCTCGCCCACGGATCCCGACGTCGTCTGTTGTGGCACGGCCGACCACGGACTGTTCCGGTCGATCGACGCCGGCGAGCGCTGGGACCGCGCGGCGGGAATCGAACACGACCGCGTCACGAGCGTCACCTGCGCGGCCACCGCGAACGGCGACGGGGGACGGGCTGGGGGAGACGCGAGACAGGCCGAGAGACGTCGCGTGGTGGGCGGGCACGGAGCCGAGTCGGGTGTACGCCTCGTCCGACGGCGCGACCTGGCACGAACGCGACGGGCTGACGGCGCTGCCGTCATCGCCGTCGTGGGCGTTCCCGCCGCGACCCGGCACCCACCACGTCCGCTGGATCGAGGTCGATCCCCACGACCCCCGACGCCTCTACGTCGCCGTCGAAGCGGGAGCGCTCGTCGGGACGCACGACGCGGGCGAGACGTGGACGGACCGCGTGCCCGGCTCACGGATCGACACGCACTCGATGGCGACTCACGCCGACGCCCCTGGGCGGGCGTACTGCGCGGCGGGCGACGGCTACGCGGAGACGGTCGACGGCGGCGAGACCTGGGCCCTCTTACAGGAGGGGCTGGCTCACCACTACTGCTGGAGCGTCGTCGTCGATCCCGCGGACCCCGACCACCGGCTGGTGTCGGCCGCCCGGGGGGCGATGACGGCACACCGGGCCGCGTCGGCCGACAGCTACGTGTACCGGAAACGCGGCGAGACGGCGTGGGAGCGCGTCACCAGACTCCCGACGGGTGCGGGCGTCACCCGGTACGTCCTCGGCGTCGGGACCGAGGGGTTGTACGCGCTGTCGAACCGGGGGTTGTTCCGGTCCGCCGGGGGAGAGATCTGGGAACGACTCCCGTTGTCGGTGCCCGACGGCGCGGCGGCGGCCGGTCTCGCGGTCGTCGGGCGATAACGCGACGACCGGCGGGCCGTGACCGCGCGGTTCGAGAAGATATTTACTCGCGGTCCCGATAGGTATCACCGATGTACGACTTCGTCGTGGTGGGAGTCGGTCCCGCCGGTGCCCGGTTCGCCCGTCGGGCCGCCGCGGCCGGCTACGACGTCCTCGCACTGGAGAAAGGGGAGGTGGGGACGCCGCTCGCGTGTTCGGGGCACGTCTCGACGGACGTCTGGGAGTACGTCCCCGAGCGAGCGAAGGACGAACTGTTCCAGAACCGGATCTACGGCGCGAACTTCCACGTCGGCGGCCCCGACACGGGAGCGCACCGCTTTTACAAGCGTGAGGAGATCTCGAACGTCATCGACCGCGTCGAACTCGACCGGACGCTCGCGGATCTCGCACGGGAGGCGGGCGCGGACGTCCGCGAACGCCACACGGTCACGGGCCTCGACGAACGGGGCGATCGGGTCGTCGTGACGGTTAAGGCCGACGGGGAGACCTGGGCGGTCGAGACGAAGATGGTCGCCGGCTGTGACGGGCCCGTCTCGCGGGTGCGGCGCTCGCTTGACCTGCCCGAACCCGCCGAGACACTCCACGGCGTGCTCGCCTTCTCCGACGAGGTCGACCACGGCGACTACGTCGACGTCCACCTCACGGTGCCGCGCTTTTTCGCGTGGCGCATCCCGCGGGGAGAGGCGGGCGTCGAGTACGGCCTCGCCGCGCCGCCGGGCGCGTCGGTGAACGAGATGTTCGACGTCCTGACTCACGCGTACGACGTCGACACCGACCACTTCTGTTCCGGAGGGATCCCCATCGGCCCGCCCGAACGCGTGACGACCGACCGGGCGTTCCTGATCGGGGACGCCGCCGCCCAGACCAAGCCGTTCACCGGCGGCGGCATCCTCTACGGGATGTCGGCCGCGGACCACGCGATGCGGACGATCGACCCCGACGCGCCCGAGACGCTCGACGCGTACGAGTCGGCGTGGCGCGCCGACCTCTCGCGGGAGATCAGTCTCGGCCACTGGGTCCGGCGGTGTTACTCGTTGCCCGAACCGGTCCAGAAGCTGGGATTACGGGCGCTCTCGGGCGAGATCGGCGTCCACATGGACCGCCCCTCGACGCTCTTTTCCAGGGAAGGGTTGCGGAAGCTCGTGAGCCGCTGAACGGGTTCAGCAACCGCGCGCGGCGACCGATCGACCCGAGGCGACCGTCCGCTTCGGTCGACGGAGCGCTCCGTCGGGAACGGGTCCCGCGTTCGTTCGGGCACCGGCGGAGCCGCGTCGACAGGAGCCACACCCCCCACGGGACCGTGGCGGCGTCTCACTCCGCGGCCTCGCCTTCGGGATACCGCGGCAGTCGACCCGACAGGTCGCTCCCCTCGACGAACGGCAGCGTGGCGAGCCCGGCGGCGACCTCCTCGCCGTCGACCCGGACCGAGAGGGTTACGCCGTCGTCGACGCGGGCGGGGAGGTCGAAGTCGACGAACGCGAGCGCGATCGGGCGGTCGAGCGAGGGGCTCTCGACGGCGCGGGTCACCTCGCCCACCGCCGCGTCGCCCGCGAACACCGCCGCGTCGCCCTCGGGCAGTTCGTCCGGGAGGAGGCCGACGAGCCGCTGGCTCGGCTCCCCCCGGTTTTCGACCTTCGAGACGATCTCCTGGCCGACGTAACAGCCTTTCTCGAAGTCCAGTCCCGACCGCGCGCCGACGACGTTCGGGATCCGGCCCCGGAGTTCGGTGTCGAACAGCGGCGTCCCCGCCTCGGTCGTGAGCGTCTCCCACGTCCGGTAGCCGACGGGGACGGCGTTCAGTCCGCGAACGAGGAGCGTGTCGAACACCTCCTCGGCCTCGTCGGCGGGGCAGACGATCTCGTACCCCTCTTCGCCCGTGGGGGCGTCCGCGGCGACGACCGTGACGCCGACGTCGGCCATCGACCCACGGACGAAACGAAGGTGCGGTTCGGGCGCGCTCGCGTGGTTGAGTACGGACGCGACCTTCTCGGTCGACTTCGGGCCGTGGACGCCGAAGACGCCGAACTCGGCGGAGGCGTCGCGGAGTTCGACGTCCTGGATGAACACCTTCTCGCGCCAGTCGTTTAGCAACGGTTCGAGCCGCGACGGCGGGGTGAAAAGCAGGAGGCGCTCGCCCGCGTTGTAGACGAACAGTTCGGTCTCGATCCGCCCCTGCGGGTCGAGCAACAGCGCGTAACAGCCCTTCCCATCGGAATCGGGGACGCGGTTCGATACGGCGTTGTCGACGAAGTCGACGCGGTCGTCCCCCTCGACGACGGTCACGCCGTACCCCATCTCGATGACGCCGACGCCGTTTCTGACGGCGCGGTGGGTGCGTTCCGGCCGACCGTAGTGGTCGACGACGTTGACCCCACCACGCTCGGTGAACGTCGCGCCATGTGTCTCGTGGAGGTCGCCTACGAGCGTCATACCGCTCGGGAGGGACGCGGAGGGGAAAACGGTAGGGAATCGTGGCCGAGCGTCTCGACGCCCGGGGCGGGCGGCGCGCCGTCAGTGGTCAAAAGCCGAGTCGCTCGCGGATCTTGCCGAGGAAACCGCGGTCGTCGTCCGGCGTCTCGCCGGGGTCGGGAACGACGCGGTCGGCCGGCATGATGCGGACGCGGTCGTCGTCGCCCTCTGCGGTGATGAGATCGTCCGCCTTCAGCCGGTCGAGCGCCTCGCCGATGGTGTCGATGTCGGCGTCGACGGCGGCCCGGAGCTCGTAGACGGTCATCCCCTCCGAGGCTCGGTCCACGAGGGCGTCGAGGACGGCGACGTCGATGTCCTTTCGCTTCCGGAACTCCCGACGCGCTCTCATACCTGTTGCATCGGGCGCGGATGGTTTATACTGTTGGCTGTCCGCGCCGCTCGACTCGCCTCTCGGGCCGACGCGCGTCAGCCGGGCGTCCGACGATGGAGTGGCGCCGAACCCGACGTAAACCGCGTCAGACGCCCGTCCGACGCCGGAGGTAGTTTTTTGCCGCCGACTCGGGTAGGGAACGGTAATGGGACTCAGGTGCCTGCTCGGACACGACTTCGGCCCGTCCGGCGTCGTTCGCGAGCACGAGGAGGATGGGAGCGAGATGGTGGTGACCGAACGCGAGATTCGGCGCTGCCGACGGTGCGGCGAGGAACAGGTGTTGTCGGAGAGTACCGAGGTCAGAGCCATCCGCACGGAGGCCGACGTGGGGATGGAACCGGACCGACGGGACGCCGAGGCGGTCGCGCCCGCGAGCAGCACCCAGGGTGCGACCGTGGGCGACACGGAGTCGGCTCCGGATACGACCGCGTTGCGAGAGGCCGCCGAGGGGGTCGCCGCCCCGGGCGACGACACCGGGGGGTCGTCGCCCGACGCGGCCGAGGACGCCGAATCGAATACGACGCTCATCGATCGAGCCGAAGCGGGCTTCGACGAGCCGACGGACCCCGACGAGGAGGACGCGGTCATCCTCGACGACGGGGACGAGCCGACAGCGCGCGGCCACGGCGAGTGGCCCGGCGGCGACGGTGGCTCCGGCCCCGGCCCGGCCGAGCCGGCCCCGGACGCCCGCCCCGGTGAGACGGGCGACGAAACCACCGACACCGGTGGCTCGCCGACCGACGACGACCCGACGATCGACACGCCCGACGAGGACGCGGCGCGGTCCGTCGCCGAGACCGCGGCCGAGGAGGATGCCGAACTCATCGGCGGTGGTCCCGACGACGGCGAGACGGAGCCCGACGACCCCGCGACCGGCGACGACAGCCCGGACGCCGGGGGGGCGTGGCCCGAACACGACGGCACCGACGAGGGCTTCGCGGCGACGGGTGCCACGGATGGCGGGCCGGGGATCGCGTACGGAAACGAGATCACGCCCCAGTCGACGAACGGCCAGAGCCAGTCTCGGACCGGCACCGACGACGGCTACGAGACGTCCTACCTCGACAACACCGTCGAGGAGCGCACCGGCGACGGGACGATCGTCAGCGCGGGGACCGCCGACGCGTCGGAGCCGGCCCCGGGCGTCGAGACGGAGTACTACTGTCCGAACTGCGGCCACGCCCGGCCGCCCGACTCGTCGCTCCGCTCCGGCGACATCTGTCCGGAGTGCCAGCAGGGCTACATCGCAGAGCGGGAGCGCTGACGGTCGCACCGCCGCCGAGTGACGAAACAGGTAAACCGTCCCCTGTCAAACGACGGAGCATGAAGGAGTACAAGATGCGTCGGGGGCAGACGCTCGAGGAGAACGCCCCGGACCTCAAAGCGACGATCGAGGGCTACTTCGGTCCCGTGACGGGCACCGATGAGTGGAACGGCAACGAACTGTACGTCGTCGACGAGCCGGACAACCCGGTGTTCAAGCGGATCGTCGCCGGCGCGGCGAAGTACAGCGGCAAGAAGGACCAACTCGCCGTCCACTTCGAGGAGCACGAGGCGGCGGCCATCTTGGAGAAGGGGCTCGAAGACCACGCACAGGACGCCGTCTCCGCGAAGAACGATTTCCTGCTCGAAGTGACGGGACGCGACGCGAAGTCCCGCCGCGACTCGATGAAACGAGCCGTCGAGGACGACGCACCGGACTACTGAACGCCCGCATTCGCAACGAGGTCGGCGCCAGCGCGCACCCAGCCGCTCCGACCGCCGCCCTGTGGACCGGTTCGGATAACTATTACTTCGCAAACGAGTAAATCCCCGTCGAATTTAATACTCAGGGAGGAGAATCGCACGGTGGGTATGACCCTCGACACCGTCCTGGTGGCCGTCGGGCCGTCCGACGCCGACCGATACGAGCGACTCGGCGAAGAGGCGATCGACATCTGCGGGCCGGCAGACGCGACCGTCGTCCTCGCACACGTCTTCACCGAAGAGCAGTTCGCGGAGACGCTGGACAGACTGGAGATCGAGCCGAACGCCGAGGAGGCGACACCGGGCAACGCCGCACGCCGGCACACGACGACCCGCGCACTCGGGAAGATGCTCGACGAGGCGGGCCTGGCCTACGAGGTCCGCGGCGGGGTCGGCGACCACGGCGAGGAGATCGTCTCGATCGCCACCGACACCAACGCCGACCTCGTCATCGTCGGCGGTCGCAAGCGATCGCCGGCCGGCAAGGCCGTCTTCGGGAGCACCGCACAGGAAGTGATGCTCGACGCGCCGTGTCCGGTAACGTTCGTCCGCGCGGACACGAAGTGAGCGCGGTCGGCCCTCACAGCAGGGTACAGGCCCGAAACGGCAGCCACCACGTCAGGGGTCTGTCCGGAGTCGTCGGCCGATCGGTTCCCGGATTCGATAGTCGGAACCACCCTGATTAAGTGCTCGGCGCGTGCCACTCGATACAATGACGTACTACGTTGGTGTCGACCTGGGGGCGACAAACGTCAGGGCGGTCGTCGCGGATTCGGAGGGGCGACTCATCGGGACCGCAAAGCGTGGCACGCCGCGCGGGCCGACGGGCATCGCCGTCACGGAGGCCGTTCTCGAAGTCGCCCGGGGTGCCTGTGACGACGCCGGCGTCGACCCCGAAGCCGTCGCCGCGGCGGGTGTCGGTTCGATCGGCCCGCTCGACCTCGCCGAAGGGGCCGTCGAGAACCCCGCGAACCTCCCCGATACGATCGACCGCATCCCGCTGACCGGCCCCCTCTCCGTGTTGCTCGACACCGACCGCATCTACCTCCACAACGACACGGCCGCGGGCGTCATCGGCGAACGCTTCCACTCGGAGCGAAACCCCGACGACGTCGTCTACATCACCGTCTCGACCGGCATCGGGGCCGGCGTCTGTATCGACGGACACGTCCTCTCGGGCTGGGACGGCAACGCCGGCGAGGTCGGCCACATGACCGTCGATCCCCACGGGTTCATGACGTGTGGCTGTGGCCACGACGGCCACTGGGAGGGCTACTGCTCGGGGAAGAACATCCCCCGGTACGCGTACGAACTATATCAGGAGGATCCGACGGTCGAGACGGCCCTGCCCGTCGACGACCCCGAGTTCTCCGCCGTCGACGTGTTCGAACACGCCGAGGACGACGAGTTCGCCGACTACGTGATCGACCAACTCTGTCACTGGAACGCGATGGGCGTCGCAAACGTCATCCACGCGTACGCCCCCATCGTCATCTACATCGGCGGGGCCGTCGCGCTCCGCAACCCCGACCTCGTGGTCGACCCGATCCGCGAGCGCGTCGAGGAGATGGTGATGGTCAACGTCCCCGACATCCAGCTCACGTCGCTCGGGGACGAGGTCGTCGTGAAGGGGGCGGTCGCGAGCGCGATGACCGGTGGGACTGGCGACCGTGCCAGACTGTAGGTCTGGCAGGCTCGTGCGTGTTTCCGCAGGCGGGATCGACGACCGCACACGGCTGTGAGGCCGCGCGGAATCGACGGTCGCCCCGCACGATCGCGGGGAGCGCTGTGTCCCGCGGTGGCGCGTGACGTCGCCGACCGGAGTCGGCGACTCACGCGCGAGGGACGAGTGAGCAAGTCGGCTGGGGAGGGTGTGGTATACCCGCGCTAGTGGCTGCTCTTGTCGTCTACCGTTCCTCCTCTGGGATGGACGGGTCGCCACGAACTCGAGACGGAGGGTACTCCCCAGCGACGTCAGCCGAGACGAGCCACGGCTTATGAGCCTCCGTCTCCAACCCCGGTCGTGCGCAGGCGCGACGTGCTCCGCGGGACGGCGGTCGGTCTCGGCGTCGGGAGCGCCGGGTTCGTCGCCACCCGAGCCGCGAGCGCCCACGAGGGAGGCGGCGACGGCGACGGCACGGTCGGCGGCGAGGCGAGCGAGGGGTACGACCCGCTCGGCGTGGTTGACGTCCCCGGCGCACGCGAGGCGGTCGTCGGCGACGGTCGGATCGCGTACGTCGCCACCGGGGACGGCTACGCGACCGTCGATCTCTCCGATCCGACCGAGCCGCGGATGCTGGCGCGCCGGACCGACCTCCGATCCGCGGAGGAGGACGGGCCGCTCGTGAACGTTCAGGACGTGAAAGTCGACGGCGACACGCTCGTCGTCGCCGGGCCCGCCCACCCCCGCCGGAACGCGCTCGCCGGAGTGGCCGTCGTCGACGTCTCCGAGCCCGCCGATCCCCGCGAGCGCGGCTTCTTCCCGACCGACTTCCCCGTCCACAACTGCGACGTCGCCGACGGGCGGGCGTACCTCACCGGCAACGACGGCGACCGCAACGCGCTCGTGATCGTCGACGTCGCTCGGGACTCCCCCGTCGAACTCGGTTCGTGGTCGTTGCTCAACGAGGACACCGCCTGGGGGTCGGTCGAATCGGCCCGCCGGACGCTCCACGACGTGACCGTCCACGACGGCGTCGCCGTCTGTGCGTGCTGGGACGCCGGCACCTGGCTGGTCGACGTCTCGGAGCCGGCCGACACGACGGTGGTCGGGCGTGTCGAGGCACCCACTCCTGGCGGCCTCCCGGCGGAGGGGCCCGCACCGGCGGTCACGGGACCGGGAAACCACCACTACGCGACGCTGGACGGGTCGGGGACGCTCCTCGCGGTCGGCAAGGAGAGCTTCGGGGTCAGCGTCGACGACGACGGCGACGGCTACCGGGACCGGACCGTCGGCGGCCCGAGCGGCGTCGACCTCTGGGACGTCTCGGAGCCGGCCGCCCCGGTCAGGGAGGCGGCGGTTCTCCCGCCGACCAGCGACGACCCGACGCGGCGGGGAACCTGGACGACGGCGCACAATCTCGACCTCCGAGGGGGGACGCTGTACACCTCGTGGTACCGGGGCGGGGTGAAGCGGCACGACGTGACCGACCCCGCGAGTCCGGTCGAGGAGTCGTGGTGGCACGCGCCCCGGGAGGCGAGTTTCTGGACCGCGCAGGCGGTCACGACGGGGTCGGACGGCTTCTTCGTCGCGGCGAGCCGCGGTGTCGACCCCGTCCCCGGCCGGCTCTACACGTTCCCCGACCGGCAGGGGTCGCAGTCGGCGCCTCCGTCGCTCGGGACTTCGTCCACGGAGACCCCCTCGGCGCCGACCGCCGACTCGAGCGTCACGCTGCCCGGGTTCCGTCCGCCGACTGGCCTCGCGGCGTTCGGCCTCGGTGGCTGGTGGCTGTGGCGGCGCAGCCACGACTGACCGGCGGTCGTCGGTTCGGCGGGCGGTGTATCGTGCGGGTTCGATTGCATCTTTCGTGTCCTTTGGCTTGTGAAACCGTAACCTACGCATAGCTGGACACCCAAACACCGGCAATGAGCGACGAACCGCTGAAAGAGCGCATCGAGACGTGGATGGTCGGGCAGATGCCGATCATCCAGATGCACGGCGGCGAGAGCGTCGTCCGCGAGGCCAACCCCGAGACAGGCGAGGTCGTCGTCGAACTCGGGGGGACGTGCTCACACTGCGGGATCAGCAACATCACGGCCCAGAACATCAAAGCCGACCTCATCCGCGACTTCGACGACGTCGACGACGTCGTCGTTCGGGTGCCCGACACGGGCGAGATGACCTCCGACACCGTCGAGGGCGGGCGCGGCGGCGAACTCCAGTTCTCGACCGAGGGCTCGGACCACTTCTGAGCGGGGCGGACCGTCGGGTCTGATCGACCCCGTCTCGCGCTAGTCCCGACCGTCGCCCCACCGGCACGTACTTGTCGCCGCCTCACGGGAGTTGACACGTATGTACGTCGACATCGGGAACGCACTGGAGACGACGCCCGGCGTCTCTCGCGACTCGCTCGAACGGCTCGACGACCACGTGGCGGCGGCACACGAACGCATCGAGGAGGGTCGAACGAACGCCGAACACGGCTACGCGGCGCTGAACCTCCCGGAGACGACCGACACGAACGCGATCCACCGCGCCGTCGAACCGTTCGAGGAGGCCGAGGCGTTCCTCAACGTCGGCATCGGCGGGAGCGCCCTCGGCGCGGCGACCATCTCGGCGGCGCTCGACTCCGACGTGGAGGCGTACTACCTCGACAACGTCGACCCGGTCCACACCGCGGCGGTGATCGACTCGCTCCCGCTCGACCGGACCGTCGTGAACGTCGTCTCGCGGTCGGGCACCACGGCCGAGACGCTCTCGACGTTCCTCGTCGTCCGCGAGGCGATGGATTCAGCGGGGGTGGACTGGACCGACCGGACACTCGTCACGACGGGCGAGGAGGGGAACCTCCGCCGGCTCGCCGAGAAACACGACCTGCCGTCGCTCCCGGTTCCCGACGGGGTCCCGGGGCGCTTCTCGGCGCTGTCGACCGTCGGACTGGCCGCAGCCGCCGTCCAGGGCCACGACCTGGAGGCGCTTCTCGCCGGCGGTGCCGACGCCGCCGAGTCGCTATCGGGGTCGCTGTTCGACTCGCCCGCGTACGCCTACGGTGGCGTCTCCTACGCCCTCGCGGAGCGTGGGGCGCTCACGAACGCGATGATGCCGTACGCCGAATCCCTCGAATACTTCGCCGAGTGGTTCGCCCAGCTGTGGGCCGAATCCCTGGGAAAGGACGGACTGGGACAGACGCCCGCCCGCGCCCTCGGTGCGACCGACCAGCACTCCCAGCTCCAACTGTACCGCGCCGGGCCCCGCGACAAGATGGTGACGCTCGTCCGGCCCCGCGAGTACGCCGACCGGGAAATCCCCGAGACCGATCTGGAGGGGCTGTCGTATCTCGGCGGGTCGTCGCTCGGCGAACTCCTCGACGCGGAGTTCGAAGCGACGGAGGCGTCGCTCGCCGCCGCGGGCGTCCCCAACGTCAGAATCGAGATCGACCACGTCGACGAGTACGCTCTCGGGGAGCTGTTGTACGGAATGGAGGCCGCCTGTGTCCTCTACGGGGAACTCGCCGCGGTGTCGACGTTCACCCAGCCCGCCGTCGAGTGGGGCAAACGCGCCGCCCGGGGACTCCTCGGCGGCGGCGAGTTCGCGGAAGCCGACGCGGTGGCGGACAAGACGCGGCTCGAGATCGACTGACGCCGGAGTGGCCGGGGGTGGCTGATCGCCGCCGTGTTCGAGCCGTTGGGGGAGACAGTGTACGCCATCGAGGCTCGAAACCGGAGGCTTGAATCCCACGTAGCCCGAATCTCCGGCCGATGGAATCGACCACGCGGAGCACACAGGAGGCCATCACGGGACGCCTCGCCAGCCTCGGACAGGCGGTGCTCGCGGTGTTCGCGGCCTTCCTCGTCGCGAGCGCGGTTGTCCCGCCGACCTCGGCGTTGCTCGTCGACGCGGGCGTGTTCGCACAGGAGAGCCTCGCACTCAACGTCGTCCGAACGGTCCTCCAGTTCGTCGGGTTCGTGATCGCGATCATCGGCTTCCTCGCGATCACGGACACGTGGCACCTCCTCCACACCCGCCGGCTCACGGCTCGAACCCTGTTACTCAGCGCCGGAGCCGTCGTCGTCCTCCTCGCGGCGCAGTTCGGCGCAGGTTTTCTCCTACAGGCGCTTGGTATCTCCTTCGGCGAGAACCAGGTCATCACGCAGGGCCGGGAGGCACCGGTGTACTTCCTCTACATGATCCCCGTGTCGCTGTTGCTCGTCGGCCCGATCGAGGAACTGCTCTTTCGCGGCGTCGTCCAGGGCGTGCTCCGGCGGTCGTTCGGCGTCCGCGCCGGGATCGTCGTCGCCAGCGGGCTCTTCGGCCTGGTGCACTGGATCGCCGTCTCCGGCGGGCCGACGGAGAAACTCGCGTACGTCGCCATCGCCGGAACGCTGGGGATCGTCCTCGGCGTGCTGTACGAGCGGACCGAGACGATCGCCGCCCCGGCGCTCGCTCACGGCGTCTACAACTCGGTGCTGTTCGTCATCCAGTACGTCGGCGCGACCGGTGCGGTGTGAGCGACGGGCGGGTGTGGCCGTCGCTGTCCGCTCGGCATCGAACGAGCCGAACACGACGGATCCGGACGCCGAACCCGGAACTACGACGGGTTCTTGCGCGTCAGTTCCGTCCCACAGATGGGACAGCGGTCGTGGTGTTCGTCGTACTCTCGACCACAGCCCTGGCACTGAAAGCGCCACTGGCGCTGCTCTGTGATCCCGTCCTGGGCGATCACCTCGCAGGTGACGGCGAGGTGATCGGCGACGTTTTGCATCGCGTAGTCGTCGGTGACGAGCGTCGCGTCGAGTTCGAACGCCGCGGCGATCAGCCGCGTGTCCGTCTCCGAGAGCACGCCGTCGTCGCCCGTCTCCCGGGCGGCCCGCCGGACCTTCGCGACGCTCTGGTCCGTCGGGATGTGGATGTGCATGCCCGCGCCCTCCATCGCCTCGAACCGCAGCGACGACTCGGCTTCGAGCTCCGCACGCACGGCCGGGATCGACGCGGTCCGGTCGTCCGTGTGGTAGTCGTTGATGAACGCCGACGAATCCAACAGTCGCATCGGGCGTTCTCTACTGGTTGACGACGATGTAGTCCTTGACGGCCTGGACGCTTCCGACCGGAACGTGGATGAGGTTCTCGTCGTCGGTCTCGAAGTCGCCCGAGACCTCGAGGTTCGGGTCGACCAGCAGGTCGTTCAGTTCGCCCGTCTTGAGATCCATCGTGATGTTGTACAGCGTGCCGAGTTCGGTTCCGTCCGAACCCATGACCGCCTTCCCCGAGAGGTTCTCCGCGAGTACCATACGCCCGCTACTATCGCCCGGCGATATAAACGCCACGGGGGTGGCTGACGGGCGTCAGACGGCGAGACGACGGCGTGCGCGCGGAGCCGTCGACCGGACGCCGACAGGGGCCAGCACACCGGGACCGAGGGCACGAACGGGCCCCGGTTCGCCCGCGCGTCGGTCGGGCGCGGTGGCCGGAGCCGCCCCGAACGGCCCCGTCGTCGGGGCCGTCGGGCGGGCGTGCGCCCGCGTTCGGCGTGACGATGGACTTAACTCTCCCCCCCGGCACCTCCCTCATACGGAACTTCTTCCGGGGTGACTCTCATGTCCGAATCCGACACCAAACCCACAGACACACTCCGCACCCCCATCGTCGCCGTGTTAGGCCACGTCGACCACGGCAAGACGAGCCTACTCGACACGATCCGCGGGTCGGCCGTCTCCGAGGGCGAGGCGGGGGCGATCACGCAGCACATCGGCGCGACGGCCGTCCCGCTCGAAACCATCTCGGGGATGGCCGGCAGCCTGGTGAACCCCGAGGACTTCGACCTGCCCGGACTCCTCTTCATCGACACCCCGGGCCACCACTCGTTCAGCACCCTTCGGTCCAGGGGTGGGGCGCTCGCCGACATCGCCATCCTCGTCGTCGACGTCAACGACGGCTTCCAGCCCCAGACCGTCGAAGCGATCGACATCCTCAAGCGGACGGGGACGCCGTTCGTCGTCGCCGCGAACAAGATCGACACGACGCCGGGGTGGAACCCCCAGGAGAACGCCCCCATCCAGCAGACGTACGAAGCTCAGTCGTCTCGCGCGCGCTCGATGCTCGACGAGAACCTCTACGAGATAATCGGCGACCTCTCCGACAACGGCTTTTCGGCCGATCTGTACTGGCGCGTCCAGAACTTCCAGAAGAACGTCGGCGTCGTCCCCGCCTCCGCGATGACTGCCGAGGGCGTCCCGGACTTGCTGGCCGTCCTGATGGGACTCTCCCAGCGGTACATGAAAGAGGAGATGCAGATCGACGTCGGCGGCCCCGGCGCGGGGACGGTGCTCGAAGTGAAAGACGAGCGGGGCTTCGGCACCACCCTCGACGTGGTGCTGTACGACGGCACCGTTCGCGAGGGCGAGACGATCGTCGTCGGCGGGACGAACGAACCCATCGTCACCGAAGTCCGGGCCCTCCTCAGACCCAGACCGAACGCCGAGATCCGCACCGAAAAGCGGTTCGAGCGCGTCGACGAAGTGACGGCGGCGTCCGGTGTCAAGATCGCCGCTCCCGACCTCGAAGACGCGATGGCCGGCGCGCCGGTCCGGGTGGTGCGCGACCGACACGTCGACGACGTCGTCGCCGAGGTCGAGCGCGAACTCGCCGAGATCGAGGTCGAGACCGCCGAGGAGGGCGTCGTGGTCAAGGCCGACACGCTCGGGAGCTTAGAGGCGATGGCGAACGCGCTCGACGAAGCCGAGGTGCCCATCCTCCGCGCCGAGGTGGGGGACGTCGCCCCCCGGGACGTGGCCGTCGCCTCGACCGCCAACGAGCCCAAACACAAGGTGATCCTCGCGTTCAACGTCGACGTGCTCAAGAACGCCCGGGCGGAACTCGACGTGAGTGACGTCCGCCTGTTCGACGACGACGTGATCTATCAGCTCGTCGAGGAGTACGAGGAGTACGTCGACGAGATGCAGCGCGCCCAGCAGGAGACGATCCTCGACAAGATCGTCCGTCCGTCTCGGTTCCGCGTGCTCGAAGACCACGTCTTCCGGCAGTCGAACCCGGCGGTCGTCGGCGTCGAGGTGATGTCTGGCACGTTGAAGAACAACCAGTATGTCGTCAAGTGGGACGGCGCCAAGCCGACACGGGTCGGCCAACTGAACGGCATCCAAGAACAGGGCGACGACGTGAGCGAGGCCCGCGCCGGCAAACGCGTGAGCGTCGCCATCGACGGGCCGACAGTGGGGAGACAGATCGACGAGGGCGACGAACTCTGGATCGACCTCCCCGAGAAACACGCGAAGATCCTCGAACAGGAACTCTCGAACGAGATCCCGGCGGACGAACTCGAAGCCCTGCAGTCGTATCTCGACAAACACCGCCGACGGGACCCCTTCTGGGGGAAGTGACGCCGTCTCCGGCGGCCCCGAGACCACCGGAGCGACCGACGCAACCCTCCTGTCTCCGCGTCAGACGCCCACCGATTTGGTCACCTGTAAGTTACGAGGACATTTTTCGACTGTTCGTATGAACCCGTGTGGATTCACGAGTGGACTTTGAACGAACCCTCCAGAAAATTTTTAGTCGAAACTCACGCTAGTAAGGAACGAGGTGAGACGGTATGAGCACGCAAACTACCCACGGACGCCGTAGCGTGGACGACCGCCGCTTCTCCCGGTACGATCTGTTCCTCGCGCTGTTGCCGTTGCCCGTGCTTTTCGGGCTGGTCGGGGCGACGGCCACCGCGGCGCCGTTATCGGCCGGTGCCGGCCTCGGTTCGGTCCCCTCCGTCCTCTTGCTCGCCTACGGCCTGTTCGTTGACGGCCCGTCGGCCCCCGGCGACGACTGAACCGGTCGTCGACGGTTCCGACGGTGGCCGCGCCCGGCGTGGACGCGTCGCTTGAGGCTCGCTAGGTTCTGGCGACCGACGGGACGGAACCGAACGGAGAGGAACGGAGCTATCGCGCGGTCGGCGTCAGATCGTCGCCGACGGTCGACATCACCTGGAACGCCGCGCTCGCGGCGAGTCCGCGGGCGACTTCGGTGCAGTCCTCCGCCGAGAGCCCCGTCTCCAGGTCGTCGGCGTCGGGCGTGAGTCCGGCGCTGACCGGGTGGCCGACCGGCGGGTGGACCGCGACGGTGGCTCGCGGCCCGCCGGAGCCGTGCGACAGTTCCGACCCGATGGCGTAGCTGTCGGGCAGGTACGTCCGCGTCTCCGCGACGATACCGGAGACGGCCTGTCGGAGCCGCCGTACTTCCGCGGGGGAGAGGTCGTCGACGTCGGACGAGGGTTGCCCTGCACCGACCACGCCCGGGGCACCCGCGTAGGGGTTGTTTCCGTTCATCAGACACCCACAGTACGGAAAGCGGCCGCAAAAAGCCGTCGGAGACGGTGATATACGCGATCGAGTTGACATTACAGGATCGGCTCACTCTCGCCGTAGGCGGCGAGGACCACCGCCGTTGTGTACGAGTCGCCGTCGTCGGGCACGTCGGCGGTGGCGACCGTCACCTCGGTGGTGTCGAACGTCCACTCGCGCAGTCGCCGGCCCTCGGCGAGGCCGCGCTCGACGGTCTCACGAACCGTCTCGGGGTCGTCGCCCGACGCCTCGTAAAACAGCCCCGGCCCGGGGCCGGTGGACCACCCGACGCCCGCACAGACCCGCGCCGCGGTGCCCGCCGCGGCCGTCGCGCGCGACTCGACGACCGTGAGGCGGTTGCCCGCCGGTCCGAGGTCGGGCGCGGTCTCGACCGGCGTGACCGTCGCGCCCGCGGGGATCACCGAGGAGACGCGGACGAGGTTGTAGTTGTGGACGTTGGCCGCGGCGAGGGCAGCGTCGTAGGAGGCCATCGCCGTCGCGGCCGTGGCGACGCCGCGGACGACGTGGATGGTGCTCATCGGTTCGAGTAGCGTGACGCGGGGAATAATGGGTTCCGATACGGACGCGTGGACGACGTTCCGGTTCGGACGCCGCCCCCGACCTGCGCCCGGCGTCAGTACTGGTAGTCGAGGCCGGGGATCTCGACGCTGTCGTCCTCGCTGAGCTTCTGTTTGGCGTCGACGAAGTCGGCGTGACTGACCGCCGTCCGACCGTCGCGGATGGCGAACATCCCCGCCTCGGTGGCGAGCGAGGCGATGTCGGCCCCGCTGTATCCCTCGAGGTCGCTCGCGATGGCCGTCGTGTCGACGTCTTCGGCGAGCCGCATGTCGCGGGTGTGGATGTCGAGGATGCGTGTGCGCCCCTCGGCGTTGGGGTGGGGCACTTCGATGAGGCGGTCGAACCGCCCGGGGCGGAGGATCGCCTCGTCGAGCATGTCGAAGCGGTTGGTGGCGGCGATGATCCGGATCTCGCCGCGCTCGTCGAAGCCGTCCATCTCGTTCAACAGCTGCATCATCGTCCGTTGGACCTCCGCGTCTCCGGAGGTCTTCGAGTCCGTCCGCTTCGAGGCGACGGCGTCGATCTCGTCGATGAAGATGACGGCCGGTTCGCGCTCGTGGGCGAGTTCGAAGAGGTCACGCACGAGTCTGGAGCCCTCGCCGATGAACTTCCGGACGAGTTCGGAGCCGGCCATCTTGATGAACGTCGCGTCGGTGTGATTCGCGACGGCCTTCGCCAGCATCGTCTTGCCCGTCCCCGGCGGTCCGTGGAGGAGCACGCCCGCGGGCGGGTCGATGCCGACGTCGCGGAACATCTCCGGGTTCTCGAGGGGGTCCTCGACGGCCTCGCGGACCTCCCGCACCTGGTCGTCGATCCCGCCGATGTCGTCGTAGGTGACGTCCGGGGAGGCGTCGACCTCCATCGCCTGCGCGCGGGCGTCTGTCTCGTCGGCCAGGCGGGTCTGGATGGCGAACGAGTCGTTGATGGCGACGCGGTCGCCGGCCTCGACCTCGCCTTCGAGCCGCGGCGACACCTCCGTGAGCACCTCCTGGTTGTTGCCGTGTTGTTTGATGATGACGCCGTCTTCGGTCCGTTCCTCGACCGTGGCGATGTACAGCGACGAGGATTTGAGGGTGTCGTTGCGGCGCTTGAGCTGGTCGACCTCCTCTTTCAACGCCGTGGTCTCTCCTTCGGCTTCGTCGAGGCGCTCGTCGAGTTCCTGGTTGACCGAGCGCATGCGTTCGTAGTGTTGTCTGATCGCCGAGAGCCGTTCCCCATCGGACATCTCCGGGTCCAGATCGAGGTGCGGACGCTCGGGTAGCGACGGGCTCCGTGACATTAGTTGCCGTTCCTATGAACGCGGTGTAAATGTGCCTTTGGGTCGCGGGAAACTTTCGTGGAGCGAGACACGTCCGCGCTCTCCTGTCGCCGTGGCCCTCAGAGCAGCGCGGCCACCTCGTCGAGGTAGTCGCCGTACACCGCCAGCGCGGACTCGATCGGGTCGGGTTCTGTGAGGTCGACGCCCGCGGTGCGGAGCACCTTGAGCGGGTACTCCCGGCCGCCCATCCGCAGCGCCTCGCGGTAGTCGTCGGCCGCGGGTTCGCCCTCGTCGAGCACCCGCTCGACGATGGCGACCGCAGCCGAGATACCGGTCGCGTACTGGTACACGTAGAAGTTATAGTAGAAGTGCGGGATGCGCATCCACTCGCGCTCGATGCGCTCGTCGGCGACCGCGGGTTCGTAGAACTCCCGCTTCAGTTCGCCGTACAGCGAGTCGAGGCGGTCGGGGGTGAGCGCGCCGTCCTCCTCGACGACCTCGTGGATCCGCAACTCGAAGTCGGCGAACATCGTCTGTCGGTAGAGCGTCGACCGGAACCGTTCGAGGTACTGGTCGAGGACGTGCATCCGGAACTCGTCGTCGTCGACGGTGTCGAGGAGGTGGTGCGTCAGCAGCGTCTCGTTCACCGTCGAGGCCACCTCGGCAGTAAAAATGTCGTAGCTCGCGTACTGCCACGGCTGGCTCTCGTTGGCGAGTTCGGAGTGCATCGAGTGGCCGAGTTCGTGCGCCAGCGTGAACATCGACTCGACGTCGTCCTGGTAGTTCATCAAAATATACGGCTGGGTGTCGTACGTCCCCGCCGAGAACGCGCCCGAGCGCTTGCCCCTGTTCTCGTAAACGTCGACCCACCGCGAGTCGAGCCCCTCGGCCATCCGTTCTCGGTACTCCGTTCCGAGCGGGGCGACCGCGTCCGTGATGTACTCGACCGCCTGATCGTACTCGACGGTGGGCGACTCCTCGCCCGTGAGCGAGACGTACAGGTCCCACATTCGCAGGTCGTCGAGGTCGTGGGCGTCGCGCTTCAGTTCGGCGTGGTAGTGGAGGTGATGCAGGTGCTTGCGGACCGTCTCCAGCAAGGTGTCGTACACCTCGACGGGGACGTTCGGGCCGTTCAGCGCGGCCTCGCGGGCGGTGTCGTATCCGCGGACGTTCGCCATCTTGACGTCCTTCGTGACGCTGTTTTTCAGCGCCGACCCGACCGTGTTTCTGACGTCCACCCACCGGTCGTAGAACTCCTCGTGGACCCGCCGCCGGAAGTATCGGTCGGGGTGTTTCTGGAGCTTCGTGAAGTTCGCCTGGGTGATCTCGACGGCATCCCCGTCGGGGTCCTCGACCGTCGGGAACTCCATGTCGGCGTTGGTGAGCATCGTGTAGACGTCGCTCGCCGCGCCGGTCACCTCCGAGAGGTCCGCCAGGAGCTCCTCCACCTCGGTCGAGCGCGTGTGCGGCTTCATCCGGAGCACGTCGTCGAGGTAGTGGTCGTACGGCTCCAGGCCGGGCTCCTCGTCGACCAGGTCGGCCACCTCGTCGCGCGAGAGCGCCTGGAGCTCGGGCTCGATGTACGAGACGGCGCTCTGTGCCTCCGCCGAGAGCGACTGGGCGCGGGCCGACAGCGCCTGGAACTCCTGGTTGCGGGTGTCTTCCGCGGAGCGGAGGTTGGCGTACGAGACCACCTTCGAGAGCTCGCGCATCACCGCCTCCTCGCGTTCGAGCGCCGCGAGGAGCGTCTCGCCGTCCTCCGTCACCCGGCTCTCGTACTCACGGAGGTCGGGGATGCGCTCTTTCACCTCGGCGAACGCCGCCTCCCACTCCTCGTCCGAGGCGTAGATGGAGTCGAGGTCCCACTTGTACTCGGCCGCGATCTCTGATCGTTCGGGAACCGAACTCATGCGCGGACGGAAGGTGCGGGCGAGCCTAAGGGTTGTCCCCGCGGCATCCGGTGGGAAAGACACACGGGCGTCGAACACCCACTCCGGGCGATGACCGACCCGATCGCCGTCTGCCCCGACCACGGCCCCCACGCGACGGCCGTCTGCCCGCGCTGTGGGGCCCGGGGGGAGCGACTCCTCGGCGGCCGCCGCAGACGCCGGCTCTCGACGTTCTGCTCGGGCGCGCTCAGGCATTTCCCCGACGACGCCGGCATCACGCTCGACGAGGCGGGCTGGACCCCGCTCGACGCCTTGGTCGACGCCGTCGATCGCCAGTACGACTGGGCCGGCGACCGCGAGGTCAGGGCGGTCGTCGCCACCGACCCCAAGGGCCGGTTCGAGACCCGCGACGCCGGCGACGGCGCCAAGATCCGCGCGGCGTACGGCCACTCGGTCGACGTCGATCTCGACCGCGACCGCGAGGGGGACCCGGACGACGGCGTCCCGGAGACGCTCTACCACGGCACGGCAGCCCGGAACCTCGACGCGATCTCCGACGAGGGGCTGCGGCCGATGGGTCGGCAGGAAGTCCACCTCTCGGGCGACTCCGAGACCGCCGCGTCGGTCGGCCGCCGTCACGCCGACGCCGAGTCGGTCGTGCTCGCCGTCGACGCGGACGGGCTGGCCGCCGCCGGATTCGAGATCAGGACGCGCGGACGCGAGACCTACACGGTCGCCCGCGTCCCACCCCGGTTCCTGTCGCGCGCCGGAACGACGTGACCGCGCGGGCCGAGTGTGCGACGGGATCGCACGACGGGAGGCGGAGCCCCCGTCTTTTTGCCCTGGGCCGACGATTCGCCGTTTATGAAGGTACTCTTGGGAATCGGCGGGACGGACGACTCGCTGGCGGCGCTGGAGCAGACCGTCGACCGGGCGGTCGAGGCCGGCGACGACCTCACGATCGGCGTGGTCGACAACCCGGCCACGGAGCTGTCTCGCGAGGAGGTCGAATCCCGCGTGCGAACGGTCGTCGACGAGGCCGAACTGGACGCCGAGGTGCGCCACCTCGACGGCGATCCCGGGAGCGCGCTCGTCCGCCTCAGCGAGGAGGAGGGGTTCGACAAGATCGTGATCGGCGGCGGCCAGCGGAGCCCGATGGGCAAGATCAAGATCGGCGGCATCGCCGAGTTCGTCCTCCTGAACGCACACGTGACGGTCTCACTGGTCCGATAATGAGCGACAGAGTCTACCCGGACGAGCCGTCGGGACCGTTCGAGGCACCGCCGCTCGGCTTCGAGGACGGCGAGGGCCGCGAGATCGAGATCAGACCGTACGACGGGAGCGACGAGGAGCGGGAAGCGCTCGTCGAGATGTACGAGGCGTTCGACCCCGCCGACCGCGCCCAGGGCATCCCGCCGGGCAAGGAAAAACGGATCCGCGAGTGGCTCTCGAACATCCTCGACGGGGACTGTCTGAACGTGATCGCGTGGGACGGCGACACCGCCGCCGGGCACGCCACGCTCGTCCCCGACGGCGACGCGTACGAACTCGCCATCTTCGTGCTCCAGGCGTACCAGCGGTCGGGCATCGGGACACGGCTGATGCACGCCCTGCTCGGCTACGGCTCCGCGGAGGGCGTCGAGCAGGTGTGGCTCACGGTCGAGCGGTGGAACCACCCGGCGGTGAACCTCTACCAGTCGGTCGGGTTCGAGACGAGCGACACCGAGAGCTTCGAGCTCGAGATGGCCATCCGGGTGTAACCGGCGGTCAGACCGGACTGCCGCCCACGGGCCGGGTCGTCACGCGGGCTCACTCGGCCGCCGCGAGGTCCAACTCCGCGAGCAGCCGCTGGATCTCGTCGATCTTCGCCGCCTGTTCCTCGTTGGCGGCGGCGACGTCCGTGATCCGCTCGGCGACCCGCTCGGCCTACGCTGCGGTCTGATCGACCGTGGCAGCACTTCTTCGGTGTAGGCGGCCTGCTGGTCGGTCGCGTCGGCGACCTCCTCCGCACCCATCGCGGCCTCCTCGACCGCCGCGCTGAGGTTCGAAACCTCGCTTGTGACCTCGCCCATGCTGTCGGACTGCTCGTTCGCGAGGTCGCTGATCTCCTGTGAGCTCCAGGCGACCTGGTTGGATGCCTCCATGAGTTCCCGGAGCGCGCTCGCGAGTTCCGCCACCGTCTCCGACGTGCCGATATCGCTGTCGTCGATGACGTCCGCGTCGGACCGCTGCTGGCTCTCGATTGAGGGTGTTCGTCAGTCCCGGAGGAGTGACGATAAATAACGGTTACGAAGAAATTTCTCTTTTTTGAGAACACGTGCCGTCGATATCGCAGTCCGACAGTCGGGGTCGGAGAAACGCGTTCCGGAGCGCCACCGGGACCGCAACACATCTACCCCTGGTCGCCTTTCACCGGCTCATGACCGAGGATCGACAGGCCACGTTCGGGGCCGACGGGAGCCTCGACACGGAGACGCCACCCGAGGCGCGCGAGGGGACGACCGACCGCGGGGAGCCGAAGGGCGAACACGAGACCGACGGCGGCTACAACCGGTACGACGTCTCCAGCCTCCTCCAGAAGGCGGTGCGTCGCTCCGACGAGCGCGTGGCCGCGTGGGCGGCGTGGGAACTCGCCCGGTCGGGGTACGCGTGGAACCTCTGGGATCGGCTGAACCTGTACGTCGTCGAGGACCTCCGCGCCGGCCAAGACGTGGCGCTCCTCGTCGAGCGCTACGAGGAACTCGCCACCGACCGTTGGGAACCCGATTCGTGGAAGGGGCGGCTCTGTGCCATCCACGCCGCGCTGGCCTGTGCTCGCGCTCGCTCGTCGCGCGAGGCCGCCAACGCGGACGAGTGCTTCGGACGGATCGCCGACCGCCGCGCCGACGCCACCAGCGACGGGGTGGAGCCGCCCGTCGACTTTCCCGTGGGCGACCTCGGTCCCGACGGGGAGTTCGACGTGATCTTCGACCAGCACACGGGCGAGGGCGCTCGGCGGGGCCGGGGGACGCGCTTTTTCAAGACGCGCGGCGCGCGGGTCGGTCCCGACGAGGACGGCGAGGAGAGCCGCCGCTGGCAGCGGCTGGCGATGGTGCTCTCGGACGTCGACTACTCCGAGGCCGAACTCGACCACGCGCTCGCGCCGGTCTCCGGCGAGGAGCCGTGGGACGAACCGGGCGACGGCGACCTTCGCGACTGACCGACGCGCCGGCGGTCACCAGCTCTGCAGCCCGGCCTCGAAGAGGTAGACGACAAGCCAGTTGGCGAATAAGAGCGTCGCGTACGCGACCGCCGGGACGGCGACCGAGCCGGTCCGCTCGTCCGTGGCGGCGGCGACGCCGAGCACCGCGAGGCGCGTGAGCGCGAACAGGCCGCCAGCGACCGATCCGACCGCGGCGACGCCCGAGAGGACGACGAGCGCGACGGGGACTAATACCACCCGTCCTGTCAGATGGCGGGAGCCGTGCCAATTGCTAACGTTCATTACTGTCGAGGGACAACAGCCGCGAGACATCGCAGATGACCGAGAACCGACCGTCGTGTCCCGTCGAGACGCTGTCGCTGTCGCGCGAGGAACAGTGGACGCTCCACCACGTCCTGCTCGACCGACTCGGGTTCGGACGCGACGTGACGGCGACCGCGGCGACCGGGGTCGACCGTGCGCCCGCGGGCGCGGCGGTCCGCCGGGCGTTCGAGACGCTCGACGCCGGAGAGCGGCGCTACACCCTCGCGGAGCTCGAAGCGATGCAGGGCGTGGTGGCGACGTACCACCACAGCCCGACGTGGTGGGAGGTCGAACGACCGCGGCTCGAACGGCTGTTACACCAGGTCTCGACGCGGATCGAGCGGAGCCGCGGCTCGTGTCGTGCGGACGACTGCTGTCGCTCGTAGCGGCCGCCGCGGCGCGCCGGGCCCCTCGGTCGGGAAAGCCACCGTGGACGTGGCTGTACACGTGCATCCGCATCGGCGGGCCGTGCCGCCGCGGCGCGCCGGGCGGACGGCGATCGGCAAGGCGATGTTGGTACTCACAGCAAAGTGTGTTGGCACGTCACACAATGACGTCGTCTCGTACGAGGTCGCTCACCGCGAGGCCGTCCATCGGCACGAGAGTAGTGGTTTTCTTCGCGCGACAGCCGGACTCGGACTCCGGGACGGGGAGACTCGGACTCCGAAGCTCAGTCGGCGGCCTGTTGACTCCGGACGCAGTAGTCGCGGGTGACGTCGACGAGCGTCTTACGATAGTCGCTCTCGGTCGGGTCGGCCGCGAGCGACGCGAAGTGCGATTTGAACGTCTCGAGTTCGACCCCCGGCGCGTCGTCGTCGGCGGCGTGTGCGAGGTCGTAGAGGCGGTGGTCGGGGTCGAGGAGACTGTGACGTTCACAGAGCGCGAGGGCGAACGCGGCGTTGACGGCGGTGATGTCGGGATCGGACCCCGGGGAGATCCGTCGGGAGTCGGGACGGGGCGCGACGGGACGGTCCGAGAGTGCCGCCGCCAACTGCGACTCGAAGAAGAGCACGAGCTTCTCGGCGGGCGCGACCGAGAGCGTGAGGTCGTCGGCGTAGATGTCCTTCATGTGGTTGGCGATCTGGTAGCAGTGGGCGAGCTTGTGGCGCTCGACCGACCGGCCGGCGAGCGCGAGAAAGAGCGCTTCCTCGGTGGGCTGGGTGTGTGAGGGGTGAGACTCCTCGTAGCGCGCCATGTGCGCGAGTTCGTGCAGGGCGAGTTCGCGGGCCATCGCGCTGGTCGCCGCCTGCTGTGAGATGTTGAGCACGTGATGGTCGGGGTAGTGGCCCGCCCAGGTCCGCTCGTCGGGGTCAGAACGGACGTGGACGCGCACCGGGAGATCGAGCGAGAACTCGGTCTCGAACAGGTCGGCTGCACTCAGAAACGGATCCGGCGGTCCGGATCCAAGCACTCGAATATCCATGCGTGAACGTACCACGATCTGCGGAAGTATGATTCTTCTGCCGGCGACGAGGCGTGGCGGCGACGGGAACGCGGCGGCGGGAGAACGTGTGAAACACCCACATACGACGGGAAGAGCGGCCCCAGACCGGCGATTTCGCCTCCGGCAAAACACTACCCTTTTGTCCCTCCTATCGGTATGAGCCTGTAATGGGCCGACGAAAGAAGATCGTACAAGAGTGCGAGAAACTGATGGACAAACCGGAGCAGATCCGGAACATCGCCATCGCTGCGCACGTCGACCACGGGAAGACGACGCTCTCCGACAACCTCCTCGCGGGCGCCGGCATGATCTCCGACGAGACGGCCGGCCAGCAGCTCGCGATGGACACGAAGGAAGACGAACAGGAACGCGGCATCACCATCGACGCGGCGAACGTCTCGATGACCCACGAGTGGGAGGGTGAGAACCACCTCATCAACCTCATCGACACGCCGGGCCACGTGGACTTCGGTGGCGACGTGACACGCGCGATGCGCGCCGTCGACGGCGCGCTCGTCGTCGTCGACGCGGTCGAGGGCGCGATGCCGCAGACCGAAACCGTGGTGCGGCAGGCGCTTCGCGAGGGCGTCAAGCCGGCGCTGTTCATCAACAAGGTCGACCGCCTCATCAACGAGCTCCAGGAGGGGCCCCAGGAGATGCAAGAGCGGCTCCTCGACGTCATCGCCGACGTCAACGAGCTCATCCGCGGGATGACCCAGGACTACGAGGACCGCGACTGGACCGTCTCGGTGGAGGACGGCACCGTCGCGTTCGGCTCCGCGCTGTACAAGTGGGGCGTCTCCGCGCCGTCGATGGCCGAGACCGGCATCGGCTTCGCCGAGATCATCGAGATGGAGCGCGACGACAAGCGCCAGGAGCTCCACGAGCAGTCGCCGCTCTCTGACGTCGTGCTCGACATGGTCGCCGAGCACTTCCCCAACCCGCTCGAGGCACAGCCGCGCCGTATCCCGACCATCTGGCGCGGTGACTCCGAGTCGGAACTCGCGATCCAGATGCGCGACGTCGACGACGACGGCGACGTCGTCTTCATGGCGACGGACATCTCGATGGACCCCCACGCGGGCGAGATCGCCACGGGACGCGTCTTCTCCGGGACGATCCGCAAGGGCCAGGAGCTGTACGTCTCCGGCACCGCGGGCAAGAACCGCGTGCAAAGCGTCGGCGTGTTCATGGGCGGCGAGCGCGAGGAACTCGACCGCGGCGTCCCCGCCGGGAACATCGCAGCCGTCACCGGCCTCCGCGACGCCATCGCTGGCTCCACGGTTTCGAGCGTGGAGATGACGCCGTTCGAGTCGATCGAGCACATCTCCGAGCCGGTCATCACGAAGAGCGTGGAGGCGACCCGGATGGACGACCTGCCGAAGCTGATCCAGACACTCCAGCAGGTCGCCAAGGAGGACCCCACCATCAGGGTCGAGATCAACGAGGACACCGGCGAGCACCTCATCTCCGGACAGGGTGAACTCCACTTGGAGGTCATCACCCAGCGCATCCAGAAGAACCAGGGAATCCCGGTCAACACTGGTGAGCCGATCGTCGTCTACCGCGAAGCGCCGACTGGCGAGTCCCGCGAGGTCGAGGGTGTCTCGCCGAACCGCCACAACAAGTTCTACATCACCGTCGAGCCCCTCGCCGACGAGATCGTCGAGGCGATCAAGCTCGGCGACGTGGCGATGGACATGCCCGAACTGGAGCGCCGCGAGGCGCTGCAGGAACTCGGCATGGACAAGGACTCGTCCCAGGAGGTCGAGCACATGTTCGGGACGAACATCCTCATCGACGACACGAAGGGGATCCAGCACCTCAACGAGACGATGGAGCTCGTCATCGAGGGGATGGAAGAGGCGCTCGAGGACGGCCCGCTCGCCGGCGAGCCCGTCCAGGGTGCGCTCCTCCGGCTTCACGACGCCCGCCTCCACGAGGACACCATCCACCGCGGGCCGGCGCAGGTCATCCCCGCCGTCCGCGAGGCCGTCCACCGCTCGCTCATCGACGGCGAGATTCGCCTCCTCGAGCCGATCCAGGACGTCCGCATCGACGTCCCCTCGGAGTACATGGGCTCGGCGTCCGGTGAGATCCAGGGCCGCCGCGGCCGCGTCGACGACATGTACCAGGAGGGCGATCTCATGGTCATCGAGGGCATCGCGCCGGTCGAGGAGATGATCGGCTTCTCCAGCGACATCCGCTCCGCGACGGAGGGTCGCGCGTCGTGGAACACGGAGAACGCCGGCTTCCGCGTGCTCGCGGACAACCTCCAGACGGAGAAGATCACCGAGATCCGCGAGCGCAAGGGGATGAAGCTCGAACTGCCGCCGTCGGTCGACTACATCTAACGCCCACGCGGCTTCCGCCGCAGTGTGACGGACCGCCCCGGTTCCGTCGTCGGCCCGCTTCGCGTTCGATCGTGGGCGGACTCTCTCCTGATACTCTCGGGGATCGTGCTTTTGACATCGAACATCACGCCGCTCGTCGTCGGCGGACGACCGCCGCTCGGCGTCACGCTCTCGGCGCTCGGTCGTCTGTCTCGGGCTGGCGGTCTCGGGGTCTCTGCTCCACCGGAGTGATTTTCGACCGCGAACGCGGTCCGCATCTCCGTGTGGAACCTCCTCGGCGTCGTCGTCCTGGGGAGCGTGCTGTGGATGCACAGCGCCTCCCGGGGGTCCTCGGGGTGACGGGCGTCGGCGGTGGCGAACTGATACTGTCGGCTGTACGTCCACAGCGCGTTTCGGCCACCTGGGTGCCGAATAGTTTGAAACGGTTACAGCCGACAGTATGACCGCCCGCTTACGGTCTCATGACGGTTCGCAACCGACGGAGGCTTATATCGGGACCAAGAACACCTCGTTACCATGCGAACGGGTACGTACTCCCCGAGACGCATCGGCACGGAGCGACGACCAGCGGGCTCCCTGCCGGGGACAACAGGAGGGAGTCGTACCCTCCCGCCGAGGGGGGTGAGCCGATGACGGACGCCGCCCGGAACGACGCGGCTCGGGAGGAGGCGGGCGTCGCCGACGCGGACGCCGAGGCCCGACAGGAGACCGACGGGGGCGAACGGCCGCAGGCGCACACGGTCCGGTTGGAACTCGCCGACGAACCGGGGCAGTTGCTCGCCGCGCTCAAACCCATCGCGGAGAACGGCGGCAACCTCCTGTCGATCTTCCACGAACGTGGGAACATCACCCCGCGCGGGCGGATCCCCGTCGAGGTCGATCTCGAGTGCCCGCCGGACCGGTTCGAGGGGATCGTCGACGCGCTCCGGACGGAGGGCATCACCGTCATCCAGGCGGGTGCGGAGCGGTACGGCGAGGAGCTGAACATCCTGCTCGTCGGACATCTGGTCGACACCGACCTCTCCGACACGCTCCACCGGATCGAGCGGTCGACGGAGGCGTCGCTGTCGGATCTGTCGCTGTCGGCCCCCGAAGGGACCGACCAGCCGTCGAGCGCGCGGCTCCGGCTGGCGACCCGGCCGGGCGAGACGGAGAACGCGCTCGCGTTGGTCCGGGAGATCGCCGCCGACAAGGAACTCCACGTCATCGAGCCGCTGACGGAGGGCTCGAAATGATGCGGCTCGCGGTGCTCGGCGCGGGCGCGGTCGGCGGCAACGTCGTCGATCTCGCCGCCGCGTACGGGCACAGGGTGGTCGCGTTCGCGGACTCGTCGTCGGCGGCCGTCGACGGCGACGGGATCGACGGCGCGGCGGCGCTCGACCGGAAGGAACTGGAGGGCGTCGTCGGCGACGGCGATCCGGCGGACGCGCTCGCGGCCGACTACGACGTGCTCGTCGAGGCGACGCCGACGACGCTCGGGGACGCCGACCCCGGCTTCTCACACGTCCGAACGGCGCTCGAACGGGACCGCCACGTCGTGCTCGCGAACAAGGGGCCGGTCGCGGAACGCTACCGCGATCTCAGGCGGACCGAGGCGGACAGCGACGGGCGGGTGTTGTTCGAGGCGACCGTCGGCGGGGCGATGCCGGTGCTGTCGACCATCGACGACTACGGTCCCGGCCACATCGCCGCCGCACGCGGCGTGTTGAACGGGACGGCGAACTTCGTTCTCTCGCGGATGGCCGCCGAAGGCCTGGGGTACGAGCACGTCCTCGCGGAGGCACAGGACCTCGGTGTCGCCGAGGCCGACCCGTCGTTCGACGTCGAGGGGACCGACGCGGCGCTGAAATGTGTCATCCTCGCGAACGTGCTGAGCGAGGCGCGCGGCGGCGAGGAGTTCACGCTGGCGGACGCCGACGTGGAGGGGATCAAGGCGATTCCCGGCAGCGCGCTCGACCTCGCGACGGAGGACGGTCGGACGATCCGGCTCATCGCGGAGGCGACGCCGGAGCGGGTTCGGGTCGGCCCGCGGCTCGTCCCACAGCACGGCGCGCTCGCCGTGACGGGCACGCAGAACATCGTCCAGCTGGAAACCCGACACGCCGGCCAGCTGAACGTCAGCGGGCGCGGTGCCGGCGGGCCGGAGACCGCCACCGCGGTACTCGCTGACGTCGGACGGCTCGAACGGTAAGCCGGCGGCACCGGCATCGTCACGGCCGCCGTCCATGGCGGCGGCTCCACGTTCGGTTCCTCTCGCTCGTTCGTCGGACAGTCGGCCGTCCGTCAGTGTCGACGCGACCCGGCGCATCGGCGCGCGAACGAGACAGAACGAGACCGAGCCGTGGGGGAAGCGTGTCGACCGCAGTGGGTCGATTTTTACCTGCCACCGGACCGCCGCTGTGACGTATGCGGACGGGGCACAAACCGCCTGACAGCGCCGTATTCGGCCGTGTAGCGTATCGAAATCGTTTTAGGTGTTACAGGCAAAAGTCCCCCACAGAGCGCCTTAGCGCGTGACTTCACCATGAGTGACAAACCGCATCAGAACCTGGCCATCATCGGCCACGTTGACCACGGAAAGAGTACGCTGGTCGGCCGCCTCCTGTTCGAGACAGGCTCCGTACCCGAGCACGTCATCGAGCAGTACCGAGAGGAAGCCGAAGAGAAGGGCAAGGGCGGCTTCGAGTTCGCCTACGTGATGGACAACCTCGCCGAGGAGCGCGAGCGCGGGGTCACCATCGACATCGCCCACCAAGAGTTCGACACCGACGAGTACTACTTCACCATCGTCGACTGTCCGGGCCACCGTGACTTCGTGAAGAACATGATCACGGGTGCCTCGCAGGCCGACAACGCCGTGCTCGTCGTCGCCGCCGACGACGGCGTCGCGCCGCAGACCCGCGAGCACGTCTTCCTCGCACGCACGCTGGGGATCAACGAGCTCATCATCGGCGTCAACAAGATGGACGTCGTCGACTACAGCGAGGACACCTACAACGACGTAAAGGAGGAGGTCCAGAAGCTCCTCAAGCAGGTCCGCTTCAAGTCCGACGACGCCACGTTCGTCCCCATCTCGGCGTTCGAGGGCGACAACGTCGCCGAGAAGTCCGGCACGATGGACTGGTACGACGGGCCGACCCTGCTCGAAGCCCTCAACGACCTGCCGGCGCCGGAGCCGCCGACGGACGCGCCGCTCCGTCTCCCCATCCAGGACGTCTACACCATCTCCGGCATCGGGACGGTCCCGGTCGGTCGGATCGAGACGGGGATCATGCAGCCCGGCGACAACGTCTCCTTCCAGCCATCTGACGTGGGTGGTGAAGTGAAAACGGTCGAGATGCACCACGAAGAGGTGCCCCAGGCCGGTCCCGGCGACAACGTCGGCTTCAACGTCCGCGGCGTCGGCAAGGACGATATCCGCCGTGGCGACGTCTGCGGCCCCGCCGACGACCCGCCGACGGTCGCCGAGACGTTCAAGGCCCAGATCGTCGTGATGCAGCACCCCTCGGTCATCACCGCGGGCTACACGCCGGTGTTCCACGCCCACACCGCGCAGGTCGCGTGTACCATCGAGGCCATCGACCAGAAGATCAACCCCAAGACGGGCGAGGTCGCCGAGGAGAACCCCGACTTCATCAAGTCGGGTGACGCCGCGGTCGTCACCGTGCGCCCCCAGAAGCCGCTCTCGATCGAGCCCTCGGGCGAGATTCCCGAGCTCGGGAGCTTCGCCATCCGCGACATGGGCCAGACCATCGCCGCCGGCAAGGTGCTCGAGGTCAACGAGCGATAACAGATGCAGCAGGCACGCGTCCGACTCGCCGGTACGAGTCCCGAGGACCTCGACAACATCTGCGGCGACGTCCGCGAGATCGCCAACAAGACCGGGGTCAACCTCAGCGGGCCGATCCCGCTGCCGACGAAGACACTGGAGGTTCCCACTCGGAAGTCCCCCGACGGCGAGGGGACGGCGACCTGGGAGCACTGGGAGATGCGCGTCCACAAGCGTCTGATCGATATCGACGCCGACGAACGCGCGCTGCGTCAGCTGATGCGCATCCAGGTCCCCAACGACGTCTCGATCGAGATCGTCCTCGAGGACTGAGACGGTCGGACCGCAACCCGTGTGCCGGTCGCTGCCGGCACCGACGTGCGATCCGACCGGCTGGCAGAGTCGCGACGCGGCGCTAAGGTGCGCCGTCTGCCGCTCTTCAGTTTCGCGTTCGACGTCGAGACGACGCAGAAACAGAAGGTACAAGTCGACCCACCGACTGCGTGGGAATGCGGGCTCGTAGATCAGTGGCAGATCGCTTCCTTCGCAAGGAAGAGGCCCCGGGTTCAAATCCCGGCGAGTCCACTTCTTCACTCACTTCGTTCGCTCAGTCGTGGACTCGCCGTAGTCCCACTCGCTCGCTGCGCTCGCTCGCGGGACTCCCGGCGAGTCCACTACTGTTCCTCAGTTATACTCAGGGTTCACGACCGCAAGGTAGGGACTCTGATTCGGCCGGATTCGCCATTTCTGGGCTTGAGAACGCTCCCTCGCAGAAGGGAGTTCATCAGGAAAACAAGCGCGGGTCGCCGTTTGCTTGCGATCCTGTGAGGGAACGGAGGTGGTCGACGTGATCGTCCGTCTGGACGGCATCGACCGCGACCCACCCATCTGTGAGTTCTGCGGCTGTGCAATCGACTATCCTTGGAAGCGCTGCGCGGCGCTCGAGGACGGGAGGTGTCAGCCGTGACGCGAAAACCACCCGTGAGGGCCTTCAACTGTTCCAAGGCATCTGCCCTCACCGGCTTTTCGCTCCAATTTATTGGCGCGCACCGACCAACCAGGGGGACCACGCGGGTTCCCCAGGAGGTGGTCGGCCGTGTGTAACGTCTGTGCCGGGCCAATTGAGCGTTACGCCGCCAATTCACCGACCATTGAAGTGGGGTGGTCGGCGTGACGGACCCGGACGACCTCTTCGACCAACTCGATGCAGCTGAAGCCGTCACAAGCGACGACAGAGACACTATCGAATCCTCGGTCGACCAACCCGAGGCAGACGCTCTCAGGAAGGATGCAGGGTCAGACCAGGTCAAGCCGGAACCTGAGACCACTGATTCGTCGACCAATCGGGACACGGGCGAGCTCACCACCGCCGACGCACAGTCAAGCCAGCGGACGAACGGACGCTGCTCTGTCGGACCGACCTTCTCGCGTACGTCGACTCATGTTGCAGAGTGCCGATTCTGTCGGCTCCGCCTCGACGACAAGTTCGACGCAAGCGCTCACGAAGGGACCTGTCCATCCGAGCGCGTCGCACACTGCCGCTACTGCAAGCATCCCATCACCCGAAGGGCAGACCTCGAAGCTCACCTGAACGGCTGTGAGGCGTACCAGACAGCTCAGAAGCGAGCACAGCATCGAGAGCAGACGAGCGAGCCAGTCGAGGACGAATCCTTCAACGACCAGGAGGTCGAACGTGAAGCTGAAGACGAGGAAGAAGAGGCGTCGAGGCTCTTTATCGATCCACAGCCGCACGAGTTCCACGCGTATCTCAAATGGGACTGTTCGCACCTCGACAACCCGCTTCGGTCCTACTTCGGTCTCAACTCCCTGCAGAAGGAGCACGACTTCGAGAAACACGGTCGTCTCCGTACCGATGTCGAGATCGACGGTGACGACTGGGCTGTTGAATTCGGATTCAAAGGGTGCGGTATCGCGCCTCGCGACGATCCAAGCTTCCGTCTCGACGAGGTCCGCGAGTATCTCGTGTACGTCTACCCGAACGCGTACTCCTCGTGGTCGGACGCGAAGAAAGAGGCGCGTAAGCGGGCGTACTTCCGTATCTCCCCGCGGTGGCCTAACATCGAGACGGTCGAGGGTGCTCGATCCATGTCGAACCCGTGCGATATCGAGGGATACGATATCGAGATGGAGGGGGCGAACTGGGACTTCGAGCAGTACCCCCACATCCTGCAGCGTGCGTTAGCATCGCTGGCTGACAGGCAAGGGTTCCGCTTCAACAGTCCCACCCCGATCTACCCGGAAGATTTCGCACCCGAAGCAGCACATTCGTCCTCGAATATCGTCGACGCAGAGCTGTACGTTCGAGTCACAGATGGAAAGACGGGCAGGGTCATCGCCTACGATGGGACGATTCACCGGATCTCGCTGCTGCTGTCCGGTGACCGCGAGGGGTATGCCAAGACGATCCGAGACGACAGAGAGTGCCCTGGACACTACCACACGGCGACGATCGGATCGATGCGAGCACGTGATCTCATCGGCGGTCACACCCTTGCGAAAGAGATCAAGCACTACTACATGCGGAATCCCGATGCGGTGGAGGGAACGGAGCTTGAGAATCCAAAGATTGGCGTCTCGTTCCAGAATTCGATCCACGACGAGACGTTGTACTGGGACGATCTCGACCAACTCGAGCGCGAGCTGGACGAGACGCTGCTGAACGTTCTCGAGTGGTCGGACATCCCGGTCCGACCAGACTCGCAGTTCTACGTGGCTGACGACTACTTCGAAGTCGAAGGCTCCAGCCGATGGCGGAAGCTCCTCCGTGACCGGCTACCCAGGATCGAAGAGAAGCAGGACGCTCAGGTGTTCGGTATCGCGAGCCAGATGAACGAGACGGACGCGGAACTCGTCGACACACTCCTGACAGACGGAGGAACGACATCGCCGAAAGACCTTGCGCAGGCTATCGGTGTTCACATCGATACGGTCTACCGAGCGCTAAAACGGCTCGGGCCGGTCGTTGAGCACACCTACGGCGAAGTGCAGATCGCCTCGAAGTACATTGCCCAGGAGGTGACCGGGTATATCGACTCGGTCAAAGACAGCATCCACGAGGGGCTTGAGGGAGCCTTGGATGGGCTGTTCCGTGCCGAGACGTACGGTGAGCGAGATGATCCGTGGACGCGGTGGCTCGACCGGTACGGTGGCAGCATTCGGCAAACCGAGGGAGCAGATCCGGACCGGTTAGACGTCGGATTCAGGCCGGCAGACTTCCGCGAGGCGCGCAGACTGCTTCGAGAAGGCGCTGCACGCTGGGCCGAAGTAACGGGAGAGAGGATCCGTCGCTTCGGGTTCGAATTCGCGCCTGTCGTGAAGCTCGTTGACGGCACGATGTACGCACCGAAGAACTTCGCTGACGCGCTCGGAAAGCCCGGATAGCGAAGTGACTGGTGAGAGGCATCACTATCCAACACTCCATTTAGCGGTTCTTTTTGCTTGTTTTTGGCTCAGGTAGTGGGTACTCACCGGTGGTTCATGAGCACTGAATAGCTGCTGCGAACGTGTCCGTCTGCAACTTCGGCACGGGGTACCCACTTCTCCGTTAGGGGTGTGGCTAAGGAGCCACTTGCAGAAAGTACCACCTCGCTTCGCTCGGCGGATTCCAGCAGAAGCAAAGGGGTTGTCGGCGCGCCTGACTCGGCGCGCCTTGTAGCTCAGATCGAATCCCAGTTTTTCGCCACGTCTTCGGTTGAGGTGACCGCTATGACTCGGAAACCCATCTGACGTAGTCGATTACGCTTCTTGTCGTCGTCTTCTTTGACGTAATCCTTCTGATGATCTGGGCCGTCGACGAATACAGCAATCGACGAGCCAGAGCGCTCATAGAAGAAGTCCGGCTTTGCGACTGGCTCGTCGCCGTCGTATATGGTGTGCTGAGCCGCGTCAGGTAGTTCGAACCCTCCGTCCCGAATCTCCTGCAGTACCTCGCGCTCGAACCCCGAGTCACACGCAGCCAGGAGGGCGTCGAAGTCTTTCTCTACTGCAGGCTCCGTCGCTACCGCCTCAAGATCGGCTACGGTCATCGACTCCAACCAAGAGCCGACCAAGGTGCGGTCCAGAAGTTCATGTTCCATCTGGTTATAGAACGAGAGAAGGCATTCGTAACAGGCCCGCTCACATCCCTCGTCATCGGGGTCTCCATGGAGGACCGTCTGAGCCTCACGGAAGGCCTGCCGCATCCGGGCCTCTTCCATTAGGGAGTGCAACGCACCCGCCCCGCCTTCGCTTGTCTCGTAGATGACGATAGTAAGCAAGCCGTGGTCGGTCGCTGGTTTCACGAAGGTTTCCAGTTCTTCCTCATCGAGGTCGAAGGCCCTGAGGATACCTTGGTAGACCGACTCTTTGAGCGTCGTGTAGAATTCCTCGGTCCGGTCATGATCGATACCAGCAGGTAGCGGTGAGGTCAGAGTGATTGTATCGTGACCTCCCTCGGTGTAGAGCTCGATGTCACGTCGGATGACTTCGCTTGTCGCGTTCGCGTAGCAGTTACCCTCGTCACCGACGTGCTTCTCGATCTGGTCCTCACTCGTCAACCAGCGATTGCACTCCATGCAGAGGGCGAATCCGTTGAGTCCGTCATCGTCAGAGTCACGAAGGCCGCTGTTGACGATGACGATGTTCGCGTTCGCCTCGTACGTCACTCGTGCTTCCAGTCCATCGCTGCCAGTGAGGCTGTACTCCTCGACGCGGTCGGTCTGCTCGTAGTAGCTATCGATGTTGTACCCCTGCCGTCGGCGTTCCTCCTCGTCGCTCGTGATGTACTCCTCCGGCCGTGCGTGCTGATCGGGGAATTCCATCGCATCCGGATTCGAGTGTGTTCCGTCGAACGACGAGCCACACGCAACGCACGCGGCCGCTTCCCTGGCTTCGTCACCCATCAGAATTGCCTCACACTCCGAGCAAATGCGCATGTGCTTGGTGACCGGTTCCGCGTTCTCCGTCCGTGGACGGGCGTAGCGGACTGCGAACCGTTCACCGTCATAGTACACGTGGTTCCCAGGTGCGAATTCCTTAATTGCCCGCGTCTGGTCTCGCTGGATATCATCCTCGCGTGAAGTGAACGTCAACGTCGTGCTGTGACGGGGGAAGCCGTAATTCGGCAGGAATCCTTGTGAGCGGAGATACTGGTAGGTGTAGAAGCTCTTGTCGCCAGCCCGCATGTCGTTCAGACGTTCCTCGATGGCGTCACGCTCGCGCTTGTCCTGGTACGAACCACTCTCAGTACCGAGGAGGTTGTTGAGCCGACGGCGTTCCCTCCATAATCTCGTGTACTCTCGCCGCCACGGATCGAACGCACTGTCGAAGTTCTCAACGAACTCGTTCACGCGGTCTTCGATGAAGTCGTCGGTCAGCCACTCCCCGACTTCAGTATTCTCTCGTTCACGCGCGAACGCATCCTTCACGGCCTGGATGATCTCACTCCGATTGGTGTCCACCTCCCGCTGGAGGTCTGCCCGATAGTCGGGTTTGACCTCGTAGTTGTTGTCCTCTGGTTCGATAGAGAGAATCTGTTCAGGTGCCCCGAAGAGCTTCAAATTCACCGTCTCCAAGATGAGTGCGTTGATATGGGAGACGATGAGGTCCTGGTTGTTCAGCAGGAAAGTCGGCGGATTGATCTTCCCTGAAATAATCCGTTCGGGGTGTCGGTAGAAGTACTGGTCGTGTGAGCCACGGCCGAATCCCCGACCGCAGAAGGTTGTGACGAGCGAAGGCTGATTCTGGCGACCGGCTCGACCCGAGCGCTGCGCGTAGTTGCTCGGGTTCGGGGGGACGTTCCGCATGTAGACGTTGGATAGGTCACCGATGTCGATCCCTAGTTCCATCGTCGGCGTGCAGACGATGGTATTGATATCCTCACCTTCTCGGAACTTCGACTCCAGTTCTTTCCGTTGCTCTCCCTCGACTTGCCCGCTGTGTTCTCCGGCGAGGATGTCCACAGCTTCATCGAACGTCTCGGTGTAGAGATCGTAGAAGTACGAGTGCTCAAGCTCGGTCTCTTCCGGGGTCATCGACCCGCAGCTGTAGTTCAGGCAGACGTTGAGTTCGGACCTCGTAGTCGGTGTCCCACACTTCGGGCAGACGCGAACATCGCTGGAGTCGGCCTCAGTAACTCTGACCGCGCTGTGATTGAGCATATACACCTTTCCGGTGTACTGGAGCGAATGCTGATTTAGCAGCTTAAGGATCTCCTTGTCACTGATGACGTCTACGACAGCGGTGATGATCTCAGCGGCAGTGTCGGTGTCAACGTTGAGAGCCCGCGTCGTCCACTTGACGTGTCGTGAACGCGGATGCGTGAGTCGGCGAACACGGTTCGGACCGTCCGTGTTTGCGGTGTCGCTGTACCCTACTGGGAAGTTGAAATACTCCTGTCCGTGGAAGTGAACCTCGTCGTCGAGTTTACTGATAACCTCCCGCCGGAAATTGGTATAGGTCAGCGTACTCTCGTGGTCGACGGCGTTGCTCCGTCGAAAGATATCCAGCACCCCGTGGACATACTCTTCCCGCACGGCTGGGTCGGCTGTCTCGAGTTTCGAGATGCCCTCCCAGACCTCGTCATGTTGGGCGAGGCGGTCGAGGTTTTCGTATTCGATGTCCAGTAGACCGACGTCTTCGAGACTCTGCTGCGTCCGCTGCTGGCCGCGGCCGAGTTCGAGTATCGCGTTGAATAGCAGGTAGTTGCTGTATCGCTCGCGCTGGTCGGCAGATGGACCGAACATTCCAGTGTCAATGGCCGGTGGTAATGAGTCGTAGTCCTCCAGCACGTCGAAGATTCGATCACCCAGACTGGTCAGTCCGATGGATCCCCGATGCTCACGGAGTGCTGTGTAGAGCGCTCGGCGAAACCGAACACGCTGGTACAGATTGTTGAGGTGTGCTGCCTGGAGGGCAGTATCCTGGCGATTGTCGGAGAACGCGATCGTCTTCTGTTGGTCCTCCGGAAGGTTCCGCATCGTATTCCCGACAAGCACGTCAGTCGCCGTCGAACGGCCGACCGTGCCGAAGGTGAACAGCTTGTTGAATTCGTTCTTCACACGGCGAGTGTAGTGGACGCCGCAGTTCGGACAGAACAGGAACGGTGACTCGACGATAGTGACGTCGACACCCTGGCCCGCGAACATGCCATCCTCGAACTGCCCTTCTTCCGGGCGACCCTGCGTAAGTCGGTTATTATCCGGGAAATATGTCGCTTTACTGGGCTCAGCCTCTCTATACGTGTCTTTGAGCAGTCCCTCTTCGGTCAACCACTCGTCCGGGAGAGAGGTCCCGTCTGAGTCCCAATCGCCTTGCATCAGGTATACCGCTCGCTCGTCCTCCTCCGTGTCGACGAAGTTGCTCAGAGTTCCCTGCGATACGTGGCCGTCTTCGTCAATGGTTACAGTGTAAAACTCCTGTCCGCAGCCACGACAGAACGATAGCGGATATGCGTCACGCCGACGATCTTCTTCTTCCGCACACACCCGACACTCCACGTCCCCAGCGTCACTGAGGTGGGGTGTTTCCGAGTCGAATGCGTCCTCTGAGATACACGCGACGAGACCACTCCCTTGACTGAAGAACGAGTGAAGCTTGGGAACGAAAATCGGTTGCTGCTCTCCCTGAACCGCGGTTGTGCCGACCGTTCCGACGAGCAACGCCGCCTGGAGCTCCCGTTCGATCGCCTCGCGAGACTCATCCGGGCGGTGCTCCTTCTGATAGCGAGCGACGAGGTCCTCCACCTCCCCGGCTTCATCGCCGGCGAATATCTGTTGGCTCTGGTTGCTGAGTTCTGTGTCGAGGAATTCGATAGCGGGATGGCCTGCCAGCACACTCCCGAGGGATTCCTCGTCTTCAGTCTCAGCGGGTATCAGCGAGCGATCCAGTAGCTTCTCCGTGAGATCAAGCGCGGAGTCGAGAGTCCCGCTGAACCCCTCAATATCCGATGCGGTGACTTTCACTGTGGGTGGGAGCTCCTCATCAGCCGTGAGCCCGAGCGGATAGTGTGACTCGCGGACGACGTTTTCTGAGTCGACGGGGGCACCGAACATCCGGCCGGTGAAGTCGGCGATCTCCTCGTTTGCGTCGATGCCTTCTTCGCTCTGAACGGTCGCAGAGGTTCCAATACAGGTGAGGTCGCCGATGCTCCCCGTGTTCTGTTTCAGTCGGCGGATGAGTGCGGCGACGTCAGCTCCCTGCTGCCCGGTGTAGGTGTGGATCTCGTCGAGGACGAGATACTGCAAAGCTCCTTCGTGCATCTCCGGGAAGAGCTTCTTGTCGTCATGCCTGGTAAGGATGAGGTCGAGCATGACGTAGTTCGTCATCAGGATGTCCGGGGGATCGTTCTGCATCTCTTCCCGAGAGACGACCTCGGAGTCGTACGCCTCCTCGCGGCCGAACTGCCGGAGGAACTCGGCCTCGCTGTCAGGATTGTGCGGGGTATCGCCCGTGTAGAGTCCGAGACGGAGACCAGTGCCGTCGAGACGTTCGGCGAAGTCCTCGTATTGGGAGTTGGCAAGTGCATTCATCGGGTAGACGATGACTGCCTTGACTCCGTCCTCGCCGCGTTCCTGGGCTTCGAGGCAGTGGCTTACGATCGGGATACCGAATGCGAAGCTCTTCCCCGACCCCGTGCCCGTGGAGACGATGGTGTTGTTCCCTGCCTGAATGGAGTGGATCGCCTCAGTCTGGTGCTTGTAGGGTTCGATGGGTTTCCCTTCTCGCCCAGTGAAGATGTCTAAAACTCCCTCGTGGAGTTCACCATCGGCAACGAACTGTTCGAGTGTATCGCCGTGTTCGAATCGCTGGTTCAGTTGGACAAATGGCTCCTTCCAAAGCACTTTGCCCGTTCGAACGCGGTCTTCGATCCAGGACTCGATAATGCTGTCATCTACGTTCTGGAACGTCTCAACATACGACTGATATGAGGATTGGACCTGTTCAAGAGCCTCAAAAGGATTGAGAACTGTGGACATACCCTAGAATGAATGCACAGTCTGAAAAAGTTCACCCGCAGTGCTCCTGTCTAGGATTCGATTTGACACTCGATAGTTGAGCCTCAGAGTGTGCGTTCATGAACCCTCTACATCGGACGTTGGTGGGGACAGAGCTATCCGAACACGGATGGATCACTCATCAACAAACGGTATAACCTTACGCGAGGTATATCAACATTCGATGACCCACCTGGTTAACGCGGTTGGAGGGGGAGACTTAGGCGTGGAAGTTGACCTTCCGTCTATTGCCAAGCGTAATGATATACTCAATATACAATACGACCCAGAGGTAGCCTCTAATCTATGTTTTCAGTTGAGTGAAGAGGGCCCAACCATAATTCTCTACAGGACAGGTGCATTCTCGATCGCAGGAGCAAATAGTATTCAAGACTTACGGCAAGCGTTCCAGAGACTAAGAGAATATATCGCGAAGTTAATTATATATCCAGAAAACAGTGATTTTGAGGTTCGTTATCTGGTATTCAAATCTGAGTTAGGATACGAAATAGATCTCAATGAGCTATATGAGCATCTGAATCCAGGTTCCGTGGAGTATGAGCCGGAGCAGTTTCCCCAGTTAAAATATGACCCCGAGAATCATAGAGGTGTATTTATGATTTCTAGAACAGGCAGCATCATATATACTGGAGACCGGTCGCGTAAAAATGCTAAAGATGCAATAGACGAACTCAGATCTCAGCTTCGTCGCTTCGGGTGAATGTTCGTGAATAAATATTAATATAATGACAAAACAGAATCTGGCTAATAGAGGCAACTCTCCATGGAATTAGTGAACGCTGTTGGAGGAGGGAATCTATACATAGAACTGGATCTGGCACAACTTCAGAAGGAACTGGAATGTCATAAGACAACTTATGATCCAGAGTATCATCCTGCACTAAAATTATTGTTTGACCCAGATGGGGCCACCGTCCTATTGTTTAGAACAGGAAAATACAACATTGCGGGAGCTAGTTCAATTGAGGAGCTACAAAAGACCAGTGACCGGTTGAAAAGTGAAATGAATAATGTCCTACAAGACTGGACGATTGACCAGAAGGATTGCTTTGAAATACGAAACCTAGTCTTTGTAGAGCAACTTCCCTCTGAATTTGAGCTCAGTGTTTTACTTGATAGACTACAATGTGGGGAAACAAAATATAACCCGGAACAATCACAGTGTATTTTCTATAAACCGGCCTATGCAAGTGGCACATTTATGATCTTTAGAACCGGGAAAATAATACTAACTGGAGAGTCTAGTACCGCGAATGCCGACAAATCGATGGAGAATTTAGTAAGTGAACTACCTCTTAGCTAATTGAATGTCAATTTTTGTTCTATTTCGTGATATTTTTCTTTAATATCGTCTCGGGTTTTGAAGTATCCATGGTTTTTCTCATCCCGTTTTTTAATCTGGGTGAATGAATCAAATATTTTTGTGAAATCATCTTCACAAATATCGTAAATATGACACATAATCGCCTCGATCTCAATCCTAATTTCCTCTCTCTGCCTCCCAGCCGGCTTATTGTACTCAACAATGTCATCCATATTTTTGTCCGAAATGACATTCAAGTCATGTGCGTTAAAAACCAGTTGAGTGGCAAGTTCTTGTAACTTTTTTCCTACTGGCCTTTCCTGATAATAAATATTTTCGAAGCGCTCCGGTGATGGGATAGGAAGTTGTTTCGTGATAAATTGACTCAGATTATTCCCCCCCAACTTTTGTCTAGCTACATAGTCGAGCACAAAGCTGTTAAACGAACACATGAGGAGGAGTGCATCCTCAATTTCAGCATTTATAATGTGGGTCATGGAGTTCCCGGTGGCGACTTTTGGCAATATTGTTGAAATAACCGTTCTTTCGTTGGTTGGATTAGTGATCTTACGTAGAGCTAAATGCCAGTCTTCACCACTTTTTGTCTCATAGCTGTCGAGCGGGATCCAGTATCGAGGGACTACGAATATATCTGGGTCGTCCTTCACGTCCCGAGGCAATCTTTGGGGCTTTGCACTATCTAAGTCGCCTGACTCTACTCCATAATATGTAGCAAATCGATGGTCGTATTGATGCATATACTTAGATTCGTAAAATCGAATGTATTTTTCATTTTCATGAGTTCTAATGACTGTCTGTTGATCTACTATATCTAACTCGTCCTTTGTTTTGAATAGACCAGAGTCATCTGACTGGTGAAACATCCGTTGAGTTTCAACCCCCCAGGGGTTTTCCTCCTCTGCGGTTTGATCAATGAATGACCCAACATTTCCATATATTTTGACAGTTGTTTCGGCTTCGTCTTTGTTTCTAAATATTGGGCACGTCTTTGTATTAGGATTTAAAGCTACTATCTCTTCTCTAGTCATATTTATTTTACTGGCTTCCTCACCCAACTCTTGAGTTGTATGTAAGTAGAAACTCAGCTCGAATTCTTCAATATTTTCTCTTTTCCCACAGATTGTTAAAAGGCTAAACTTATACCTGCTATCGACCTCTGGGAAGAGTCCACGTCGGTTTTCAAAATCGTGCAGACTAACTAATCGGTCACCGTCTAGTAACTTCTGGAAATACTCTTGAGTATCAGAACTAGTTACCAGAGAAGTAGGAACTATAATTCCAGATCGGCCGTAGCCACTGATATAATCCGTTGCTAATTCCGCAAATGGTGCATATGTATTTATCATCCCATGGCTCGTTGTAGGATATCTTCCACTTTCTTTAATGAAAGACACACGACTTTCAATATTCGATTTAGCACTCTTGTATTCGCTAAAGAGTTTTGGATCCGTTTCTTTTAGCTCTTGGATCATTTTTTGACGCTTTGACCGTGTTCCTGCGGTAGCAATCTCTGGCTTTCTAACTCCAAAGAATTCACCTACTCGCATTTCTAAAGATTCCCACGGAGGATTTCCAATCATGCAATCAAACCCTCCATCTGAGAAAACGGCCGGGAATTCTAACGGCCAATGAAAGAACGATTCTTCATCTGCAATTTTCGATGCTCTAACTTGAAGCCCCTGTAACCCAGTCAGTTCATCAATTGGCTTATCAGATGGCTCAGGTGGATCAAGGCGAATATGCTCGATAGTGTTGGGTGTTGGGTATTCATCCGCTGACCCATCAAGGGGCCAATAAAAAGCGGAAGTCCACACATCATGGGCTAACTTTTCTCGTTGAAAGGTGTCCTCGTTACGGAATTCTCGATAGATTCGCTCTTTTTCTTGTACGTCTTCTATTTTTATCTCGTCCGCTTGCTCGAGCTGTTCTGCAAGACTAACATAATCGTCATCTACCTCTCCCCATTGACGATCCAACCGGACCTGCTGTTGCTGATCATCAACGTTGTCATTTTCCTTTCTAACTCTCCTGCGAATTTCGTTACCTTTGTGCCAATCTCGTCCGCTCGAAGTGTCATACGCATCAACGGGAACCCCCTGGCTCATCAACTCAGGGGTCGTTCCGATTAATGAGTTACCTTGCTTGATTCGATGATCAAGGAAACTCAAAGGTTTATCTTCAACTGCCGAATTGATCCATAAGCTGACTTTCGCTAACTCAACGGCCATCGGATTCAGGTCTACACCATAGAGAGGGTGTCATAGAACGATTAGCACACCAAAGAGCAGGGTGAACGCTGAGGTGGATGAGTTCAGCGACCCTGCAAGATGATCCTTCGGTAGACTCGTTCTTCAATGCCGTGGAGACAGAGACGCTAGCGCTGTTCGAGCACCTCTCTTTCGAGTTTCTCGAAGAGTTCGACGTGTTCGCCCCGGCGAAGACGGGGCGAACACGAGACCACGAACCACCAGAACTGATGCGTGGCTTTCTCCACTGCTACTACAAGGACATCTACGGCATTCGTCCCGTTGAACGAGAGCTTCGGAACACGGTCGTCTGGCTGAGCTGTGGATTCGATCGACCGCCGTCGAGAGACGCGGTCGATCGCTTTCTCACCGATCTTGAACACGTCGTTGACAAGGTGTTCGACCACCTCGTCGAGCAGGCCGCCCGGCGCGGCCTGCTCGACTTGACCTACTGTATCGATTCAACAGACGTGAGGGCGATGCCCGCCGATCCAGACGCCTCAAAGTGCTACGATCCAACCGACGACGAGTACTACTACGGCTACGGCTGTACGATCGTCTCGACCGGGCAAAAGATCCCGATCGGAGCGGAGTTCACCGAGAGTAAGCAAGCGCCAGAAGAGACGGCGATGCGCGTCACGCGTGACGCGCTCGCCGTCGCCACACCGATCTGGATGGTCGGTGACAGCGCCTACGACACGCTCGACTGGCACGACCACCTGCTGACCGCAGGGGTCGTGCCAGTCGCTCCATACAACGCCCGGAACGCTGATGACCCGAAAGACATTGAGTACAGGGTCGAAGACCGCATCACCGAACACGGCGAGGACGTTCAGTTGAAGCAGTCCACGTTGGATGAGACGTACAACCGCCGTAGTGGAGTCGAACGAACCAACGAATCAGTGAAGGACTGCGGCCTCGGGCGAACGCACGCCCGAGGCCGCGTCCACGCACGGGCGCAGGTATTTCTCGCCCTGTGCCTTCGCCTCGTCGTCGCAATCACCAACTACGAACGTGGAGACAATCCGGGAAGTACCGTGATCACGGTGTGAGAACTCTTCTATGACACCCTCCATAGAGACAATGTTGTACCACTGAGCGACGTGCCTGCCTAATGGTCCGTTCGTCTGGATATAGGGAGTCAGACTGAATTTCTGCGAGCTTCTGGCCAAGGAAATTATTGGCAGCAATGAGAAATGCACCACTCCCACAGGCAGGATCGCAAACAGTGATATCCAACAACTGTTGCTTTTGCACTTTGCTAGACGCGTCTTCGTCAACCCGGTCCTCCACCACTGGCTTAAGTGAACTCTGAATGAGCTCATCGACAAGGCCAGGGTCTGTATAGTAGCTCCCAGTGCCTTTGCGGTCCATTCCGCGGTCATCAAGGTAGAATGAGTCCGGAGAAATTGTCCGGTCGTCCAGTTGAATGACGGTCTCAGCTAATTGTGGTGTAAACTCCAGCAGACTCTCATACACAGCACCGATCTCTTCGACACCTAAATCAGCGTACGATATTCGTTGGCGATAGCCGTCCTGTTCTATGTGAGTAAGGTCATAGACTGCACTCAAGAGACTCTTGTTCGCACATTCGGCATCTAGAATGTATTCTATATTCTCGTCGTCAAACAGGTCGCCGTTGTAGCCAGGGACTCCCAGTACTCTATCACCCTCGCCGACCAACTCAAACGTCGCTTTTAGCCCTTCCCAAATGTCCGTGTTGCGATCGTTCTGATCACGTTTTTCTGCCCTTTCTCGGAGCTTAGTTACACTGTACTCGGTCGTATACAGACTATCACGCTGAGACATCATGCCCCTCTGTTCGGCAAACATCAAGAATAGCAGCCGGTAAACGACGTAGAGTAAATCCTGGTAGTAGTCCTCCGCAGCATCCTGTCCGCCTTCCTCCAGCGCCGTTTCGATTTCCGAGGTAAGAAATCCATTCCCGAGCGTTTCGAGTGCACTGACAACGTTATCCTGAAGATCTTGACCAACCTTCACGCCTGTCGAGAGCGCGACCTGGTAGAGCTGCTCCAGTGGAGTTTCAATAGCGTCCTCTTCATCGTCTTCAAATACAGGTTCGATGAACCGGGAGGCGTGACATAGGCGGTAGAGCGCCCGGAAATCCCCATAGTTGCGGTTGGTGAACATGTTCTCGAGGTCGAATTCGACGTACCCCCGCGTGTACGTGTGGTAGTAGTCTCGGAGAACACGCAGCGTCAGCCCGTTCGTGACGACTGCCCAGTCTCAGTACTTCACGAAACTTCCTCGGCTAACCACCTCTGAAGCTTAAGTTCCGTGTCGAATCGACTCCACTATCGATCTTGACGAGGGGGTCACCGGAAGATCAAGAGAAGATCGTCGCTGTCGGCGGCGATCCGCCGCCGACGCGACAGCCTTGCCACTCACCGCAGGGGCGTACTCGATCGGTCGTTACCGGACGAACCGGTCGTCCGGCGGTCGGTTTGCGGGGACGGCCCGACGCGTCGCGAGGGCCGTCCACGCTGCCCGTCGGATCATGTTGGTGAACTCCTTATACGACCACTCCCAGAGGCGACGCCCGCCTCGGCGGGGCGTCGCCACATACTCCCAGTGCAGATACCGCCACACGTTCTGTAACAGCAAACTCACTACGACGTACAGCAGCCGTACCGCCGGATCCTGTGTCGTAGTCGTCGCAATCGTTTGCTCGGAGAGTCGGTAGCTGGCCTCGATACCGAAGCGTTTCGCGTAGTGGTATCGAGCGTCGCGAGGAGAATTGATGAACGGCGCGTCAGCGGCGTAGCCGTGACGCGCCACGCCATGTTCGTCGTATCGTCCGTTCTGGTAGGTACAGTCGATGTAGACGGGAAACTCGACGGTCCAGCTGTGACCGTCGAGTTTCGCCGTCATGTCGTGGTGAATCACGCGACTCCAGCCCTCGGAGAGTTCTTGCTTGATCGACTGACCCCACCGGATAATCGGGATGACGTACGCGTGGTTGTGCGCCTGCAGCAGCGTGAGACACTTGCTGTCGTAGAATTCTCGATCGAGGTAGACGGCCTTGACGCCGAGGTCAAGGCCGTCAAGGATACCGAGAAACTCGGCGAGGACGCTGCTGGCGGTGTCGCCGTCGACAAGACGGCGCACCGCCAGCGTGTAGCGTTTGTTCTTCACGCGTGCGTACAGCGTCGCGTACGCGTGGAATGCGGTTGTTCCACGCTTGGCTTCCGAGTGGTAGAGGCCCTCTGTGCCGTCTTCGTCACCGTAGTAGGGACGCAGGTGGAGGTCAGCGACGACCTCCACCTGCTTGGGAAGGGCATCGAGAATATCTCGCTGGAGGAGTGTGTTTCCGACTCGTTCGAGCTGTTCCAGCTCGAACTTCGTCCGAAGATGATAGAGGACGGCGTTGGCACGAGGGGAGTTAGCACTATTCTCACAAAGTGTCGAGATTGAGGTCCCGTCGGCGCACGCGCCGACGAGGACCTCACAGATCTCTTCCGACGTTATCTGAGCGTTCTCACCGAGAGTGATCGAAACTTCCTCGTCAAGGGTGTTGACGAGGAAGTTAAGAATCTGGTCCTCATGGAGTCTACTGTCTGCTTGCTGGGTTCTAAGCACACCTTCCGCAAGCAGACGTCTCAACTAACCGGCTTCGTGAAGTACTGAGTCTTGGTTGTCGCTCGCGTTCAGGAACTCCTGAAGTGTGTCGTGTGGGCTCTTTGCACCACGCGGAGCGTCTTCTGGTTTCTCGTCGAGTTGCTGCCCGGGTGGGACCGTGTGCAGAACGGGAGCGAGGTGTCCTTCCATCTCGCCGTAGTTCGAGATCCCCTCGTCAGGCCAGCCCTTATGCGAGAGGTTCGTTTCGAGGCCCCCTGCTTCCAAATTCTCCCGCTGGAAGACGGGCTCGAAGCCGAGTTCGCGGAAGAGTCTGAGAATCCACTTGTTACGAGCGTCCGAGATATCCATCCCGAACAGCTCGTTGTTCATCGTGAGCTCGTCCCAGCGTTCACGGAGAGCATTCCACGCTTCGCCGATCTCGTTTTCCAGCTCGGACTCCGAAGGAGGCGTCTCCTCCGGGAGGGCGAAGGTTTCTGGCCGAACTGCGGATTCTTCTGTCTGGCGCTGGCGCAGCTTACTCACCAACTGTTCTGTGAGGAGGCCACCACTGGTGGTGATGAACGTCGTCGACCCTGTCTTCGGGATGTGTTCGGCGTCCATTTCAGCGTCGGCAGATGATGCTTGGCCACTCATGATTAGGCACTCGGGTAGTAGACGGTGACAGTCAGCAGGTCGGTACTCGCGGTTTCCACGTCGTCGATGCCGGTGGCCCATCCGCCGGCTCCCGACTCCTTGAGACGCTCACGCATCTCCGTTCGTTGGTCCACAATCTGGTCCCGACGTTGCTCTGCCAAGTCGTCGATGGCGTCGTCGAGACCGTCGTGCTCGATAGCGCTTCGAAGGTCAGTCTGCTTCTCCTGTTGGGAGCGCTGTACCGGTTTGGCCTCGCTGTCCTCTAGCCTCCCAACCAAATCTTGATCCAAGGGACTGTTCCCGTATACCGGAAGTCCGACTTGAATCAACTCTTCCATGATCGTCGGATTCGGGTCGGTGTCGGCCACGTAACGGACGAGGGCCGTGTACACTGCCGTCGGTTGGTCGACCTCGATGGTGCCGCGGGTGGCCGTCCGACCGTAGCGGTCCTCGTCGGTCAGTGCAGTTTCCTTGACTGCCTCGATCAAACGCTGGACAAGCGGGTGGGCGATGTCCAGCATCTCGGTGTCGGAGGACTGAGATGCCTTACCAGGGTCGAAGGTGACGTTCTCGTACTCCGTCATAATATCCGGGCCACGGAGGCGGGGGGATGTCATCTCGATGTCGAGGTACCCCTGGACGTTTATCTCGTAGTCGCAGTTGAACAGATTGAGTGCGCTTTTGACGAACTCCTCTAGTGTTCCGGAACCACCGATACGCTGGTGGGTCTCTTCCTGTCGCTTCTGGACTTCATCGAGCCCGACTTCGGTATGGCCGTAGAACGACTCGGACCTAATGCGGTCCAAGGTGTCGTCGTCGAAGGCGTTCACTGAGTCGCTGCGAGCCGTGGTGGTGTTGCTCCCGAACTCCTCAAGCGTAGCTTGGGGAACACCGGCGTCGATTCCTTCGTCCTCCAACAGACTGAGAATCCCCTCGTCGTCGCCGAAGTACGGTGGAGAGAAACCGTAGTCCTCTCTGATCTGATTTGCCTTCCTGACGAGAGTCTCGAGGACGGCGACGTCCATTTTATCTTCGACGACCATCGTCCGGATGACGACCTCGTCTTCCTTCTGCCCGTAGCGGTCTATGCGACCGTTCCGCTGCTCTAGACGGTTCGGGTTCCACGGCAGTTCGTAGTGGATGATCTGGTTCGAGGCGTGCTGAAGGTTCATCCCTTCGCTGATAACGTCAGTCGCGATGAGGACTGCCCGGCTCGACTCCTCAAACTCAGCGAAGCGTTCCTTGCGTTGTGCTTCGTTCAGCGAGCCGTGGAGTGTGAAGACGTCAGTCTCGTCGTTCGTCGACTCCTGAATCTGTGATTCGAGGTATTCCAGCGTGTCGACGTACTTTGTGAAGAGGATGACCCGTGGGTACTGGAAACGATTCGGGAGGGTCTCGTCGAGAAGCTTCTGAAGCTTCGAGTCGCGTGTCTTGGTGATGCGCTCCGCCTTCTCCAGTACGTCATCGAGTGCGTCCAGCTCACGCCGAATAGCTCCACGATCGCCTGCGACTACCCGTTCGACCCGCTCACCGACTTCTTCCTCACTATACTCCTCGCCAGGGTCGTTGTCAAGCGCATTGGCCTGCGCCATCGACTCGGAGATCCCAGCTGTCTCTTGGATAGTGTCCTCCTCGTCGAGTTCGTCGAGCCGCTCCTCGAGCTTGTCTTGGCGATTCTTCAGCGACTGACGTAGTGCTTCAGGACTGCTGAGGGCGCGCTTGAGGAAATGGATGACAGACCAACGGGCAAGTGTCTCACTCTTGGCTCCCGACGACTTCGCCGTCGACATCAGGAGGTCTCCGTACTCACGCACAGCGTCGTACGTCTCTGTCTCCCAGTTCGTGGGCGTGACCCGGACCTCATCCTGATCGCGCTCCGGGAAGGGACTATCACCCTCCGCGTCCGCAAACCATTGTTTGACGTCGTCACGGCGACGCTGAACGACGTGCTGCTGTGCAATCTGTCGATTAATGTCCGGATCGTGCCGAGGGCCCGATACCGCCCCGACATCGAGCATCCGGAGGAGGCTCGCGAAGGAGTCAGAGTAACCGTTGTGCGGTGTTGCCGTCAGGAGAAGACAGTGCTCGGCGTGCTCGGTGATCTCCGTCGCGAAGTCCCATCGCTGCATATCCACCGTTTCATTCGGGGAGGATTCGTGGGGCTTCGCGGCCTGGTGTGCCTCGTCGATGATGACGAGGTCCCAGTCCTGACTGAGGATCTCGTTGCGGATGCTGTTCTGCTTCGCATAGTCGATGCTGACGATGAGCTTGGAGTGGTGCTCCCACGGGCTAGTGCCCGGTGGGATCTCCTTCTCCATCGCTTTCCGGTGGCGACGACTGATGATGTCCGCATCGATGTGGAAGAAGTAATTCATCGCCTCCCGCCACTGCTCACGTAGGTTGGCAGGGGTGATGATCAGGATACGCTCGGCTTGGTTACGGGCCATGAGCTCACTCGTGATCAACCCTGCTTCGATGGTCTTCCCGAGACCGACGTCATCGGCCAGGAGCATCCGAACGCGCGGCATGTCTAATGCCATCACAACGGGAGTGAGCTGATACTCCGTTGGGATCACACGAGAGCGTTGGAGGCTCACCAGAGGGGCAGTCCCATGTAGCATTGAGAGCCGATACGAGCGGTTGAGGAGCCGCTGGAACTCAGGACTACCAATCTGCTCTGGATTCGGAGGGTCGAGGCTCCCCTCAACGATGTTTTCTACTGGGGCGTAGAACCGATGTCGGTCGGCAAGGTTCCCGTCAAGTGGGGTCGCCGTGACGACGTTCCCCTCTTTGGAATCTACCCGCCAGAGACGGTTTCTATTGTCGATAACGGATCCTGCTTGGATATTTTGTGGAAGGTGAGAGCTCATAATGGAGGCCTGAGCGGATGACCAGACCTGTTCCTGATAGTCACTTATCTCTATTGGTGAGGATATCGTCGATGAGCACTCCCTTGGTTCGTTTTAGACGTTCATCGCCTCTCCAATCCGGGCCTCCGTCGGCTCCGCGAGGTACGGCTCAATTGCAGAGTAGTCGGACCAGCCGCCAACACTCATCATGGTTCGAACGTCGACTTGTCGCTCGACGAGGTGATACGTTGCCCACGAGCGTCTGAGGTCGTGCGAGGATACTGACTGCCAGCGCGGTTCACCGGTGTTGTCTGCGACCGCGTGAGCAGCTTCTTTCACCCAGCGTCGTACCGAGGGCGTGCTCACGTCCACCCATGACTCGGAGGAGTCCAACCCACGTTCTCGGCTGTACTTGTGGATGTCTTCAGCGACTCTGTCAGGCATCCATGCGTCACGGATCTTGCGTCCTCCACCGCTGGTGTTCTTGCCGCGGACCTCGAACAGCCAAATGTCTCCGTCTTCAGAGTAGCGGAGATGTCCGTCGCTGGGATAGTTCACCTCGGAGGCTCGTAGCCCACAGCGGCCCATCAGCTGCACAGCAATTTCACGCTCCCAACCATCCTCGCCGGCCGATCTTTCGAGACGAGTCAACTCTTCCGGGGAGAGCCAGCACTTAGTGATGTCGTCGGCGTCGTCAACGCGAACCATAATCGAGTTTCGCAGAGAATGCGTCTAGTTCTTTCGGTCAGCAGGGTCAAATATCGGATTCAGCTGAGGGAATCCGGCTGGTCGTAATCGGGTTGTACGATAAGTCGATTATCTATCTCTTACACTCGACTTGGCACAGGATTATAGTAGGGATAGGTTGTCATCCCATCATATGAATGCTAGAGAATTTGAATATGAGGGATATCTTGTATTTACTCCTACGCTGATACGGAGGAGAAAAACTCTGTTGGACGTTTCTCAACCCGATGACAAACCTCCTACCTTAGATGACCTGGATGAACTTCCTGGATTTGAAAAGGGTACCCCAGACGAGCCAGGAGAAGGTATTGAGTGGGTCGATTTACGAGATTACCGAGTTCCTGTCGAGGTACGTGAAATTAATAAAGGAACCGAGACCTCTCTGGAGTTTGGAAAATACAAATCGGAAATTTTCACCCCCGAAGAAGTCTATGTTGATGATGAAATAAGAGAAGGACATGTCCGAGACGTTGTCTCGGCAGATATATTCGCTACTTCGCAGGACTATTTACTTCTTAGAGGTAGGAAATCTGCAGTAAATCAAGCGATTAATTACATTCAGGCCAAAAGACACGGCCTCTTAATCGAGTACGTGGATATCTCTCCTAGATTTTTATCAGAATTGTATAAGAGTCCAGATCAGATTATAGGACATACCCCTCTCAAGCTCAAAAAAATCCGTTCCGTTCAATTTGAGGGTGAAAGCGAATTGTCAAGCATCGAGCTGTCTGTCGGGCCGTACAATGCCGATGTCCGCGACCAGTCTAATGATATTGGGAATCGGTATCCAACTTCGCTAGTGGCAATCTTTGAATTTTTTGACGTCGATGTTTTTGTTGAGCTGAAAAATAATCGGATTCACGCCCGCACATCGAAGGGGGACCTTTCAGAACACCCACCAATTACGAGAATGGTATACTCTACGGAACTCTCTAAGATCATTGGTAGAGCGGCACTCGAGCACTCGATGTACAACGAGGAATAACAATGGGATCGGATCTACTTGAGAGGCTCATTCTCTTCTGTTATTCGCCACCTTGGCCGGTCATTGGTGTCGCCCTAGGCGTTATCGGTGGGTTGGTCGCGTTACTCATGTGGACAACGTCATACAATCCACGGAGCATCGGAACTTGGTCATTAATTGTGCCAGGCTTATTAGGGATAGTAATTTTCATGTTCTCTTTCATTGTCCCACGGAGACTGAGTGGTATGAAAATATCATGTATACAAACCCAACCGAAAAATTCTGTAGAGAACCATCATAAGAACCGTTTTAGAATTAGTGGGGGAATTGGTCATATCGAAACGTATATCGATGTACCTAGTTGGGCAGCTCGATTTGAGATACATATTCAAACTAATTCTGACATTGAAGTCATACCTTTTGAAAACAAACCTAATACCGTTCACTTCGAAGACAATACACTGAAATCAGACCAAAACATGGATGGCTTCCCTGTCAAGCTCAAACTATCTGGTGAAGCAAGTGAGCTCGCTGAAGGGGAATACGTACTAGAGTTCGTAGATTTGAGGACCAATAATACGATTAAGCGAATCACACTCAAATGTAGTCCAGAACCTCCAGACCACTTTGATGAAGATGATTTGGACGACGACGAGCTAGATGCGTGGTTATAAAACGGATTACTTCAGCTTCAAATATGCTAATCACTCTATTTTTGTAAAAGCAGGTTAATGTCGCATTGATTTCAATTCACACGGAGAGACGGAATAATTGATGTCCCGGACTACTGACTTTCGCCCGTGATACGATCAACCGACTCAGGAAGGCCACTGATTTCCTCATTCTCTATCCATAGCGTCTCTATGCCATGTCGTCGGAGGTACTCGATGTAGCCCGAATACTGGTCTGCTGGAGGCTGGCTAAATGCAAGACTAGCTAACAACGTCCGGTCATTCCAGCCTCGACGGACAACCTCACGGTAGCAATTTTCATGTAATTGACCGAGTGCTTTCCGAAGCTGGTGACTGTCGTTGCTTCCATTGACTGACTTCACCTCCACCAGAAGAACTTGGTTATCACGCATCGCGAGGATGTCGGTCTCATCTGTCTCGTGACAGTCCCAATTCTCTGCTATCAACCGGTCTCTCAGAATCTCTACAGTCTGCTCATGGGTATTGGTCGCCTTGGCCTGTTTCTTTTTACTGGACTCATAAGAGATGGTTTCCTCGGATTCTGGCACATTGCGACTCCTCGGCCGTATGTCCCGAAGAGTCCCTGGTGCGAGATCATCTGTCGGTTCCTCTTCGAGAGAGGGCTCGATTGATGATTCCCCGAGGTCAATTCTTCGCAAATAAAAATCAAACTCTCTCTTGCTTTTGGTTGGCCTATAATTGTGTTCGAAATCCACCACTTCGACCTGGCCAATATACCGATGCTTAACTGGATTCTCAGAGACTTTTTCAAATAGGTATATCGGCCAATTACTATCTTGTGACTCGATTAGCGCTCCATTCCCTCGGTTAGGTACCTGATCTCCTTTGGGGTTGTCAAAATTTTTCTCACCGACATATCGCATCGGATCTGACTTGAGATCATCGCCATACTCACTGTCAGGAGATGAAAACAGCCGAATGTACCTGTTATCATCCCTGTCGTAGAGTATCTCAATTCCTTTTGTTCTGCCTTTGTTGAACTCCGAGCGTATTCTTGAGGCAGAATACACCCCTCCCGGTTCGAGCGCGTGATGCTTCCGTAGATTTAGCGTGGGTTCTTCGGTAGGGCTGGTACGTACGCTCTCGAAATCAACCTCTGTAGGTGATTGTTCAAGAAGTGTTGAATCGCCCCTGAAACGTTCGAGACTTGCCTGTGGAAAGATCTTATTTTGTCCCGTTCGCAGTGAATCTGGGATCTTGGCTAATTCTATTGGGAGAGCAGAATCGTACCACGCAACTGATCGAATGTTCTGATGAGGTGGATCAAGAGTTGTCTCTGAGATGTATGTGGCTGGGCCAACTACACCTACGCCAATTACCTCACCCACTGGTTTGGGTGCATATTGCCTTGTTTTGCGGTCGACTAACGGCAGCTTCAGACGCTCTCACGGGAAGATTCCGTCACGCTAACCCGTAATTGGACGCCGTCTGGCGATATGGCATCGCTCAGACGGCTAGCACGGATGTGTCGAGATCTTGCCAAACAGCACGTTGACGACCCGGAAGTACCCGCCGCGCCGGACGGCGCGGGCGGGTACGCGAAATGGGTGCAGATCGCCTTGATTCTGTACCGCGTCGAGTTGGAGAAGAGCCTCCGTGAGACTGAAGACTATCTTAACGAGATGCCCGGTGTCCTCGCCGTGTTCGAACTTGACGAGGCACCGCACTACAGTTCGTTCTGCCGGTGGGAACAAGAGTACCGGATGCGTGACCTGCGCCGCCTGCTCCGCGCTTCGGCGGAGCAGGCGGGCTGGAGTGGTGAAGCCGCGATTGACGCGAGTGGCTTCCAGCGCGATCAAACCAGCTACCACTACCGCGACCGCGCGAATTACTCGTTCCAGTCGATGAAGACGACGATCTTGATCGACGTGAACTCGCTGGCGATCAAGGACGTTCATTTCACGACGAAGAAAGCCTGGGACGGCCACATCGGGATGCAGGTCTTCCGCCGGAACGCGGAAGACCTGCGTGTGTTGTCTGCTGATGCGAACTATTCGTGGAGCGACCTCCGCGAGGAGTGTCGCTCCAACTCAACGCGACCGTTGATCAAGCACAGGGAGCAGACACCGTTGCAGAAGGCCCACAACGCCCGGATGAACGAGGACTACAACCAACGCTGGATGAGCGAGACAGGTTTCTCGCAGTTGAAGGAAGACGACGGCGAGAAGCTCCGCTCCCGGAGCTGGCATGGCCAGTTCCGGGAGCTGACTCGCAAGTGCATCGTGCATAACCTGACGCAGGCGGCGAGTTAGGGCTCGCCGTCTGCTCCCCTTCTCCGGACGTATCCGGGAGAGGCATCGCCGCCGTCACCGGAACAATGGAGCAAGGTACCATAGTTTTGACTCATCAGCAACCGCTGTGAGTGACAGCTACTGCATCTTCTGAGGGCGAGAAGCCGTCTTTAGCGCCGTAAAATTGTAGATCAGCAACCCCACCCCGACGCTGTCTTGCGTTCAACAAGGCAGTGCATATGCAATGACGTGGTCTCCCTCAGTCATTGCTTCATCGACTGGTCCGGTGGTAGCACCCACAAATTTCGATAACTGCGAGTTCGGACTAGAATCCTTTTCAACGATTTCTTGGTCATCAAGCTCCCGAAAATCGCCAACAGACCATCCGATACTGATAATTGGGCCATCCAGCCAAGCATTTCTCAATGTCCCATCATCCCCGGCGTTTATTTTCCACCAAGTTGAATTTTCACTATCCATACAGTATTGTAAGAGATAGTAGCCATATGTTTTGGGGCTTCAACCGATCCTATAGCCGGTCTCTGACTCTCAAAAAATCAAGTCAACTGTAGGGCAGGTCGATAGAGGAGACCTTCGACACTCGTCTCCAACAGTATAGTGATAGACTACCTCGAGGGCTTGAGTAATGTCCGAAAAACCAGATACGATAAGAGCAACCTAGATATTATATTATTCATGTATGTACAAGGAGCATGAAGGATGCAGATATTGAGCGTGCTCGTGAACTCGCCGAGTGCGCGAAACACGAGTCTGTAACACCTGAGCGCTTAATGGAAACCGATCTTGGACTGGGGCGCAAACGGCTGCACGACAATCCAGTCTATAGATACCTTTCACCTGAAGAACAACCTCATTTTCTGTTTCACGCATCAAAACAGGTGCCAGAGTTCAATGGTCCTGGCGCACCAGAAGCGCTTGAGCGATCTCGCAGACACCGCGTCGTTCACGTCATATCGGATTCACGCTGGCTAATGATTGCTGGGAACAAGACAGGTGATCAAGTACAGGAGTTCCCACTCTCCGCAATCCAAGCGTCCAATTTCGATGTGTCCAACGGGATTTCGAGCAACTTGTCGAACAATCGATTCGTGATTGAATTGCCATCGTTACACTGCACAATCCCGCTCTCAAACGATTACAGTGAGGACGATCTGGACGCGCTGAGTCTGTATCTTCGTGATGAATTTGGTGTTGCTCGCGGTGGTGTTGAGGTAGACTCCGACGAGGCGGGCTATACCATCGCCGGTGAAGACTCCATTAAGTACGATGCTCAGGATGTGCGAACTCGGATTGATCGCCTTCCAAATGATGCCCATGACGAAGCTGACGCACTCGCAGCAGAAGCGAACTCGGTAGATGAATTGGTTGTCGGTCTCGATGAACTATTGGAAAATTATAACGAAGAGAGCCAAACACTGGATGACGTCGTCGCTGGTTCATCCAGCATCGAACAGGTCCGCCAAAGCGTCGAAACCCCGGCCGAGCAAGCTACACGCCAAGCAAAGGAGGCTGCTGATAAGCATCTCCAGTCAGCTCGGACTGCGCTCCGCGATGCCAACCCAGAGGAGATCGGAAATTGGGGACTTAATGTTAGTCGGGCGAGCATCCCATTGGCTGTCGCCGCACCCGGATCGACACCGCTCTGGATTGCTGCGACACTTGTTCTTGGTGGTGCCGCAGGTCTTCACTCAAGTGGTATCGAAGGATCGCCCCTCAAAGATGTCGACCCTTCGGAACTCTCTGAACATGTCTTGGCGATGGCTGACGCCAATAAAGACTTGGATAACATCAATGGGGAACTTGCAGGATCACTACTTGGCGCGTTCACCTATCTCGGGGGGAAGATGGCTCCAGAGGAATTTGTAAAGTGGATCGACGCTGCAGATCCTGAAGCAATTCTCGCCGGCGCAAACGCGGGTGCGGCATACGCAAATCGGAGTGATGTTGACGGTTCAGGCAAACACGGCGCGATCGCGGGTGGTGGCCTCGGCTTGCTGGGAAGCTACTCGGGGATGGACATAGAGGGAGACGGAAAGACTGATGGAGACACCGCGAGCGAAATTGCGGCATATCTCGAGGAACTCGATAAAAAGGGCCTGCAGCTCGATGAGTGAGCCTTCTTCAGGGTAACCGGAGATACGTTTGAACCCAATATCTTGACGGGAAGAGAAAGAGTGACACTTGACCGAAGAAGAAATTCAATATAACCTGATGACTAAGTATTCTACTGATTCGGAGGATACGGAGACGTCCGACGACCGGTACTCGAAAGTAGTCAAAATTAGCGTCACTGATTGGCTGATGGATGCGTTGAATCAGATCATCCAAAAATCGGGGATTGATGCACGCGATGCGATAAGAAAGCCGTTGGAGTATGCGGTGATTGAGTGGCACCGGGAGTTTGAGCAAAAGAATCAGGGCTTTGAGATACCGGGTGAGCGTGTCTGGAAGTCAGACTTCCGATGTCGAATGTGCAAGTCGGCAAATAAATTCCTGTTCCGTAAAATCGAGAGTTCTGATGAGGCTACGACAATTCTGTGTCTCAACTGTGAATATAACGCTCCAGAAGAAGAGTTCACCCGATTAAGCCGTGCCAGTGATATCCAGGAAATGGAGCCCTATACTTTAGAGAAAGAGGGCAAGAAACTGCGCCACAGACATGAGGGAAAATTCCGAACGCCGATGCGGTTTAGATGTACAGAATGTAGCGAACTCGATCTGATTCTGCCCAACCCAGAAAGGATTGAAGCTTTGATTTGTTCTCGATGTGGGAACAAAGGAGATGTACTCACGCAGGTGAACGGTCCTGTAGCGAAATCCTTCGAAAAATATCCCCCCGGGAAGTACCACACAGAACCGGAGCCGGAGAATATCGGACGTGGTGTTAGTCGAGGTAGATACGATGATCTCGAAAAAACCTACAAAGATAGTCACGAGCGGTAGCGGTGCTCGATTTCAAGCTACTGCGTCCTACTATCGTGTGACTGAAGCACTTGCTCAATACTGCTGAGAACAGCCGTCATAATACCTAGTGGATGACTTGGAAATCCGGATAGTGCTTCATTTGAACGTTCGTCGGGAGGATGGTAAAAATGGGGCTGAATTGTCCCAGCGGCGTCATAATGATCCCAGCGGCAACTCCAATTAGAATCTTCGCTCGCTTCTAGACACCTGACCGCAAAGTCACCCTTCTTGAACCACCACACTTCAACTTCGAACGAACGTGGTGACATGGAGGATACTGATTCATCTATCCCCGCACGGATTAACCGTGGTTGATGGTCGTGTGGCTCAAACTTCGTCCAAGAAATTGCTGGTTCACTTTCGAGGAGTTGTCTGATGATCCGTAGCGTCACTCTATCAGGGAGATAATCCCGTTCTAAATCCACCTCGTTCCCGGTGACGATCTTTGGTAGTTCAGCCATATTCTCTACACCGGAAGAAGATGGCCGTTGTTTGATGCGATATGAAACGCGATTTTGTATAGCTGGATGTCCCGATCGATGCTTTGCCATTCGCTGAGTGATCTCAAACGGTCGAAGGTGGATTGGTCGGTATATTGGTCGAACAGACCAATGTTGGAGGGATCAGTAGCGTCAAATTGTTCCTCGAACTCCGCTCTTCGTGATTCGAGCTCCTCCACACGTTCCAGTATCTCTTCTCTAGAGAGTTCCTGGGCGATCTGACTAGCATCGAGCCACTCGAAGTATGCCTCATTCCGCCGATATCGGGCCAACTTTAGCTTGGGATCTCGCTGGACGAGACCCATCTCGACCAGTCGATCGAGATGCTTCTTTGCTGAATTCTCGGAACAATCCGCAACGTCCGCAATTTCTGGGTAGTGAGTATATTCGGCTAATCCAAGCACGGCGTAGTAAACACGCGCAAAAGTATCCTTCCGGCCCTTCCAGCGTTGCTTTGCTCTCTTGAGCGCCTCCTCTGTGGGGGCTGGATCAAAATCGGTCATACCCGACCAATTCCTTCAAGACCAATATAATTAGAGGTTCCTCAGATAGTTGGGTTCACCAATCTATTTTACAGTCGCACCCTATCGGCTATTCGTGCAGCAAACAACCGTTTCCTGCCGTATACCGCGGCAGATGAACGAGGCACTGGAAACCGCGTCCGAAGCGGAAGGGACGTTTCGGTCGGAGCTGATTCGACGTGCTCTCAAGCACTACATGCAAGAAAATCCCGACCAACTCGAGGCGTTCACTACGGAGGATCGTTCTCCTCCACAAGAGACAGCCTCTCAACCTCGGACATCCGCGACCAGGGATGGTCCCGTGTACGATCCATCACAGGACCTCTGACCACAGTGCTGTAGCTGCACACGACAGAAGACGACGCGCCGCGACCAATCGAGCAAAGGTTCCAATTGGTACCTGGGCACCTTCGCTCGAAGCACGGCACGACGGTGACGGGATTGTTGGCAAGGCCGCGAATCCCTACTTGGACTTCGGTCCGATGGGGCATAAGTTTTCGTCGGCCTTCTCAGCGGTCTCGTTGTCGTCGGTGTACCCGGCCGGTAACAGGGTACGACCGACCCACACAAATGCCGACCGATCACAACGTCTGCGGACAACGAATCGCTTACAACCGCGCCACGCACGGTGCTCTCTCGGAAAGAGAAACCGAGGTCTACGAGAGCGCAAATAAGGAAGTCGAGGACATACTGGCACTCCTCGCCGAAATTCAGAACGCACGAACCAGTGCCGAAGGTGAGATAACGAGGCCCCTCACGCGTCGAGAGATCGGCACTATCTTTGAGGTCAGCTCTCAGCTTCATGGATCCTCAACCATCTTAGAAGCCTTCGAGGAGGGCTTATGAGCGAGTCGGACAGCCGGCGAAGTACCTTTCCCGAAGCGGCACAACCTGAGCGTCGGGGTTCTATGAGCGATGGACTCACACCTACGACGCCTGCCGAGGCCGTGGAGTGGTACCTCGCTGAGCGGGAACCCGAACTCTCGGAGAAGTCACAACAGAATCAACGATATCGGCTCGAGCAGTTCCTCGAATTCTGTGATGAGTACGATGTCGAGGATATGAACGCCATCACGGGTCGGGACATCCACCGCTATCGTGTCTGGGCGAGCAAGAGGGTGAAGACTGTCACCCTCCGAGGCTACCTCCAGACCTTCCGCGTCTTCCTTGAGTTCTGCGCGGCCATCGATGCCGTCGAGCCGGGGATGCGCGAGCGCGTTCAGATACCGAAAGTCGACCCTGAAGACGAGGCACGTAACGAACATCTTGGGGCCGACCGAGCAGAACCGATACTCGAACATCTCAAACGGTTCGGCTACGCCAGTCGAGAGCACGTCGTTACTGCGATCCTCTGGCATACTGGAATCCGACTGGGAACGCTCCGGTCATTCGATGTCGAGGACCTCGATCGAGACGGTCGGTGTCTCAAGGTCCGTCATCGTCCGGAGTCCGGCACGCCGCTGAAGAACAAAAAGAGGGCTGAGCGCTTGATCGCGGTCAGCTCCTACTACTGCAGCGTGATCGAGGACTACATCCAACACAACCGCGAGGACGTGACGGATGACCACGGTCGGAAGCCGCTGATCACCAGCTCACGAGGGCGACTCAGTGAGGGCTCGATTCGCGAAACGATCTACCGTGTGACCCAGCCGTGTGAGATCGGTGAGTGTCCTCACGACAAGGACCCGAAGACCTGCGAATACCGTGACCACAGCCAGCGCGCTGGCTGTCCATCCTCGCGGTCTCCGCACGGCATTCGGCGCGGATCGATCACCAATCACCTACGGACTGGGTCGGCACAGGAGGTCGTCTCTGACCGGGCGAACGTCTCCGGTGACATACTGGATCAGCACTACGACGAGCGAACCGAACGCGAGAAGATGGAAATCCGCCGCGAGTTCATCGAGGGCGTGTAGCCAATGATGGACTCCACTCCACGACGACGCGGTGTGCGTTTTACCCGAGCCTCGGCAGGCATCCGTATTGACATAGCCCCGGCGAGTCCGTCAGACGTCTTATCAATCGAGAGTACCTTTTCCGGTGGGTCTCTCCGACGACAGTCGGACGTGGTCGCCGATCCGCCCAGACGACGCGTGGCACGCTTTCGCCTGGATCGATCGGTCACGTGGCGTAACAGTCACACGTCACCGGCCCGTACCACGAACATGGTTCTCCCTCTCGCGATGGGATGGCGGCACCTCCTCTTCGCCAACTACCCCGTGGATCCGGCGGTCGTCGACGCGCACCTCCCCGATCCGCTCGCCGTCGACACCTTCGACGGCGACGCGTGGCTCTCGGTCGTCCCGTTCACGAACGTCGACGTTCGCCCGAAGGGGCTCCCGGCCGCCGTCGGCGTCGACCTGCCGGAACTCAACCTCCGGACGTACGTCACCTGCGACGGCGAACCGGGCGTCTACTTCTTCAGTCTCGACGCGCAGGGCGTTTCGTCCGTGATCGGCGCGCGGCTCTTTCATCACCTGCCGTACTACTACGCCCGGGTTCGGCTGGAGAGCGACGGCGAGGGCGGCGTCCGCTTCGAGAGCCGGCGGCTCCACCCCGGCGACCGGCCGGCCCACTACCGAGCGACCTACCGCCCGAGCGGGGACGCGTTCGAGTCGGGCGAGGACCCGCTGGCGGCGTTTCTGACGGAACGGTACCGCTTTTACACGGAGGCCGGAGACGGAGCGCTCCGTTACACGAACGTCGCTCACGAGCCGTGGACCCTGTACCCGGCGACCGTCACGACCGAGGCGAACACGCTGTTCGCGGCGAACGGCTTCGCCGAACCCGAGGCGGAGCCGGTCTGCTACTACGGTCCGGGCGTCGACGTCACCGCCTCGCGGAGCGACCAGTGGATCCACCGGGAGCGAGAGGAGTCGCCCGTCGTGGAGGAGACTGCATGACCGAGGACGTCCCGAGCGACGAGGGCGAGGCCGGCACGGTCGATCTCGCGGCGGCGGTCGAGGACGGTCCGGTGCTGTTCTTCGACGGCGTCTGCAACCTCTGTAACGGGGCCGTCCAGTTCGTGATCGACCGCGATCCCCGCGGACGGATCCGCTTTGCCTCCCTGCAGTCCGATGTCGGACGGGCGGTCCTCGACCGGCTCGATCTCCCGCAGGACGACCTGGAGACGGTCGTCCTCGTCGAGGGCACGCGGGCGTACACGAAGTCCGCGGCGGCCATCCGCGTCTGCGAACTGCTCGGCGGTGTCTACGGGGTTGCGCGCGTGGGCTGGCTCCTCCCTCGCCGGGTCCGCGACTGGCTGTACGACCGGGTCGCCGAACGCCGATACGACTGGTTCGGACGGAAAGACCAGTGTATGGTGCCGACGCCGGAACTCCGCTCGCGGTTCGTGGAGTGACTCCCGAGAGCGTGACCGCCGCGAGGGGAGTCAGTTGCCGCCCCAGTCGTTGACCGCCGCGTAGACCCCGACGACGACGAGGAGCACGGCAAGCGAGACGCCCATCTCCACCCTGGGGAGTCCGGTCTCGCGTCGGTCGAGAGCGCCGTGGAACCAACAGAGGTTCGCGAGACGACTCCGGTGGAACGCGAACCAGACGTCAGCGACGCCGTCGAAGCCAACCGCCCGGACCATCCAGTGTGCGTCTGGGACCAGCGCCCACACGCCGCTTGCGAACATGGCGAGGAACTCCCGTCGTGGATGCCAGTCGACGAGGAGGAGGGCGAGGAGGCCACCGGTGAGACCGACGGCGAAGTGGACCAGTGCGTCCATCACCGAGCAGTCGAGAGCGCTTCGTGATCAACGCACCGCCTCGAGCACCGGAGACCACGGCGCTCGGTGGCGACGATCCGCTCGAGAAGGGCGGCGAGCATCCGGGGTCGGGATCGCGGCCTCACTGCGTCCGCGCGACGTAGAGCGTCTCCCGTGGGAGCGTCACTCGCTCGACCGGCACGGCGGGCTGATCGCCGCCCAGCGTGGTGAAGCAGAACTCGGCACCGGCGGCGTGGGCCACGTCGCGGGCGGGGCGGTGAAGCTCCGGCGGCAGGTTGAGCGCGTACACCGCGTCGACGTCGTAGAGCGAGCCGGGCGCTCGGGCCGCGCGGGCGACGATGTCGTCCGCGACGAACCCGACTCCCACCGGGACGGATCGTGGCTGGACGTCCGTCGCGGTCACCGTCTTGCCGGCGGCGACGAGCGCCCGTGCCACGTCGGTCCGTCGGCCGATCCCGACCTCGACGAGACTGTCGTAGCGGGCGAGGTAGTCCACGAGCGATGGCTGCGTCGAGCGATCCACGGCGGGATGTTTATGACTGGCCCCCGCTTAACTCCGTGCATGCTCGTCGACATCGTGCCGATCGGGGACCTTCCCGCCCAAGTCAAACGGGAGGCTTCTGCTGCGCTTCGATCCGTCTACGACTGCGACGTGACCGTCCACGAGGAACAGTCGATCCCCGACGGCGCGTACGATCGCAGTCGGAACCAGTACCGCGCCGAGGAGTTCATCGAACTCGCCTCGCGCACTGGGTCCGCCGAGAAGAACATCGGCATCACCACACAGGACCTGTACTACCGCCGCCGTAACTACGTCTTCGGCCTCGCGTACCTCAACGGAAACGGCTCTGTCATCTCGACGGCGCGCTTGCAGACCTCCTCCGACGGGGGCATCTCGACGAAGCCCTCCAGCGAGGTGTTCGCCGACCGCGTCCGCAAGGAGGTCGTCCACGAGATCGGTCACACGCTCGGGCTCGAACACTGTGACAACTCCAAATGCGTCATGTCCTTCTCGCCGACGGTCCGCGAAGTCGACGTCAAAGAGGAGAACCTCTGCGGCACCTGTTCCCGACTCGTCCGCTGAGGATCGCTCGCGTTTCCCTCCAGTGAGCCGCACCTTCGGATCTCCATCCGCACCCGCCGCGGTGGCGCGTTTCCAATCCTCTCCCGGCCCTCACCGGCCGAATCCTCACTCACCGGGAACCGGCGACAGGTAGTTTACCGATCGTGGAGTATCTCAATCCATGACGTTCCTCGTTGCGGTCGACGGATCCGACGCGAGCGACCACGCGCTCGCGTACGCCACGGATCTCGCGGCCCGACTCGACAGCGACCTGCTCGTGGTGCAGGCGGTCGAACCGGCCGTCGTCGACACCGGCGGCGACGAACCGACGAGCTTCGACGACGCGGCCGGCCGGCTCATCGCCGAGGCCGTCGAGGGCGCAGAGGCGGACGCCGAACGCGTCCTCGCCGACGCCGCCGACTACGCGCGCGACGCCGGCGTCGCCGTCGAGACCGAACTGCTGTACGGCCCGCCGCTCCAGGTCATCCCCGACCTCACCGAGCGCGAGGAGATAGAGGGGCTCTTCGTGGGCCATCGCGGACTCTCCGGGCGGTACGAGGGGCTCGTCGGGAGCGTCGCGAAGGGGCTCGTCGAGCGGTCGACGGTGCCCGTGACGGTCGTCCGGTGAGCGTGCCGGCCGGCCGTGGCCCATGGCCCGTGGACCCGAGCGCGCCGCTACCTTGTAGTACACTCGGTCCCTGTTCTCACGTGACATGCGACTCCTCGTCGCCATCGACGGGACAGACGCCGGTGCCGACGCACTCGACTACGCGCTCGACATGGCCGTCCGACTCGGCGCGTCGCTCCTGTTGACGTACGTCGTCGAGCCGGCGGCCCACGTGACGGGCGGCGACGGGTCGAAACCGCCACACGACGGAGAACGCGACGACGGCGCCCGATTCGTCCGAGAGGCGATCGAGGACTCCCGAACGACCGGCGACGACCTGCTCCACGAGGCGGCCAACCGGGCGGCCGTCGTCGACGTCGACGCCGACACGCACGTGGCCACCGGCGACCCGGTCGAGGTGCTTCCGGCGCTCGCCGACGAGACGTCGGTCGATGCCATCGTCGTCGGGCACCGGCGCGCCGCCGACCGGGAGGCGGTCGGCGACAGCGTCGCGAAGGGACTCATCGAGCGCTCGCCGGTGCCCGTGACGGTCGTCACATGAACGCGCTCGAACTCGACGGCTCCGCCGGCGGCGGGCAACTCCTCCGGACGGCCCTGACGCTCGCCAGCCTCACCGGTCGACCGTTCGAGATGACGGGCGTCCGCGCCGACCGGCCGTCGCCTGGCCTGCGACCACAACACCTCGCCTGCGTCGAGGCGGCCGCGGAACTCACCGACGCGACGGTCGACGGCGACGCAGTCGGGTCGGAGACGCTCTCGTTCGCGCCGACCCGGTCGCCGGCCGGCGACGTGGCGGTCGACGTCGGCACCGCCGGCAGCGTCGCGCTCGTCTTCGACACCGTCGTCCCGCTCGCGACCGGGATCGACGCGCCGATCTCCGTCACGGCGTCGGGCGGGACCGACGTGAAGTGGGCACCGACGCTCGACTACCTGCGCCGGGTCAAACTGCCGTTGCTCGCACGGTACGGTCTCGCGGCCGACGTCGCCCTCCGGCGTCGCGGCTTCTACCCCGTCGGGGGCGGCCGCGCCACGCTCCACGTCGCCCCCTCGCCGCTCCGCCCGCTCGCCGTCGACTCGCGCGGCGACCTCGTCGCGAGCGCACACGCCGTCGCCGCGACCGACCTCGCGGACGACGTTCCCGACCGCGCGCTCGGCCGCGTCCGTGACCGGCTCTCGCTTCCCGTCGCCGAGACCACCGCGACCGTCGCCGAGACCGACTGCCCCGGCTTCGCGTTGCTCCTGTCGGTCGCCGGGGGGACGCGTGCGGGGTTCGACGCTCTCGGTGAGCGCGGTGTCCCCGCCGAGGACGTCGCCGACGGCGCGGTCGACGCGTGCGACCAGTGGCTCGACGGCCCGGGTGTCGTCGACGCTCACCTCGCCGACCAGCTCGTCGTCCCGCTGGCGCTCGCCGGTGGCTCCGTCCGGCTCCCGCGGCTCACGGCGCACGTCCGGACGAACCGAGAGCTCGTCGAGACGTTCGGCTACGACCTGGCCGTCGACGAGGCGGCCGACGAGGGCGTCGTCCTGTCGGGCTGAACACGAGGACGAGAGGCCTCTGCGTCGGTCGATCCGGTGTGGCTCGCGAACTCAGGGCGCGTACGTCCCGGTGAGCCGTGCGGCCGCGAGGACGTGCCCCTCGATCGCGGCTTCGAGGTCGGCTTTCGTCGCCCCGGACCCGAGGTCGACCGTCGTGTCGAGCGCGTACGCGACGAAGCGGTAGGTGTGCTCGCGGTCCGGCGGATTCGGCCCGCCGTAGCCGACTTCGCCGTAGTCGTTCGTCCCCTCGCGTCCCCCCACGCCCGTCGGGTCGAAGCCGACGGGGACCTCGGTCCGGTCGGCGGGGAGGTTCCACACCACCCAGTGATCCCACACCTTCCCCGCGGGTTCGACCGCGTCGGGGTCGTCGACGACGAGTGCCAGCGCCTCCGCCTCTTCGGGAGGGCTCTCGATCGCCAACGGCGGGTTCAGGTTCTCCGCGCGGTAGCCGTACCGCTCGGGGATCGCGTCACCGTCGTCGAACGCGTCGCTGGTGAGTCGCATCACACGCTCGTGTATGGAGAGTGACACCATCAGCGTTCCGCCCGGCTCGGTGCCCGGCCCTGATGCGGGTGGAGAGAGCGATCAGGGGGCGTAGTAGTACTCGCCCGCCCGCTTCTGTTTCCGGTCCAGCTGCGAGTCGGGTTTGTTGATCCGCGGCCGGCCGGTGCGCTCGTCGCGGCGGAACGTGATGTCGAGGTCCGAGAGGAAGTCGTTCATGCCCTCGCGCATCTCCTGGGGGGTGCCGGCGTGGCCCTCGACGGCGGGTTCGCCGTCGAACACCATCAGGCGGTCGGCGAGCAGGTCGATCATGTAGATGTCGTGGTCGATGACCATCACGGTCGCGTCGTGGTTCTCGGCGTACCGTCGGATCGCCGTGGTCGCCCGCACCCGCTGTTCGACGTCCAGATGGGCAGACGGCTCGTCCAGCACGTAGAGGTCGGCGTCTTCGGAAAGGGTCGCGGCGATCGCCACCCGCTGGCGCTCCCCGCCCGACAGGTCCGTGAGCTGTTGCTCCATGATCCGCTCTAGCTGGAGTGGCCCCGCGATCTCCGTGTCCCACAGTGAGGTGCCGAAGTCTGAGGTAATCGAAGAGAGGAAGGCGTCGACACGCATCGGCTGGTCGATATCGATGTACTGCGGCTTGTACGCGATGTCGAGCCTGAAGTCGAGTTCGCCGGCGTCGGGCTCCAGTTGCCCGGCGAACAGCTTCGCGAGGGTTGACTTGCCGATCCCGTTCGGCCCGACGATCCCGAGCACTTCCGAGTGGTAGATCGTGCCGCCCTCCACCGTGAGCGAGAACTCCCCGTCGCCGTAGGACTTCTCCAGGGCGGGGTACTCGACGAGCGGCGCGCTCTTGGTGGTCTCGCGGGGGGCGTGCTCCTCGAACGTGATCGCGTTCGGGCGGATGCGCATGTTCTCGTTCGAGAGGTAGCCCTTGAGGTACTCGTTGATCCCGTTTCGAACGCTCTTGGGGTCGGTGATGACGCCGAACGCGCCCGGTCGGCCGTAGCCGACGTGCAGCGAGTCGGCGAGCAGGTCGAGCACGGCCAGGTCGTGTTCGACGACCAGCACGGCGCGGTCGTCGTCGTCGGCGAGTTCCTGCACGAGCCGCGCCGCGGTGACGCGCTGGCCGATGTCCAGGTAGGGGGTGATCTCGTCGAGGAAGTAGAAGTCGCGGTCGCGTGCGATCGTCGCCGCGAGCGCGACCCGCTGGAGCTCTCCCCCAGAGAGGGTGTCGATCGGTTGGTCGATGACGGGCCGGATCCCCAACCTGGAGACGAGGTCGTCGAGGACGCCCCGCTCGTCGGTCGCCGCGAGGAGTTCGCTGGTCTTCCCGTCGAACTGCTTGGGGATCTGGTCGACGTACTGTGGCTTGCGGGCGACGGTGACCTCGTCGTCGAGCAGCGCCTCGATGTAGTTCTGCAGGCCCGAGCCGCGGTAGCGGTCGAGCACCGCCTCCCACCCCGGCTCTTCTCCATACTCACCGAGGTTCGGGACGAGCTCGTCCGCGAGGATGTGCACGGCGGTGGACTTCCCGATGCCGTTGGGGCCGAGGATGCCCGTCACGGAGCCGGCGTCGGGGATCGGCAGACCGTAGAGCGCGAAGGCGTTCTCGCCGTAGCGGTGGACGGGATCTTCCTCCAACTCGGTCGGGAGGTTGATGATCTCGATGGCGTCGAACGGGCACTTCTCGACACAGATGCCGCAGGTCTCGCCCAGACAGATCTCCTCCGAGATCCGGACCTGGTCGGGGTCGCCCTCGTACGGTTCGTCTTCCTCGTAGTGTTCGCCGCGGGTGACGATACAGTCCTTCCCCGTTCTGTTCGGGGGGCAGTACTTCGCACACTCGTAGTTGCAGCGATCCGGCTGACAGCGGTCGAGGTCGACGACCGCGATGCTGTCGTCGGCCATCAGAGGGTCACGCCCGCGGTGAGCATGATCGCGAAGGTGATGAACCACAGCGTGAACGTCATGAAGCCGACGTAGAGGTAGTCCTTCGCCCCGAAGTCGGCGACGTCGATCCCGACGACCCGCAGGAGGGGGAACTGCAGAGCGATGAAGCCGGCGAGGATCCCCACCGTCAGCCGGTCGGAGGCCGCCGCGGGATCCGTCCCGACGACGAAGCCCGACGCGACCGCCGCCGCGATGCCCGCCAGACAGGCGAGCGTGGTGACGGTCACTCCCCGGAGGTGTTTGGAGAGGCCGGTCTGCGTTTCGGTAGCCATACGTGCCCGTGCGAGAGCGTGCGTCAAAAGCCGTTCGTTCCGTGCGCCCGCGTCACGGCCGTCTATCAACCTTTATGCCCGTGGCGCGTCTCGAACGACTTAATGGCTGGATCCGAAGAGGAGAGTCTCGACGACCTCCCCCCGAGCGCGAAACTCGTCTTCAAGGTACTCGAATACAACGGCCCACTCACCCAGAAGGGGATCGTCGAGGAGTCGATGCTGTCGGCGCGGACGGTACGGTACGCCCTCGAACGGCTGGAGGGGATCGGCGTCGTCGACGAGGACGTCTACTTCGCCGACGCCCGGCAGAACCTCTACCAACTCAACGAGACGGCCGACGAGCTGAAGAACGGCGAAGAAGCCGACGCGGAAGCCTGCGCCGCCGAGTAGCGGTCACGTTCTGTTCGATCCGCCGAGTCACCGAACTCCCTAACCCGCCGAGTCGCCGAACTCTCGACCCGTCGAGTCGCCGAACTCCCTAACCCGCCGAGTCGCCGAACTCTCGACCCGTCGAGTCGCCGAACTCCCTAACCCGCCGAGTCGCCGAACTCTCCCGTCTCCCGCCAGACGCTCACGCCTGGGGACGGTGGGTAAAACGATCGTCGTACCCTCGGGTAGCTACTTGCTCGGTCCGGACGGCGGCGTCGATATGGCCGATCAATCCGCCCACCGCACCGGTCACCTCCGACGCCTCCTCTCCGACCCACGCCGGCTGGTGGTCGTCGTGGCCGGCGTCGCGCTCCTCGTCCGACTGGTCGGTCTGGGAGGCCGGACCGCACACTTCGACGAGGGCCGCGTCGCGTACTGGGCGCTCCGCTACCTGGAGACGGGATCGATCTCCTACCGCTACATCGTCCACGGGCCGCTGGTCCAGTACGCCGACGCGGCCCTGTTCGGCCTGCTCGGGCCGAGCGACGCCGTGGCCCGACTCCCCGTCGCCGTCGTCGGGGGGCTCCTCCCGCTCGCGGCGCTCCTGTTCCGCGAGCGACTCCGCGATGTGGAACTCGTCGCGCTCGCCGTCTTCCTCGCGTTCAATCCCGTCCTCCTCTACTACTCGCGATTCCTCCGGAGCACGCTCCTCGTGGCGGCCTTCTCGTTCGTCGCCTTCGGCTGTCTCGTCCGGGCCGCGGACACGCGCCGCGTCAGCTACGTCTACGCCGCCGCCCTCTTCGTCGCGCTCGGCTTCGCCGCCAAGGAGAACGCCCTCGTCTATCTCCTGGTCTGGGTCGGGGCGACCGCACTGCTCGTCGACCACGAACTCTTCCGCCCACACGCCCCCGAGACCGGCATCGACGTCGTCCGTCGGCACGGACGGGCCGCACTCGCCGCCGTCCGGAGTCCGACACCGCGCCACCGCCGTCTCGCGGCCCACGCCGTCGGCGTCGTGGGCGTCTGGCTCCTCGTCACGCTCTTCTTCTTCGCCCCGCGGACCGGCGTCGGTGCCGAGGCGGCCGGCCTGTGGGACGCGCTGCGACGCCCGCGGCTGTTCCCGTCCGTGGTCGACGCGGCGACGACGGACGTTAGGAACGGGCTGTCGTACTGGTTCGGCGGGACGACGGAACCGGGCTGTCACAAAGACAGCGTCGTGACCGCCTACGGCTGTTTCCTCGGGCGCTTTCTCGAAACGCTCGCGCTGGGGGCCGGTGCCCTCTCGACGTTCGCACTCGGGGGGCTTCTCGTCGAACGCTACGCGACGCCGGACCCACGGCCACTGGTTCTCTTCGCCTCGTACTGGGGGCTCGTCAGCGTCGTGGGCTACCCGCTCGGCACCGACATCTACGGCGCGTGGATCACGGTGAACGCGCTGGTCCCGCTGGCCGTCCCGGCGGCCGTCGGCGTCGGGGTCGTCTATCGCCGCGGCCGGGCGGCCCTCGCCTCGGGCGACCGCCGGCGAGCGAGCGTCGTCGCGTGCGCGCTCCTCCTCGTCGCCGGCCAGGTCGGGGCGACCGCCGCCACGACGGTCTATGTCCAGCCCCAGTCGGCGGACAACCCGCTGGTGCAGTACGCACAGCCGACCGACGACGTTCGACCGACGGTCGACTCGCTCCCGACCGGGGACGACGGCCCCACCCCCGACGTCGTCTTCTACGGCGAGACGTTCGTCGCCGACGCGAGCGAGAGCGCGATCCCGCCCGCCTGTGCCGACATGGGGACGACCCTGCCGCTCCAGTGGTATTTCGCCCGGGCCGATCTAGACGCAGCCTGCGCGGTCAACCGGACAGCGCTCGCGGCGCTCCCCGGCGACGACAGGCCCGCGCTGATCGTCGCGGCGGCGGACGACGCCGGGCCGCTCTCCGCCACGCTCGACGGCTACGACACGCGAACCGTCTTCCTCCGGGCGTCCGGACGGGAGACGACGCTCTTCGTCGGCCGCCGTGGAAACGTCTCGGCGGGATCGGGGACGGGGATGGAAACAGGGTCGGTGGAGAGAGCGGTCGAACTCAGGCCGGAACCACGGTGATCCGCTGTTTCCGGTCGATCGCGGCCTCCAGTTCGTCGGCGATGGCGCTCCCGCGGGAGACTTGCACGTCGCCGCCTCTCCCGACAGTGGCGGTGAAGAGGTACTCGCCGTCGGCGCGCACCTCGACCGTCTCGCCGACGTGGTCGTCCATCCGGATGACGACGTGCCGCGAGGTGACCTCGGGCGTGACGATCTCGCCGTCGACGCCTCCCGGCGCACCCGACCCGCCCGCGCCGGACGCCGACCCCGTCGACGCGCCGGCGGGCTTCTCGTCGTGGGTCCGAACGTCGATGTCGATCCCCAGCCGGTCCTCCACGTCGGAGATGCGGCCGCCGCCCTTCCCGATGACGTAGGAGATGTCGTCGTCGTCGACGTAGACGACGGCCTTGTTCTGTCCCTGCAGTTGGACGTCGACGTGGCCGCGGGCGATCGAGCGGATCTCGCGTTCGATCTCCTGGCGGGCGAGGCGGTCGACGCCGGACTCGTCTGCCTCTCTTTCGGAGAGCGGAACGGTGACGACCTGCCGGTTGAACGTGTAGATCTCGTACTCCGGGCGACCCGTCTCGAAGTCCGCCACCTGGATGACCGGTCGGGCGAGGTCCTCGGCGGTGAGTCCCTCGGGCACCTTGACCTCGGTCGTGACGTCGTACACCGTGTCGACGCGGCCCGCCTCGATGTAGACCACCGTGTCGACGACCTGCGGGATCATCCCGAGTTCGACCCTGCCGACGAGACGCTGGAGGGCGTCGATCCCGCGGGTCGCGTGGACGACGCCGACCATCCCGACGCCCGCGAGCCGCATGTCGGCGAAGACCGAGAAGTCGTTCGTCTTGCGCACCTCGTCGTAGATGGTGTAGTCCGGCCGCACCAGGAGGAGGGAGTCGGCGGTCTTCTCCATCTGTCCGTCGAGGGCGGTGTACTGCGTGATCTCGGGGCCGACCTGGAGGTCGCGCGGTTTCTCCATCGTCTTCACCGCGTAGTCGGAGTCGTTGAGGAACTCCGCGACCGCCTGGGCGAACGTCGACTTTCCGGCCCCCGGCGACCCCGAGATGAGGACGCCGCGCTGGCGTTCTTTGAGTCGAGAGCGGAGTTCGTCGGCGAACTCGTAGTCGTCGAGGTCCGTCTTGGCGATCGGTCGCACGGCGGTGATCTCGATGCCGTCCGCGAACGGGGGATGGGCGACGGCGATGCGGTAGTCGCGGAACTGGACGATGCGCATCCCCGGCTCGTCGAGTTCGATGAACCCCTCCGGAGAGGAACGCGCGGAGCTGACGATGTCGTCGGCCCACTCCCGCATGGTCGCCTCGTCGGTCACCTCCTCGCGGATGGCCTCGTAGTGCATCTCGCCGAGCGCACCGCGTTTGGCCTTGGGGCGGGTCCCCGTCTTCAGGTGGACCGACATCGTCTCGTCGTCGAAGAACTCCTCGATGATTAGTCCGCCCGAGCCTCTGACCCGGGCCTCGACGAACTCGACGCCGATCCCCTTCGCCCGGGCGACCTCCGCCTGGACGGCGTCGCTCGTCAACAGCGTCGCCTGGTGGTCGTCCGCCAGGTCGCGGATGAGCGCGTCGATGTCGCCCTCGCCCGAGGCCCGCTGTTCCTGGGCGCTGGGGCGACGGCCGACGTACTCGAGGTGGAGTTCGCCCTCCTCGGCGAGCGTGGCGAGGCGCTGGAGTTCGCCGAGTCCCTCCCATCCGGTGTCGCGGCCGTCGTTGGCCTGCGACTCGAGTTCGCCGACGACCGCCTCGGGGACGAAGACGGTCGCCCCCTCGTACGAGCCGTCGTCGACCCGCTCGGAGACGCGGCCGTCGATGACCGCGCTCGTGTCCGGCAGTATCTTCATACGCGTGGTAGAGGCGGCGTCGGGATAAGGGTGTTCAAGCGGGCACACAACGGCCGGTCTGCCGCCGGCTCGGGTCGCGTCGACGACGGCCGCCAGCCGGTGTCCCCGGATCAAGTGGCCCGTGGTCGCACCCCGCCGGGACACGGTGTGGTCGCCGGCCCGGGGGGGCAGCGCTCGCCTCGAATATCCGTTTTGATTCTCGGGCACGAACGCATTTACCCCTGGTGGATGACATACACAGAGATGTCTGACCGGCGGGAGAACGCCGTTGACGGGATCGACTCGATCCGGATCCTCTACGTGGACGACGAGGAGGAGTTCGCGGCGCTCGCCGCGGAGTTCCTCCAGCGTGAGGACGACCGCTTCGAGATCGTGACCGAGTCGGGCGCGGGCGACGCGCTCGAGCGACTCGCCTCGGCTTCGTTCGACTGCGTCGTCTCGGACTACGACATGCCAGGGATGGACGGTCTCGAGTTCCTCGCGGCGGCGCGCGAGCGGCGTCCCGGCCTCCCGTTCGTGCTCGTCACCGGGAAGGGCAGCGAGGAGATCGCGAGCGAAGCGATCTCGGCGGGCGTCACCGACTACCTCCAGAAGGGTGGGGGGAGAGAACAGTACACGATCCTGTCGAACCGGATCCGGAACGCGGTCGCGGGCTACCGCGCCGAGCGCGAGGCGGCACACCACCGTCGGGTGAGCGAACTCGTTCGGGACGTGACGCGCGCGCTCGTCGGTGCGACCGACCGCGACGGGATCGAACGGGCCGTCTGTGACCGCATCGCCGACTCCGATCCGTATCTCTTCGCGTGGATCGGCGTCGACGACGGGGCGGGCACCAGGATCCAGCCCCGGACCTCGGCCGGCGTCGACGACGGCTATCTCGACGAGCTGACCGTCACGGTCGACGACACACCGACGGGCCGGGGCCCGGCAGGCACCGCACTCCGCGAGGGGACGGTGAGCGTCGCCCAGGACGTCCGGCAGGACCCGTCGTTTACGCCGTGGCGCGACCGAGCGCTCGAACGGGGCTTCCGGTCGGTCGCGGGCATCCCGCTGACACACGACGGGACGGTCCACGGCGTGTTGACCGTCTACGCCGCCCACGCCGACGCGTTCGACGACACCGAGCGCGCCCTCCTCGGGGAACTCGGCGACGCCATCGGCCACGCGATGGAGGCGATCCGGATCCGCGAGCGGTTCGAACGCCAGTACCGCGACCTCTTCCAGACAGCCCCCGTCATGTACGCGCTCACGCGCGACGAGGGCGGCTCACCGATCGTCAGCGGCTGCAACCAGCGGTTCCTCGACCGGCTGGGGTACGACCGTGAGGCGGTCGTCGGCTCCCCGCTCTCGGCGCTGTACACGGCCGATTCGGCGTCGGAACTGCTCGACGAAGGAGGGTACGAACGCGCCCTCGACGGCGAGTTCTCCCAGGAGGAACGACAGCTGCTGACGGCCGACGGCGAGATTGTCGAGACGTTGCTCCGCGCCGTGCCCCGGTACGACGTCGCGGGCGAGACAGTCGGCACGCTCACGCTGTTCGTCGACGTCACCGACCAGCGGCAGGCGGGGCGGGTCGTGACGCAGGCCGAGGCGATGGAGGCGTCGATCGACGGGATGGCGATCGTCGGTCCCGACGGCACGTTCGACTACCTCAACGACGCCCACGCGCGGCTGTACGGCTACGACGACGCGGACGAACTCGTCGGTGGATCGTGGCAACGCCTCTACGAGGCCGACGAGCGCGAGCGGTTCGAGACGGAGGTCATCCCCGAACTCCGGCGGACCGGCCACTGGCGCGGCGAGGCGGTGGGACGGCGCGCCGACGGGACGGCGTTCCCCCAGGAGGTCTCGCTGACGGAACTGAACGGCGAAGAGTTCGTCTGCGTCGTGCGTGACGTCACGGAGCGCCGGGAGGCCGAACGGGAGATCGAACGGCGGAACCGTCGGCTCGACGAGTTCGCCTCCGTGGTCTCTCACGACCTCCGGGGACCGCTCGGCATCGCCAAGGGGAACGTCGAACTCGCCCGGACGACCGACGGGGACGCGACCGACCGCCTCGACGCGGCCGACGCGGCGCTCGACCGGATGGACCGCATCATCGACGACGTCCTGTCGCTCGCGCGGGGGGACGGCGGAGCCGACGACACCGTCGTCGTCTCGCTCGAACGCACCGTGGCGGACTGCTGGCAGGGGGTCGACGGCGAGGTCAGCGTGACCGCCGACGTTCGGTTCGTGGCCGACCGGAGCCGGCTCCAGCGACTGCTGGAGAACCTCTTTCGGAACGCTGTGGAACACGGTTCCACAGGCAACCGGACTGCACGACAGTCCGGTGACGCCGTCGAGCGTGGCTCGACGAGCCCTCGTTCGCAGGCTCACGAGGACAGCGTGGAACACAGTCCCGCGAGCAGTCGGCCGGAGGCCGACGACGGGCCGAGGCCCAGCCGGAACGGATCGGTTTCCGGCGCAGGCGACCGACCGGGCCACGAACGGTCGAGCGGACGGAGCCGGCCGGCGAACACCGCCACGAACGGCGCGGCGACCGAGCGGCGACCGGACGACGTCGAGATCCGGGTCGGATCGCTGGCCGACGAGCCGGGCTTCTTCGTCGAGGACGACGGCCCCGGCGTGCCACCGGACGTTCGGGAGGACGTGTTCGAGGTGGGCTACTCCACGTCCGCGTCGGGGACGGGACTGGGACTCGCGATCGTCGAACGGATCGCCGAGGAACACGGCTGGGACTGTCGGCTCACGACGGGGCGGGACGGCGGCGCACGGTTCGAGTTCGCCGGTGTCGACCCCGCCGCGGCGCGTGCGACCGACGCCACCGACCACGGCTGACTCCTCCGGCCGATCACGGCTGACTCCCCCGGCCGACCACGGTCGACGTGGACCGGCTCTCACCGCCGGGCCAGCGGGGTTTTTGATCGACCGCCGAGGAGTGGGTCGTATGCAGACACCGGCCGACGGGATCGGCGATCTCACCCGTGATCTCGTCTCGATCCCGAGCCACGAGGACGAAACCGACGCCGGCGACGCCATCGAACGGTGGCTCCGTGTGGAGACCGACGCCGACGTGACGCGGGACGACGCGGGCAACGTGATCGCCCGCCGGGGGACGGGCGAGCCGTCGCTCGCGCTCGTGGGACACCACGACGTCGTCCCGCCCGCCGAGACGCAGACGGCGGGCGACGGCTACGTGGTCGAAGAGCGCGACGGCCGACTCCACGGCCGCGGGACGGCCGACATGAAGGGCGCGGTCGCGGCGGCGATGTGTGCGTTCCGCGACGCCGCGATCGACTGCGAACTCGTGTTCGTCTCGTTCGTCGGCGAGGAACAGGGCGGCATCGGCGCGCGCGCGGCGATCGACGCGGACTTTTCACCCGACTACGCGGTCGTCGGCGAGGGATCGACCGGCTACTCCGCGCCGGGCGTCACCGACGTCGCCGTCGCCCACAAGGGGCGGCGGGGGAGCACGCTCGTCGCCGGCGGCGAGGCGGCCCACGCGAGCGAGGTCGAGGCGGGAACGAACGCCGTCTACCGGGCGTGCGACGCCGTCGACGTCGTCCGTGAACTCACCTTCCCCACGACTGAGGTGCTCGGCCACGAACTGGAGGGGAGCGTCGCCGTCACCGAGATCGACGGCGGGACAGCCTGGAACGTCATCCCCGAGCGGTGTACGGTGACCGTCGACGAGCGGACCGTCCCCGACGAGCGCGCCCCGCTCGAGCGGGTGACGGAACTCGACGGCGTGACGTGGCGCGTCGATCAGGACCTCCCGCCGATGGCCTGCGACGACCCGGGGTTCGCGGATCTCGTGCTCGACGCGGCGACCGACGCTCAGGAGGCGACGCCGGAACACGTCGTGAAGCCGCACGCGACCGACGCGGGGTGGCTCGCGGCGGCGGGGACGACCTGCGTGGTCTGCGGTGCCGCCGAACCGGGTGAGGCACACACGGAGACGGAGTCGGTGAGCCTCGCCGTCGTCGAGCGGTGTTACCGGATCTACCGCGGGGTGGCGGAGTCCATCGGGCCGGCCGACCGGCTCGACAATTCATAAGCCCGCACGCCCTGGCTCCGGTATGGCGACCGATTCCGCTGCGGCCGAAGCCCCCGACGCGTACGACGAACTCCTCTCGAAGATACGGCGGATCAACAACGTCGAGGCCGCGTCGATGCTGCTCTCATGGGACCAGCAGGTGATGATGCCCGAGGGTGGTACCCCGGCGCGCTCACAACAGCTGTCGGCGCTGTCGGCGGTCCAACACGACCTGCTCACCGACGACGGGGTCGGCGACCGCCTGGCCGACCTCGAAGCGCGCGACCTCGACCCCGAGCGGGCGGCAGTCGTCCGGGAGGTACGCCGCGAGTACGACCGCGCGGTCCGCGTCCCGACCGACCTGGTCGAGCGCATCTCCCAGAAAACGTCGGAGGCGCTGCCGGTGTGGGAGCGCGCTCGCGAGGAGAACGACTGGTCGGCGTTCGCCCCGCACGTCGAGGAACTGCTCGACCTCAAGCGGCAGTACGCCGAACACATCGATCCCGACGCCGACCCCTACGAGGTGCTGTTCGCCGACTACGAGCCCTGTCTCTCGCTCGACCGGGCGGAGGAGATCCTCACCGAGATCCGCGAGACGCTCGTCCCGATGATCGACGAGATCAGGGAGTCGAAGACGCCGATCACGACCGACGCCTTCACCGGCGAGTTCGACCCCGACGCACAGGAGGAACTCGCCCGCGAGGCGCTCTCGATGCTGGGCTACCCGTGGGAGCGCGGCCGGCTCGACACCTCCTCGCACCCCTTCTCGACGGGGACGCAGTTCGACGCCCGGGTGACGACCCGGTTCAAACCGTCGGATCCGATCGACGCGCTCACCGCGACGATTCACGAGTTCGGCCACGCGACGTACAGCCTCGGCCTCCCGGACGACCAGTACGCCACGCCGCTTGGCGAACACCGGGGACTGTCGGTCCACGAGTCGCAGTCGCGGCTCTGGGAGAACCACGTCGGGCGCTCGGTGGCGTTCTGGGAGCGGTTCCTGCCGACGATGAAAGGGTCGTTCCCCCAGGTCGACGGGGTGACGCCCCGGGAGGCGTACGAGTCGGTCAACCAGGTGTACGAGGACAACCTCATCCGCGTCGAGGCGGACGAACTCACCTACCACCTCCACATCGTGCTCCGGTTCGAGATCGAGCGCGCGCTCGTCGCGGGGGATCTCGCGGTCGAGGAGGTGCCTGCGGTGTGGAACGACAAGATGGAGGAGTACCTGGGGATCCGCCCCGAGACCGACGCCAAGGGCTGTCTGCAGGACATCCACTGGTCGCACGGCTCGTTCGGCTACTTCCCGACGTACTCGCTGGGGAGCGCGATGGCCGCCCAGCTCTTCGCGGCCGCCGAAGCCGACCTCGGCGACGTCGACAGCCAGGTCCGAGACGGGGAGTTCGACCCCCTCCGGGAGTGGCTCCGCGACAACGTCCACCGCCACGGCCAGCGCTACGAGACGAACGACCTCGTCCACGAGGCCACCGGCGACGACTTCTCGGCGGACGCCTTCACTGACTACGTCACCGACAAGTACGGCGCGCTGTACGACCTCGATTCGGTCTGACGGCCCGGACTTCCGGTCGGTGTTGGTCGTCACTGACTGTCTCTGCTGACACACTGTATCCGAAATCATAATATGTCAACAAATATCGTGGTAACAGTAAGCATAAGTAACGGTATGCCCTACCATGGCCTGTATGGCAGCCGAACCCAGCGAATACGACGACGAGCTGTTCGACCAGTTCCTCTCGGACCGCGGCCACGACACGACACCGGTACGCTGGGATCGATCGTATAACAAGCTCCAGTGCCCCGACTGCGGGGCGCTGCACGACACGTCCGCCAGCCAGTGTACGGTCTGCGGGTGGAACCCGCGTTCCTGAGGCGGGCGTCGCCGACGCGGTTTTTTGCTCGTGACCGACGAACGGCCTCGCTCGCGCGGGCCGTTCGGACTGGCGGATGACACGACGAGGCACGCCGTTTATGAACCAGCGGGGCGTGCACGGGTACAATGAGCGAAGCTGAGACCGTGACCCGACTGTTCGGTGGGCCGGGGAGCGGGAAGACCACCGCCCTCCTCGACCGCGTCGAGACGCTGCTCGAAGACGAGAGCGTCGAGGTCAATGACGTCCTGGTCGTCTCGTACACGCGTGCGGCCGCCGCGGAGATCCGTGAACGGCTCGCGGAGCGGCTCGACACGACGCCCCGGTCGCTGAAGGGCAACGTCAGCACGATGCACGCGAAGGCGTACGAACTGTTGAACCTCTCGCGCGGCGACGTCGTCGGCGAGAAGGACAAACAGGCGTTCTGCGAGGAGTACGGCGTCGAGTACGAGGACGAGTACAAGAGCGGGGGCCGGCGAACCGCTCGCTCGACGACGTTAGGAAACAAGATCATCGCCACGTCGCAGTGGCTCCAGCGCACCAGTCGAGACGTCGCCGACTGGTACGACGTCCCGTTCCAGTGGAACGTCGAGGAGGTTCGGCTCCCGCCCGACGTCGACCCCAACGCCCAGGAGGGGAACAAGTACACCCCGACGTGGCCGTCCGACGACGACCGCGTCGACGTGCCCGAGACGATCCGGGCGTGGCGGGCGTACAAGGGCGACAACGGACTCGTCGGCTTCGCCGACATGCTCGAACGGGTGAAACAGCGCGCGCTCGTCCCCCACGTCGACTACCTCGTGATCGACGAGTTCCAGGACATCACTACCCTCCAGTACGACGTCTACGAGGAGTGGAAACCCCACATGAAGAAGGTCCTCATCGCCGGCGACGACGACCAGGTGGTGTACGCCTGGCAGGGGGCGGACCCGGACCTCCTCCTCGACACGCCGCGTGACGAGGACGTCGTCCTGCCGAACTCCTACCGCCTCCCGTCGAAGATCCTCAACGTCGTCAACCGCGAGATCCGCCACATCGAGAAGCGCCAGGAGAAAGACCTCAAACCCCGCAAGGAGGGTGGCACGGTCGAGGGCGTCTACAACCCCTCGATGCTCGACCTCGCGCGGAACGTCCGCTACACGGTCGAACAGGACGAGGGGACCGTGATGCTGCTGTTCAGAGCGCGCTACCAGATGTTCCAGTTCATCGACGAGTTCCTCCCGCTGGGGATGCCCTTCTCCGTGATGACCGACCAGCGGATGTGGACGGATCGCCTCTCGGACTACGTCCGCGCGGTCGAGAACCTCGCCGACGACGACCCCGTCACGGGGCTCGAAGCCCGCCGCCTGGCCGACATGCTCCAGGAGTCGGCGTTCGGGACGAACGAGCGCGACGACCTGTACGACCTCATCGACGAGTACGAGGAGGCCGCGGAGACGGACGACCTCGCCGCCATCGACATCTCGGCCGACGAGATCCGCTCGCTCGCGCCGTTCGTCCCCGACGGGGCCTCCGCCTCCGACATGGTCCGGAAGGTGACGAGCTTCCAGCGCAAATCCATCGCCGCGTACTTCGACGGACCCTACCAGGGGATGGATCCCGGCCGAGTCCGCCTCGGCACCATCCACTCCGCGAAGGGTCGCGAGGCCGACCACGTGTTCGTCTCGACCGACCTCACCGAGAAGGTCGTCGAGCAGATGGCCGCCTCGGTGTCGGAGGAAGAACTCGCCGCCCACGGCGTCGACGAGTTCACCTCGACGACGAGCCCGGTTCCCCTCCTGACCGACAACGAGCGCCGGGTCTTCTACGTCGGTATGTCCCGGGCCCGCGAGCGACTCGTCATCCTCGAAAACCTCGTCGACGGCGCACCCACCCTTCCGGTGAGCGTCCTCCTCCACAACGAACTCCGCGAGGAGTCCCTGGAGGAACTGCTCGACGCGGCGCAGGAACCCGTTGCGCCGGAACCGTAGCCGGTGGCCAGGTTCGACCCCGATCGCGTCCGCGCGAGTCGGATCGAGCGGGCCCTCCGAGTCGTCCGCGAGGCCCTCGCGGAGCGCGACGCCGTCGCCTTCGTCCACGCCGGCGACGACGCCGCCAGCGCCGTCTTCGGAGCCGAGGCCGTCGTCGTCACGGCGGACCGCGCCGTCGGTCTCGTCGTCGACCCGACCGACGCCGACGCTGCCGACGCTGATCCCGAATCGAGCGGTGGAGACGGCGACTGCACGCTCCGACGGGTCGACGATCCGGCCGAGGCGGTCGTCCGGCTCGCCCGCGAACTGACGCCCGGGCCCACCGGGACGGCTCTCACTCCGCGTGCCGTGCGTCACGACACGGCGCTGTTTCTCGAACGGGCTGGGTTCGACGTCGCCTCGACGGCGGCCGACGCCGACGCGCGGGCGACGAAGACGCCGGCCGAACGCGACGCTCTCCGGCGACTCGGCTCCGCCGTCGAGGGGGCCGTCGACCGGACGGTCGATCGACTCGCCGCGGACGACTGGCCCGCCGGGGTGGACACCGAGGCCGAGATCCGCGATTCCGACGGCGACGCCGACGCCGGTCCGACGACCACCCGACTCAGCCGCGCGGTCGCCGTCGAACTCGCCCGCGGTGGCGTCGACCCGGCCGACACCCGAGTTCGCGGCGTCGACGGTCGAGTCGTCCCTGGGCGACCCGTCGTGGTCGACTGTCGCCCGCGCGGCCCGGACGGATCGCGGCTCCGCGCCGCGTGGACGCTCGTCGTCGACGGCGACGGCGGCTGGGAGCGTCGGGCACACGTCGCCCTCGAGGCGGCACACCGCGCCGGACGGGGGCGGCTGACCGCTGCGCTCGACGACGAGACCGAGACGGTCGGCAGCATCGCGGGCGAGGTCAGGGCCGAACTGACGGCGTACGGCTTCGAAGAGCCGACCGTGACGGTCCACGGCGTCGGGCTCTCGGTGCGGGAGTCTCCGCGGGATGGCGACCGGATCGAATCCGGGCAGGCGGTCGTCGTCGCCGCGAGCGTCACGCGGGCGGCGGACGGGACCGCGAGCGCGGACCGACGAACCGACCGGGTGACCCGCGCCGAGACGCTCCTTCTGGACGAACGCGGGGGCGTCGAACGGCTCGTCTCGCTCCCGTCGTCGCTGTCGCCGTGAGGTGTCGCGGTCGGCTCGGCGGTGCCGCAGGAGGAAAAAGTCGTCTCGCCGCGTCAGCGGTCGTCGTCTTCGTCGGGCAGCTTCACCGCTTTGCCGACGGCCTTCTCGGCCACCTTCGCCGGCACGTCGGCCGGCGTGGTGAGCTGCCGCGGGAGGACGATCATCAGGACCGCGACGCCGACGAGAACGCCGCCGAGGAACGTGTTGCCGTCCATGAGAGTCGTGAGCCCGAAGACACCGAGCGGGATGGCGAAGACGAGACTCGCCGCCAGCTGGATCGATTCCGCGATACCCATCGCCATGGCCTCGGGTTGGCGAGGGGTCGGTAAAAACACGCCGGTGGCGGATCGACGCGTCGGCGCGTCTCGGCGACAGACACGTCGGTGAGATCGGCGGCGAGCCGATCGAGACGGGCGAACAGCTAAGCCGCACGGTCGGGAGAGACATGTAAGGCGACATGATATTTGGGCTCCCGGTCGGTATCGTGCTGGTGTTCGCACTCATCGGCGTCACGGTCGTGCTGTTCGTGACCGAGGCGATCCCGCCGGACATCGTCGCCATCGGGCTCGTCGTCGCGCTCGTCGTGCTCGGGCCGTGGACCGGGATCTCCCCGCAGGAGGGGCTGTCGGGCTTTTCGAACACCGCCACCGTCACGATCCTCGCGATGTACATCCTCTCGAAGGGGATCCAGGAGACGGGAGTCGTCCGCCGACTCGGCGCCGAGGTCGCCCACCTCACCCGCGGGAGCGAGAACCGCCTGCTCGTCGCGGTGGTCGGCCTCACCGGCCCGATCGCGGGTGTGATCAACAACACTCCCGTGGTGGCCGTCTTCATCCCGATGGTGACCGACCTCGCCGACGACGCCGGCATCTCACCGTCGAAGCTCCTCCTGCCGCTGTCGTACGCGTCGATGCTCGGCGGGACGCTCACCCTCATCGGGACGGCGACCAACCTCGTCGCGAGCGACCTCTCGGCGTCGCTCATCGACCGTCCGTTCGGCATGTTCGAGTTCACCTCCCTCGGCGTGATCGTCCTGGTCGTCGGGAGCGTCTACCTGCTCACGGTCGGGAAGGCGCTCACGCCCGGACGCGTGACGCCCGGCGACCGGACGACCCGGTACGGGATGGACGAGTACCTCGCACGCGTCCTCGTCCCCACGCGGTCCCCGCTCGTCGGTGCCGCCGCCGCGGGGGTCACGATCGACGCCGCGCGCGACCTCGACATCGACATCCTCGACGTCCTTCGCGGCGGGGAGCACTTCATCGCGGCCGACTCCGACCGGGAGTTGGCGGCGCGAGACATCCTCACGGTCCGGGGCGCGCCGGAGGTGATCCAGCGCTTTTGCGACGTCGCGGACCTCCGGTACCTCCCGCGGGCGACCGTCGACGACGCCGACCTCGACAACCCCACCGAGGGGACGCTCGTCGAACTGGGGGTGTTGAGCCAGTCGTCGGTCGTCGGCGACACCGTCGCGGAGGCACGGCTCCGCGAGCGGTACGACGCGACGGTCATCGCGGTCCGCCGCCGGAACGGCGACCTCATCCGCGAGAACTTCGGGCCGACGGTCATCAGGGCCGGCGACTCCCTGCTGTTGCAGACGACCGACGAGACGGTCGAGTATCTGCTCGAAACCGCCGAGTTCGTCGTCACGGGCGAGGTGCACGATCTCATCGAGCGCGAGCGCGAGCGCGAACTCCAACCGACGACGCTGCCGGCGATCGCGATCGTCCTCGGGGTCATCGCCCTCGCGGCGCTCGGCGTCGTCCCCATCGTCATTGCGGCGCTCGGCGGCGTCGTCGCGATGGTCGTCACTGGCGTGCTCTCGCCGGCCGACGCCTACGACGCGGTCAACTGGAACGTGATCTTCCTGCTCGCGGGGGTGATCCCCCTGGGGCTGGCGATGCAGGAGACCGGCGGCGTCGCGCTCCTCGGTGCCGGCGTGGTCACGCTCGCGGGGATCGTGCCCGCGGTGGCCACCCTGGCGGCGTTTTACGTCCTCACGGGGCTGTTGGCGAACGTCATCACCCCCGTCGCCAGCGTGGTCTTGCTCCTCCCCGTCGCGGTCGACACCGCCGGCCGGATCGGGGCCGACCCGTTCGCGTTCGTCCTCGCGGTCACGTTCGCGGCGTCGACCGCGTTCATGACGCCCGTGGGGTACCAGACGAACCTCATGGTGTACGGTCCCGGCGGCTACCGCTTCACCGACTACGTCCGCGTCGGCGCGCCCCTGCAGGCGCTTTTGACCGTCGTGACCACGCTCGGCGTCGTCGCCCTGTGGGGGCTGTGACCTCTCGAATGTGAGCGAGTCGGGCCGGTGAGGGACCGCTCGCCGCGCGTGACGGGAGCGACGGTGGCGCCAGCGATCGCCTCTCGACCGTCAGTCGATGACGCCCGCCGGCAGCTCCTCGGTCATGTCCTCGGCGCTCAGCCCCGTCGTGACGATGATACGGAACCCCCGTCGGACGGACATGTCCAGCTCCCACATGTCCTCCTCAGCGATCATCAGCAGTTTGCCCACGGTGGGGTTCGGGCTATGGGGGACGAAGACGGTGTAGAGGGTCTCGTCGGTGGCCTCTTCGACGCTCTGTGGGCTCTCGTTGGTGACGAAGCCGAGCATCCAGTGGCGCTCCCGGGGGTACTCGACGAGGACGACCCGGTCGTAGCTCTCGGTGGACTCGGTGAGCGAGTCCGACACCTGGCGGACGCCGAAGTAGACGGTCCGCACGAGGGGGATGAGCCGGATCCCGCGCTCGAAGCCGCCGAAGAGCCGCTGCCCGATGCTCTTCGAGGCGAGGTAGCCAGCGAACGTGATCGCGAGCGCGAGGAGCAACGCGGAGACGACCTGTGCGACGAAGACGAGGTCACCCGAGTAGTCGAGCGTGCTCGCGAGGAACGGCTGGACCTGGAGGACGACCGGCCGGATGGTCCGTGTCACCCACCTGAAGACGACCTGCAGGACGAACAGCGTCACGGCGAGCGGCGCGACGAGAAACAGCCCCGTGATGAAGCTGTTCCGGACGCGCGTTGCCAGAGTCATACAGTCGGTCGCGAGGCGGACGACAAAAACGTACGGCTCGGGGCCGGCTCGCTCGTTCCCGTCGCCGGAAGCGAGAGGGAAACCGGTTTGACACCCGACTCCCAAGCGGGGGTATGTTCACCGGTATCGTCGAGGCCACGGGCGAAATCCAGTCGGTCGCGGAGACCGACGACGGCCGCCGCCTCTCTGTCTCGCACGACTTCGACGCCCTCCACCACGGCCAGTCGATCAGCGTCAGCGGCGTCTGTCTCACCGTCGAGCGGTTCGACGAGGACACCTTCGAGGTGTTCCTCGCGGCGGAGACGGTCGAAAAGACGTATCTCGGCTCCGTGGTCGAGGGGAGCGTAGTCAACCTCGAACGCGCGCTCGCCGCCGACGGCCGGTTCGACGGCCACCTCGTGCAGGGGCACGTCGACACGACCGCGACGGTCGAGGCGGTCGACCGCGTCGGCGAGGACTGGCGATACACATTCTCGCTCCCGCCCGAGATCGGACAGTACGTCGTCACGAAGGGGTCGGTCGCGCTCGACGGCATCTCCCTGACGGTCGCCGCCCGCGGGACGGAGACGTTCGACGTGGCGATCATCCCGACGACGTACGACCTGACGTCGCTCTCGGAGAAAGAAGCCGGCGACCCGATCCACGTCGAGGTCGACGTCGTCGCGAAGTACGTCGAATCGATGCTCGAGGGCTACCTCGACGGCGTCGAGGACCGACTCGCCGGCCGGTGATGGGTCACTCGAATTCGTTCTGTTCGGACCGGAACCTGTCCCCGGATGCCGCTCCGTCGCGGTGGGCGGACCGGTAGGCGTCGCGGTAGCGCTTGATCTTGCCGATGAGGAACAGCCCGAACACGCCGTCGAACAGGAGCACGTACGCGAAGAAGGCCACGAGCGGCGGGAGCCCGGTCACCGCAATGATTATTCCGGAACCGATTCCGACGGTGGAGTTGTACGTGGCGTGGATGACCGCCGCGAGGAGCAGCCCCTTGATGACGATGGGCCCCGCGTTCTCGCGGTTGAACTTCGCCAGCCCGAGGTAGTAGCCCGCGATGGCCGAGTAGATGACGTGCCCGGGGCCGGCGAGCGCGCGGACGGCGGTGATGCCGCCCCCCATCCCGATGAGGCCGAGGCCGAGGTCCATCTCGGTCCCCGTCCCGAGGTTCCGTGTGATGTACAGCGAGTTCTCGATGGTCGCGAAGCCGAGCCCCGCCATCGCGCCGTAGACGGCCCCGTCGACGACGGCGTCGAACTCGTCTTGGCGGTAGGCGTGGAGTCGAACCGCGAGGAGCTTGACGGTCTCTTCGACCGGGCCGACGACGAGGTAGAAGAAGGCGACCGAGCCGACGAACTGGAACGCCTGAAACGCCGGCTGTGCGATCGAGTTGAGGATGGCCGCGAAGCTCGCCGTGAGCACGCCCAGCAGGAACGTCGCGACCAAAAGCGACAGCGGTTCGCTCGTCGTCACGTCGCTGTACCAGACGTACGCCGCGAGCCCCAGCGCCGGGACCGCCGAGAGGATCGTGAGCGCGCCGACCTGGAGGTCCGTCAGCGCCGCGAGCCCGCCGATCGCCAAGAGGATCAAGAACGCGAGCACAACGACGCCGATCCGCGCCGTGCCGACGATGAGCCGGTAGATCGCGACTGCGAGGCCATCAAGCGACGTCCGTTCCTCCCACGTCGAGACGTCGTAGAGGTCGACCCCGTCGTCCGAGGCGGACTTGACGGGATCGATTCTGTCACTCATACACCCGTATCTGAGGCGGGGGAGGTTAATGTCTTGTCACCCGTCGTGTGTGTCTGTCGTCCGACACCGAAACCCGTCGCCGTCTCGGCCGAGGGTGACGCGCCGAACGTTGAAGCGTTGAAGACCCCCGCGGTCCACGTGCGAGTATGCATTTCGACCAGCGAACGCAGGCGGCGCTCCGCGACGCCGGGCTCTCCCGCGCCGAGATCAGGCGCGTCTCGAAAGCGGTCGCCGAGGCCACCAGCCGCGACGCGGAGGCGATCGAGTCGTTCTTCGACGGCGTCGAGACGGTCCACTCCGACATGGAGATGGCCCACAGTTCCGCGGACGTCACAGAACACGCCGTGCAGTACGTCGATCTCTACACCCACGGCGCGGAGATCCGCGGCTACCTCCGCTTCGACTCGTGGGGCGTCCCCGTCGAGGGCGGCCGCGTACTGGGGGAGGAGAAAGTCGAACTGACGCTCGGCGGGACGGTCAACGACCGCGTCAGGTTCGTCCGGGATCCCGCGCAGATATGACGGTCCGGGTCCGGGTCCGGGGCATCTACGCGACTGCGCTCACCCACGTGCTCTTGGAAGCGGGACACGACGTGGTCCAGGCGTCGCCGCCGATCCGCCGACGGTTCGAGGAGTCATTCGACGACGCCGACCACGACGTCGCCGTCGAGACCACGGACGACCGCCAGGGCGTCGGCGTCACCGGCGCGTCGTCGCGGGTCGCGTCGGCGACGGCGGAACTGCGGGTCGCGGCCGACACGCTCGCGTGGCCGTCGCCGACGCCCGTCGGAGCGGTGTTCGACGCCCGCGTGGTCGAGACGCGGGGGCGCGGTGCCGTCTGCGACCTCGGCCCGGCAGAGGGGTATCTCCCGTACGACGCGGCCGAGGCGCACGTCGACGACGGCGACACGCTCCGCGTGCAGGTCCGCACGGACCGGCCACCGTGGTGCGACAGGCGGCCAGAACTCGGAACGGGGCTCGAAGCCGGGACCGGACTGGCGACGCTCGACGCCGGCCGGGACGGGGTGCGCGTCGACACGCGCGACGACGCCGCGGGGCGCGAACTCGCCGGCATGACCGATCTCCTCGGCGTCGAGGTGCCCGATGGCTGGGGCGTCCGCTGGCGACACGCCGCGACGGCAGCCGACATGGAGACGCTCCGCGGCGCGCTCGAACGCGCCGTCGAGACGGCCGAGGCGCTCGACGCCGTCCGTGGCGAACCGGTCGGCGGGCCCACCCGCCGCGCCTCGCCGGCGGCGTCGACGTGGCTGTGGTTCGGCCGCGAGTCGCGCTTCGCTCTCGACGACCACCGTCGAGCGGTGACGGCGACGATGCCGGGGCACCACCGGATCAAGGCGGGATCGGAGTCGGCGAGCGCCGGCGTCGACTTCGCCGAGGCGCTCTGTTCGCCCGCGGGCGAGGACGAGTTTCCGTTCGGCGTTGTCACCCGACAGTTCGGCCCCGTCGAGGGGGAGACGGTCGCGATCGGCCACGGCAAGCCGGACGGTCGGCTCATCACGCTCGGCCGCGGTGAGGTGGTCGAACACGACCCCGACGGGACCGTCGCCGTCCGGCGCGAACTCTCCGGTGGCGGCAGCTACGACGCGCTGGACATCCCGCGCGAGCAGGGCGACACCGCGCTCACGAAGTTCCGCGAGGGGCGCTGGTGGTATCCGACCGTCTACCGGAGCGCCGGCGGGAAGCTGAAAGGGACGTACGTCAACGTCTGTACGCCCGTCGAGTGTTTCCCCGACGTCGTACGGTACGTCGACCTCCACGTCGACGTGATCAAACACGCGGACGGACGGGTCGAGCGCGTCGACGACGCCGACCTCGACGCGGCGGTCGACGCGGGCGAACTGTCTGACGACCTGGCCGAGAAAGCCCGAAGCGTGGCGACGAGTCTCGAGAAGGCGCTGTGAATCGGCGCCGTGACCGGAAGCACGAGAACGGGGACCGAGACCAGGGAGCGGAGATCGGGTGTGGCGTCGGCGTTTTGAACCGACGGACGGACAGGCGACCGTCCCGAGAGCCGACGCCGCTCCGACCGCGTCGGTTAAACGCGGCCGTTCCTAACTGCGGGTATGACCGACGGCTACCGGGGGGTCTTCGGCGCGTTCCCGTACGCGTTCCGACAGAGCGACTCGCTGCTCTTTCGGAGCTACGTCCTCGTCGGGGCGCTCGCGGCGCTGGCCGTGACGGTGCTGTTCGGCGCGGGGCTGGTCGTCCTCATCGCCCAGACCGCCGCCATCGAGGGCGGTTCGCTCACCCTCTCGCGGGCGTTTTACGTCGTCGTCGGCCTGTTCGTCGTCGCGCCGCTCGTCGCACCCGTCCTGCTCGTCGCCCGCCGCCACAGGCGAGCCGAAGGGGACGACGTCCGGTACGACCTCGCGCTCTCGCTCGCGGGCTACCTCTTCGTCGCCTCGCTGTACGTCGGACTCGTGGTCACCGTCCCGGCCGACCAGCAGACGACCCCGACGGGAGCCGTCGCGCCGGTCGTCGAGGCGCTGTACGCGCTGCCGCAACTAGCGGGCGTGGTCCCGCCGCTCCTCGCGTCGGCCGTCATCGTCCTCACGCACCGACTGCTCCGGTAGTTCGACGACCGCCGATCCCGTCGACGCCGACCAGACTCCCGGATGCGGACGCAGGTGTCGTCCCGAGAACGCCTCAAAACTGACCGAAGGACGAAAGCGTGAACAGGCGCTGTCGCCTCCGTCCGACAATGAGCAGTGACGACACGTCCGAGAAGACGGGCACGTTCCTGGTCACCGCCGCCGACGAGGAGTCGGCCGTGCTGAAGGACGTACGGGACGGACAGGTCCACACCCTCGCGTCGAACCCCGGCGTCGCGGTCGACGAGGCGGTCGCGGGAACCGTCGCACCCGAGCCGCCGCTGGAAGTCTCGTGGCGACTGGTCGAGATCGACCGCCAGTGGGAGCTCTCGATCGAAGTCTCCGACCTGACGCCGACAGCGTGGGCGCGCGAGGTGGCGGCCGACCAGCCGGTCGGCGAACTCTCGCGGAAGGAGCGGGCCGGCACGGGCGAACTCCACGTCATGACCGTCCCCGAGGAGACGACCGAGCAGGCCGTCGCGGACGTGGTCGACGACCGCGAGGGGACGCTCTCGCGTGCGGCCCGACTGGGCGTCGCGCGCGTCGAGATCCGCTCGGAGCCGGGCGTCGTCGTCGTGCGGTACGTGCCCTGACCGGACGTCGTCGTGTCCACCCCGAGAGTGCGACGGCGGTCGAGCGGCGGTCAGTCGCGCGTCGGGATCTCCCCGGCCGGGACGATGGTACACCCCGGAAGGTCGGCAAGCACGTCCTCGGGGCCCGGCGGGGCGTACACCGCGAGGAGTTTGAGCGTCTCCCACCCCGTGTTCACGGTGCCGTGTTCGACGCCTGCGGGGACGTTCACCATCTCGCCGGCCGTTATCTCCCGCGTATCGCCGGCGACCGTCTGTTCGCCATCGCCGCTGATCACGTAGAGGATCTCGTCGCTGTCGGGATGGGTGTGGAGTTCGTGGCCCTTCCCGGGTTCGAGCAGCACCACGCCGGCGCTGAACCGCTCGCCGCCGGTCACCTCCGGCGTCGCCATCCACTTGAGCGTGCCCCAGTCGAACTGCTGGGTGTCGACGTCGTCCGGGTCGACGTAGTGTGTTGTCATACATTACTCGGCTCACGTGACGAGCGATTAACTGTTTGGTGCGGCGGGGCGTCCCCGCGTCCGCTCGCTTGCGGCGTCCCCCGTGTCCGCGCCGACCCGGTCGGCGCCGTAACACTGATGCTCGCACTCCGAATTAGTGTCAATGGTCATGGCAATGAGACACACGCGCGAGGAGTCGCTGGACCGCTTGCGGGAGACGGTCGCGGAGGGGGAACCGATCATCGGCGCGGGCGCGGGGACCGGCATCTCCGCGAAGTTCGCCGAGCGGGGCGGCGTCGACCTGCTCATCATCTACAACTCCGGGCGCTACCGGATGAACGGCCGAGGGTCGCTCGCGGGGCTGCTCCCGTACGGCGACGCGAACCAGATCGTCGTCGAGATGGGACACGAGGTGCTCCCCGTCGTGGAGGACACGCCCGTGCTCGCGGGCGTCAACGGCACCGACCCGTTCCGCGACATGGACGTGTTCATCGACGACCTCCAGCGGCGGGGCTTCTCGGGGGTGCAGAACTTCCCCACCGTCGGCCTGATCGACGAGGACAGCGGCTTCCGCCAGAACCTCGAAGAGACCGGGATGGGCTACGACAAAGAGGTTGAGATGATCCGCACGGCGTCCGAGAAAGGAATGCTCACCTGCCCGTACGTCTTCACCGAGGAGCAGGCGAGAGCGATGACCGAGGCCGGCGCGGACGTCGTCGTCTCGCACATGGGGCTCACCACCTCAGGTGACATCGGCGCGGAGACGGCGCTGGACCTCGACGCCGCCGCCGAGCGGGTCCAGGCCCACCACGACGCCGCCACGGCGGTGAACGACGAGGTCATGGTCATCTGCCACGGCGGGCTCATCGCGTGGCCAGACGACGCCGCGTACGTCCTCGACAACACCGACGGCGTCGTCGGCTTCTTCGGCGCGTCGAGCATCGAGCGCCTGCCCACCGAGGAGGCGATCCAGAACCAGGCCCGCGAGTTCAAGGAGATCGATCTCTGATGGCGGTCGTCGTCGTCGGAACGCTCGACACGAAAGCCGAGGAGATCGGCTTCGCCCGCGACGTGATCGAGGCGCAGGGGATCGACGTGCACGTCGTCGACGCCGGCGTCGTCGGCGACCCGGGCTTCGAACCGGACACGGCCGCCAACGCGGTCGCGTCGGCCGCCGGGGAGTCCCTCGACGACCTCCGCGAGGCGGGCGACCGCGGCGCGGCGATGGAGGCCATGGGCGAGGGGGCGGCCGCGGTCTGTCGGGACCTCCACGAGGAGGGGGTCCTCGACGGGCTCTTGGGCCTCGGCGGATCGGGCAACACCTCCATCGCGACGCAGGCGATGCGTGCGCTCCCGTACGGCGTCCCCAAACTCATGGTGTCGACGATGGCCTCGGGCGACGTCCGCCCGTACGTCGAGGCGCGCGACGTGATGATGCTGTACTCCGTGGCCGACATCGAGGGGCTGAACCAACTGTCGAGAACGGTCATCTCGAACGCGGCGCTCGCGATGGTCGGGATGGTGTCGAACGAGCCCGACGTCGAGGTCGACGACCGCCCGACGATCGGCATCACGATGTTCGGCGTCACGACGCCGTGTGTCAAACACGCCCGCGCGTGGCTCGAAGAGCGGGGGTACGAGACGATCGTCTTCCACGCCACCGGGACGGGCGGCACGGCGATGGAGAACCTCGTACGAGAAGGCGTCATCGACGGCGTCCTCGACGTCACCACGACCGAGTGGGCGGACGAACTCGTCGGCGGCGTCCTCTCGGCGGGCCCAACCCGCCTCGACGCGGCCGCGGAGACCGGCATCCCGCAGGTGGTGTCGACGGGGGCGCTCGACATGGTGAACTTCGGGCCGCGCGAGGAGGTGCCCGACGAGTTCCAGGATCGAACACTCCACGTCCACAACCCGCAGGTGACGCTGATGCGGACCACTCCCGAGGAGTGTGCCGAACTCGGCCGGATCATCGCCGAGAAGCTCACCGCCGCCACCGGGCCGACAGCGCTCGCGCTCCCGCTCGGCGGCGTCTCGATGCTCGCCGTCGAGGGCGAGGAGTTTCACGATCCCGCGGCCGACGCCGCGCTGTTCGACGCCCTCCGCGAGGGGATCGACGACGGCGTCGAACTCATGGAGTTCGAGACCGACGTCAACGACGAGGCGTTCGCCGAGGCGATCGCCCGGAAACTCCACGAGTACATGCGTGCGGCCGGTCGCGCACCGGAGTCGTAGGATGGGGAGAGAACACGACGGCACCTCCACCGGAAACGGTGGCCTTTCCTCTCTATCGTGCTCCGGTGAGTCCGTCGTCTATATAGATACCTCGTGACGACGCAGTCACGCGCCCGACGCGCTGACGACGACCGACGCGACGGTCACCTCCAGACGAAGCGGTGGCCTTTGTGCTCCGGAGCAGTCGTGTGGAATACACACCCACACTGGAGCGGATCTTCGGTCCTCGACGCGTCCGTGCGGGCACCGCCGCCGATCCCGGCGCCACCTCCAGACGAAGCGGTGGCCTTTCCGCTCCGTCGAGGTACGGACCACTACCAGGAGTATGTATCTACAGCCCCGTCGAAATGCTCAGCGGCCGATCCGAATCGCGTGCTATGTCGGGAGACACGATACGCAGCAACAGCCGCATTACACGAGCCTACTGCGACGGATCTACCCCCCTGTCCAGCACGACGGTCCAAACCGCCCGCTGTTCCGAACGTCTCGGGACCCCTCTGAGCTTTTTATCTGATCGACACGTTTACACGAGCGGATGGGTTGGACAGACGTCGGCGTCGACCGGACCGTTCGTCTCACCTACGTCGTCGCGGGCCTCTCGATCGCCGTGGGGCTCCTCAACGCCAGCGTCGACTTCGGCGGCATCGGGCCCATCGGGGTGCTTCTCTCACAGTCCGATCGGACCGTCCTGAACTACACCGGGGCGCTCTCGGGTCTCGCACTCGCAGTGAGCACCGTCGCGATGCGACGCGGTTTCAGGCTCGGGTGGCTCGCGACGGTCGTGTTCCTCCTGGGAACGACTATCCAGGGGTTCTTCCAGGCGCGAGTGCTCTCACTGCCGCTCACCGTCCTCTCGCTTCTCTCCCTTCTGCTCGTCGTCAGAAACCGACGCCGGTTCCACCGCCCGTTCGAACTCACCGCAGCACAGCGCATCGCCGGTGGAATCCTCCTCGCATCACAGCTGTACATCACCGTCGGCTCGTACTCGCTACGAGCGCAGTTCGGCGGGATCGACTCACTCGGTGACGCGTTCTATTTCGCCGTAGTGACCTCCGCCACCGTCGGCTACGGCGATATCACCCCGACGACATCGTTCGCGCGATACTTCGCGGTTTCGGCCATCTTCGTCGGTGCGGGAAGCTTCGCGGGGGCGCTCGGCGCGCTGTTGCAACCGTCTCTCGAGAACCTCTTTCGACGGTCACAGGGACGCATGATCGAATCACAATTCCAGACGCTCGAGGACCACGTCCTGGTTCTCGGCTACGGCGAACTGACGGAATCGATACTCGAAGGTTTCCACGACGAACCGTCGGTCCTCGTCGTCACCGACGACGAGACGGTGGACGATCAGTCCACGGCGGGTGGCGTAACGGTCTACCCTGCCGACCCGACGGACGACGACGTCCTCCGAACTGCTCGAATCGGAACGGCACAGGCGGTCATCGTCGCGAGTCAGTACGACGGGCCCGGCGCGCTCGCGATTCTGACCGCGAGACAGCTCAACCCCGACGTCCGAATCGTCGCCGCCGCGACGCACCGCGAAAACGTCGCCAAGATGAAGCGCGCAGGTGCTGACGTGGTCATCAGCCCCACGAACCTCGGTGGTCGACTGCTCACCGCGTCTGCGCTCGGCGAGGTGGACGCGGAAGCATTCGAACAGCAACTGCTCGGAGACGAAATGGAGGAGTGAGTCCGTCGGCCGTGTTCACGATCCTTCGACCGGAAGTCGACTCTGTTCGCAGAGCCGATCTATGCCCCGTCTGCAGCACAGCGTGGGCCACCTCTCCGTACCGGGCCCGTCGAAGCGAGAACATCGAATTCAGCAGGGCTTCTCGCACGTATCTCCGGCTGAGGGTTCGAGCCACGGTCGCCCGTCCGCGTGCCGGCCGACGTTCTCCAGTGGAAACCACACCCTTTCGGCTCGGGTTCCCACCGGCTGACACTGTTTCTCACTGTACCGCCGTTCCCGGAGCAGTCAGCGCCGCTGGCCGCTCTCGGCGTTCGGACCGGCGGCGCTCTGGACGCGCCAGCCACCCGCGTGCTCCGCCTCGCGGGTGGTGAAGTCGATCTCGGTGTCTGGACCCATCTCGTCGCCGTCGGTCGATTCGATGCGGAAGCAGACGTCGAGCGAGTCGCCACAACAGCCGACGTCCGCGAACTCCTCGAACTCCCGCCCGACGGTGAGGTCGTCGACGACCTTCCGGAGGTACCCCCGGTACCGATCGCTCTCGACCTGATCGCGACCCCACTTCGAGAGTTCCGCCGGATACGAGAGGACCACCCGCGTCGCCGTTCGTGTCATACCGAGAAGTAAGACACCGCGGCAAAAGAGCGTACTGGGTGGACACGGAGCGTAGCGGGGAAGAGAGGCGCGTCGACGGCCCGATCGGTCCGACCGATCAGCGGACGATGCTGGCGACGACCTGCTGGATGTCCCCGCGCATCCCCCAGCCGGTGCCGAGATCCAGCGCGAGGACGGTGGCCGCGTAGACGACCGCGCCGGTCACCGTCATGACGACCAGTTCGAGCCACGCCGGGAGGGCGACCACGCTCCCGACGTACCAGGTGGCGGCGGCCATCACGCCCGCGGCGACCAGCGGATACGCCGTCTCCGAGAGGATCCGCAGACTCGTCGTCTCGAGCAGCTTCGCGGTGATGTAGAGGTTGATGGGCATGCTCACCAACAGGTTCACCCCGAGGACCAACACGGCGGTCCCCGTGATGCCCCAGCGGACGGTCGCCGGATAGATGAACGCCGCGATGACGAGCACCTTGAGGAGCGAGGTCTTCGTGATGTAGTCGGGGCGGCCGACGCTCTTCCAGAGCGCACCCATCGTCTTGCCGACCGCGCGGTAGACACCGTAGCCCGCGAGGAGCTGCATCGCGGGCACCATCGGGAGCCACTCGCTCCCGAACGCCGCGTCGACGAACGCCGGTGCCACCACGGCGAAGCCGATCCCCATCGGCACCGCGACGAACGACACGAGCCGGACCGTGTTGAGGTAGCTCTCGCGGAGTCGCGGCAGGTCGGTCTGGAACTTCGAGAACGCGGGGAACATCACGCCGGCGATCACCTGGCTCAACTCGGCCGCGGGCGCGTTCGACATCCGATAGGCGTACTGGTAGTACGCGAGCGCCACGGGCGAGAGCAGCCAGCCGACGAAGACGTCGTCGCCCTCGTTGTAGAGGAAGTAGAGGATCGACGACCCCGTGATCCACTTGCCGAAGTGGATGAGGTCGGCCGCCGCCTGCCGGTCGAAACCGATCCCCGGGCGGTGGTCGTGGATGAGATACGAGGCGACGAGGCGGACGACGTCGGCCGCGAGGAACGCGCCGATCCACGCCCACGCCGAGGGGTCGATCAGCGCGAGGACGAGCCCGGTAAAGAAGAACGCGAGCGTCCCGCCGGTGTTGTAGACGAACAGTTTGTGATACTCGAGGTTCTTCTGGAAGTAGACGACCGCGGGGTTCTTGAGCCCGCGGAGGACCGCCGACACCGAGATCACCTGGATGAGCGACACGGTGGCGGGTGCGTCGAACAGGCGACCGATGAACGGGGCCGCGAGGAAGAGGACGGTGAAGACGAGGAGGCCGCGGGCGACCTCCAGGGCGAGGACGGTGTCGAGGTAGCGGTCGACGTTCTCCTCGACGCGCTGGATGAGCGCCTCGTTCAGTCCCACCTCCGTGAGGCTCCGGAGGGCGCTCATCGAGACGAGCGCGATCCCGACGAGGCCGAGTTCGAGCGGGCCGACGAGCCGCGCGAGGACGACGAGAAGGATCAGGGGAAGGAGCCGGTCGACCATGTTCTGGCCGAAGAGCCAGACGGCGCTCTTGGCGGCGCGCTGGCCCGTCCCGCCGCTTGGGACGAGCCGTTTGACGAGTGAGGAAAGGCGGTGCATGATGGCTGTGTCACTGAGTCCCGGCTCGTCGCACGGCGAGGGCGACGGGAGGCTGAGTTGGCGCTACTACCGCTGGCCGGGGCATTGTTATACCGCGGATAACCACCCGCTCGCCCACCAGCAGGCACAACCAGTCTCACGGTTCGCGTCGGCGTTGCCGGGGTTAACGCGCGGCTAAGCGCGAGCGGTCGGCGGGGCACTCTTCCCGTTCGCGGTCGGTCGCGGACCGGGCGGCCGATACCGTCGATGTCGACGACCGTCGCCCCGTCCGGGCGCGCGTCGAGGAGGTACAACGGATGACGCCCGCCCATGGCACGGCCGCGACCGAACCGGGAGACATCGCCGCAGGACGGACGCTGACCGGCCCGCCTCACGACCTGGAACGTGAACACCCGGGGCCGACAGTTCACACGGAACATGCGACGTGCGTACCGCGACGAACGGCTCTCGAATCGTACATAAGAAGGCTTATTCGGCGGGCCGGAACACCGGAGAACATGGTCGAGTTCGACGTACCGGAAGTCGATTACACCCGGTACACGAATCGCCAGCTCGCGGCGGTGCCGCTCGCGTTGCTCGCCGTCTCCCTCCTCGTCATCGCGGGATGGACCGTCGTGACTGGCTCACCGGTGAATCCTGGGTTGGACTTCACCGGCGGCACGGAGCTACGTATCGCGCTCGATTCCCCCGACGGGCAGGCTCGGGAAGAGATCCAGGCGGCCTTCTCGGCGGAGCCGGAGTCGATCCGTTCGGTCCCCTCCGACGGGACGTACATCGTCACGTTCCAGTCGGGTGCCGCGACGACGTCCGAGATCGAGCAACAGGCCGAGGCGGCGGGCTTTCAGATCCGTTCGATCGACGCCGTCTCCGCCGCCTTCGGCGGTGAGACCCAGCAACAGGCGTTGCTCGGCGTCGTGGTCGCCTTCCTCGGCATGAGCGTGCTCGTCTTCCTCATGTTCCGGACGTTCGTCCCCTCGATCGCCGTCGTCATCTCGGCCTTCTCCGACATCGTCATCCCCATCGCGCTGATGAACCTCCTCGGCATCGAGCTCTCTCTGGGGACCGTCGCCGCGCTGTTGATGATCATCGGGTACTCCGTCGACTCCGACATCCTCCTGAACAACCACATCCTGCGGCGGTCCGGTGACTTCTACGAGTCGACCTACCGCGCCATGCGGACCGGCGTGACGATGACCCTGACGTCGATCGCCGCGATGATCGTGATGACCGTCGTCGCCACGCTGTTCGGCATCTCCCTCCTGGCGGCGATCGGCACCGTGCTCGTCTTCGGCCTCACCGCCGACCTCATCAACACCTACCTGTTGAACCTCTCGCTGCTGCGGTGGTACAAGTTCGAGGGGGTGGCCCGATAATGGGCACCATCAGGGACAACTGGCGGATCCTCCTGCTCGTCGTCGTCCTCATCGCGTCGACGTTCGCGCTCTTCTCGCCGACGGTCAACGCGGGCGAGAGCGCGGGCGGGGCCGGCACCGCCTCCGAAGGGATTACCAACCTCCAGTACGGCCTCGAACTCTCCGGTGGGACGCGGATCCGCGCGCCGCTCGTCGGCGTGACCGCCGAGGAGGTCGAGGTCGACACCGCCGACTCCCGTGATGTCGCCCGCGAGGTCGCCGCCGAGTTGGACGCGGCCGATCCCAGCGACGTCATCGTCCGCTCGACCACCCAGACGACCGCGACCGTCGAGGTGACCGCCGAGGGCGTCACCACCCAACAGCTCGGCTCGACGCTCGACTCGCTGGGCTACTCGTACGGCTCGGTTCGTGAGGGCGTCACCGAGCCGACCCGTGCGGAGGTCGTCCGCGTCCTCGAGAACAAGATCAACGAGGCGGGCCTCTCCGGCGGGACGGTCCAGCAGGTCACGACCGCGACCGGCGGGCACTTCATCCTCGTCGAGGTTCCCAACGAGGACCGCTCCGACGTGGTGGACCTCGTCGAGTCCCGCGGGTCGGTCCGCGTCGACATCTACTACCGCGAGAACGGCACGCAAACGACTCGCGAAGGGGTTCTGACGGGCGACGACTTCCAGAACATCGGCACCGCACAGGAGTCCGAACGCGGCCCGTTCGTCCCCGTGACGGTCCGTGACCAAGCCGCGGAGGACTTCCAGGCCGCGGTGGTCGAGACGGGCGTCGCCCAGCCCGGCGGGACGACGTGTACGTACGAGCAGAACCCCGCGGGCACCCAGCCGTGTCTGCTCGTCATCGTCGACGATCAGGTGGTCAACTCCTTCGGCATGTCCCCGGGGCTCGCCCAGAGTATGAGCTCCGGCAGCTGGGCCGACGATCCTGGCTTCCAGCTCACGACGCGTAACTTCTCGGAGGCACAGACGGTCTCGATCAACCTCCGCGCCGGCGAACTCCCAGCCCGCCTCGATCTCGAAGGCGAGGACGGCGGCACGTCGTCGTTCATCTCGCCCAGCCAGGGTGAGAGCTTCAAGACCGACTCGGTCATTACCGGCATCATCGCGGTCCTGGCCGTCGCCGGCGTCGTCTTCGTCCGCTACGGCGAGGCCAAGGTCGCCCTGCCGATGATCGTCACCGCCTTCTCGGAGGTGCTCATCCTGCTCGGCTTCGCCGCCGGTATCGGCTACGCGCTCAACCTCCCGGCCATCGCCGGCTTCATCGCCGTCATCGGCACCGGGGTCGACGACCTCATCATCATCGCCGACGAGGTGATGGCCGAGGGCGACGTCTCCTCGCGGCGGATCTTCCAGTCGCGGTTCAAGAAGGCGTTCTGGGTCATCGGCGCGGCCGCCGCCACCACGGTAATCGCCATGTCGCCGCTCGCCGTGCTCTCGCTCGGCGATCTCCAGGGCTTCGCCATCTTCACGATCCTCGGCGTCCTCGTCGGCGTGCTCCTCACCCGGCCGGCGTACGGTGACATCCTCCGGGTGCTCCTCACCGAGGACCGCTGAGGGCCACTGTTCCTGTCGAGCCCGCCCGCGTTCGGACCCGGACGGCGACCTCCCGTCCGTGGCCGGTACTTCTCACCGAGCGCCGTCCCAGACGCCGACGGTTCCCGACCGGTGAGAAGCGCCGATCGACTTATCGACCCCGTTCGCGTCGGTCGGCCCGTACCGTCCACCGACCGACCCCGTCAGTACCCATGTCTGGAACGCCACACCGCCGAGACGGCGACGCCTCGCCCACAGACTCCCCAGCCGCGGCCGGCGCGGTCGTCGCTGCCGACGCCCCGCTCTACGTCGCCACCGTCGTCACGGCCGTCGACGGCACGGACGAGTGTACCGTCTTCCCCGTCGGCCTGAGCGACGACGACCTCGTCACCACGTGGGTCTCCGCCGCGGAGGGATCGTTCGTCCCGCTCGCGGAGATGCGCTGAACGCTCGCGTCGACCTCGCCACGCACGGACTCAGAACTCGTCGAGCGCCGACTGTTCGGCCGCCCTGAGCACGTCGTCGCAGGTCTTCCACGACGCCCGCGCACAGTCCGGTAGCGACCCGTGATCGCGGACGTACTCGCGGAGGAACGCTCTCGTCGCCGGGTCGCTCGGATAGCCGCTCCCGACCTCGCCGTACTCGTCGGCGAGCGCCTCGACGTGTCGGTCGCGCTCGACCTTCGCGACGATGCTCGCCGCGGCCACGATCGGATCACTGGCGTCGGCCCCGTGTTCGGCCCGCACTTCGACCGTGACCCCCCGGTCGTCGACGCCCGCCGCGACGCGCCGCGCGAAGCGTGACTCCGAGACGTCGCCCGCGTCCGCCGAGACCGCGTCGCCGTCACCCGCGACGCCCGCGAGCGCCTCCGCGTGGGCGTCGACGGTCAGCGTGTTCATATCCGTCTCGGGCGCGTCGATCCGAGACGTGGTAACGACCGCGACGCCGACCCCCTTGGCGACGGCGTGGATCCCGGCGGCGAGTTCCTCGCGGCGAGCCGGCGTGAGCCGTTTCGAGTCGTCGACAGCGGTGGGGAGCGCGTCGGGGTCGACCCGGACCGCCGCGGCGACCATCGGCCCGAGCACCGGCCCTTTGCCCGCCTCGTCGCTCCCGATCCGCACGGGTGTGGACATTGTCGTGGCTTCGGATCTCCGCGGACGGAAAAAACCGTTTCCTTGTGTGCGGTCGGGACGGCCGGGACGTGGAGCAAACGGGGAGCCGCGGACGCCGAGTCGTCTCGGGACGCGTTCGCGGCGGTCGGGGCGGCCCAGCGCGTCCGGCCGGGAGTGGGGACCGCCCTCACCTCACCTCACTCCACCTCACCTCAGTTCACTCCGCGGTCTCGCTCTCGCTTTCGGCTCCACCCTCGCCGCCGTCGTCAGATCCGTCACGGAAGTACGCGTCGTCCTCGAACGGTTCGTCCTCGCCGTAGACCCCGACGACGTCGAGCGCCGTCACCGTCGCGCCGACGCGGAGCAGCCCCGCCAGGCTGGGTTCGGTCCGCCCCTCGTCGCCCGAGACGAGCTCCTTGATGTAGAGGCCGCCCTGACCGTGGATTTCGACGGTCGCGTGCCGGGCGTCCTCCCACTCGCCGGTCGCCTCGTACACCTCCCTGGTGCGGGTGAGGTTCGCCCGCCGGTGGTCGACGCGCTTCGGGGTGTACTGTTCGACCGTCGCACCCGCGAGTTCCGACAGCGCCTCCTCGAACGCCTCTCGTGAGACGTCGTCGTCGAACGCCACCGTGGCGCGGTAGCGCTTGGAGGCGTCGAGCTGCTTCACTCGTTCGACCATCTCGTACGTCGCCAGCCGGAGCCCCTCGACCTCCGCCCGGCCGGCCGCGTGGTCGTTCACCAGCCGTTCGAGCGGTTCGACGCTCACCGTCCGCCGTCTGGGCTCGTGCACCTCGACGACGAACGGCCGGCCGGTGCCGAGCATCAGCGCGTCGACGTCCTCGCGGCCGGCCCCGTGAAACGTCGCCGCGGTCCCCTCCATCGCGTCGCGGATGGGCGGGGCGACCAGCCCCTCGACGCTCGCCTGATAGAGGTAGCCCGTGCCGTCGCACTGTGGGCACTCGCGGTCCTCACCCAGGACACCCCGGCCGTCACAGCGGCCGCAGGGCCACTCGGTCTGGGGGATGTCGCGTTCGAGTTTGCGGTAGCGACCGTAGACGAACGCGGAGTTGATCGTCGCCGATACCTCGTCGGCCGCGACGTCGACGAGGAACTGCACGTCGGGGCGTCCGAACTCCACTTCGGTGCCCGTCAGCCGGCCGACCCGCTTGCCGACCTCGCGGTTGAACTCCGATTTGAACTGCTCGCCCGCGTCGATCGCGAGGCCGGCCTCCTCGCGCAGGAGCGCCTCGTTCTCCTCCACCAGGGGTGGCGTCCGCGTCCCGACCTGGTAGGTGTCGAAGTCGACGCCCTCGACGGCCGCGACGGCGCGCTCTGCCCACTCGTCGAACCGGGCGCACTCGCCCTCACAGACCCAACACTCCTCGGTGGGCGTGGGCTCGAACGGTTCGTCGGCGTCGAGCGCGCGTGCGACGCGTACCGACCGCCCCCGCTCGGCGTTCGTCAGCCCGAAGCTCCGGTCGGCGAACACCCGACCGAGGCAGGCGTCACAGACCGGGCCCGTCGCGTCGAGGGCCCGGCCGTCGTCGAGAAGGCTCATACGCGTGGGTGTATCGGCGGGGGTAACTGTCTTGCGTTGCGCGGTGCAGTCGTCGTGTGGCCGTCGGAGCCCCGTTTGAGACCAGGCCTGTCGGGGCCGACCGAGAGCCAGTGAGCGCCTGATGGACCGGTCCGTGTCTTGATCGGGAGCTGATCGGTCGGAGAGTCGGATTGCGGGCGGCACATAACAGGGTAGCAGTCGCTAGCGCGGCCAAACACCACACCGCATCGCGGTCAGTGTCAGGCCGGTCCGCGCGCCCGTGTACTAGTCTCGCACCTGCTTCACTCGCGTGATCGACACAACCCGTCACGTCTCCCTGCGGATCGACACGACTCACGCGTTCACGAATCAAACGAACCCGAACCGCCCGAGTAACCACCACGCCGCCACGGCGGCGCCGACGCTCACGAGGAGAAAGGCGAGGGTCAACAGCACGGTCACGACGAGGACGTACCGGCGGTCAACCGCCCCGCCCGCGGGGTCGTCCATGCGCGATTCCAGGAGAGCCAGGTTCCGGCTGTTGGCCTTCCAGACGGCGTCGAAGAGGTCGCCGACGACCGGGAGAGAGCCGACGACGCTGTCGACGGCGACGACGAGGAGCATCCGGGCGAGTGTCGCCCGCGGCACGCCTAGCGCCGCCGCCTGCGCGACGACGTACGCCGACGCGACGCTCGTCGGCACGTCGCCCACGCCCGGGACGAGCCCGATCAGCGGGTCCAGCCCGATCCGGTAGTCGGTTCCGGGGACGGTGAACAGTTCGTCGAGCGCGTGCGTCAGCCGTCGGAGCCCCGCGAGTTCCGTCGCCTCGTCGCGGGCGACCCGTTCTCCTTCCCCCTCCCGTTCTGTCTCCGCGTCGGCCGCCCCCCGCATGCCACCGACCGTGGCATCGTCGTCCACCGACCGCACCCCGCCGGTCACGGCTCGTCCTCCGACCCCGGGTCGGCCTCGTCGTCGGGGTGGTCGACGAACTCGGCGTCGACGGCTTCGATCCCGACCGCCTCCATCAGCGCCGTCGCCGCCTCGGAATCGGCGTCAATGTCGCACGCGACCGTCGTCCGGACGCGGAGTGTGAGGTCGTTGAGGCCGGGACGGACCCCGGTCACGTCGAACGACTCGACGCGGTCGACGGCCGCCGCGCGGCGGAGGCGCTCCGCGACCGCGTCCTGCAGGTCGCCGCGGCCGTCGCGGGGGACGCGAAGGTTGAGCCGTGCCTCGACCAGTTCGGACATTCGTCTATCTCGTTACCGTCACGGCCGACCGACAAAAAGACTCGCTGCGGATCCCCGTCGGTGTCGCTCCCTCACCGGTGCGCCAGCGCGGGCTACCCGATGCCGACGAGCCCGAGCGTCCACCGGCCGCCCTCCGAGAGGGCGAACAGCCCACCCTCCGCCCGGGTGAGTTTGCGCCCGGACCACAGCGCGACGACGGTCGCGACGACGACGAGCAGCTACGCGACGCTTTCGAGCGCCGACGGGCTCACGACGAGCGGCTGTATCGCCGCGCCGAGCCCCATGATGCCGAGGAGGTTGAACACGTTGCTCCCGACGACGTTCCCCACGGAGACGCCGACGCTCCCCTGTCGCATCGCGACGAGCGACACCGCGAACTCGGGCGTCGACGTTCCCGCGGCGACGATCGTGCCGCCGATGACCCACTCCGGGAGGCCGGCCGCCCAGGCGAGTCCCGAGGCCGACTCGACCATGACGTGACCGCTCACGAGCACGAGTCCGCCGACCAGGAGCAGGCCGTCGCGGCCTCCGAACGCGGCGCGCTCCGTGAGACCGGTCGTCAGTGTCGCCGATTCGCCCGATTCGCCCGGTTCGCCCGATTCGCCCGATTCGCCCGGTTCGCCGTCGTCGGTCGCGCTGGTCCGCAGCAGGTACGCCGTGTACAGCACGAGCGACCCGACCAGGACGACGCCTTCGATACGGGTGACGACTAGGTCGAACAGCGCCGCCGCCCCGAGGAGGGTCGAGGCGACGAGCGCGATCCCGTCACGGTGAACCAGCGACCGTTCGACGGGGATGACCCGGATCAACGAGACGACACCGAGGACGAACGCGAGGTTGTAGATGTTCGACCCGACGACGTTCCCGACGGCGATGTCGCCGAGCCCTACCAGCGCCGCGTCGGCCGTCACGACGAGTTCCGGCGTCGAGGTGCCCATCGACACGACGGTCAGCCCGATGGTGAGCTCCGTGAGCACGACCTAGCGGGCGAGTCGAACGACCGAATCGACGAGCAGCCGCGCCCCGATCCAGAGGCCGCCGACCGACGCGACCAGCCCCGCGATCTGCACCGCCGTGCCGAATCCAACCATCGTCGGGGGTCTCTCGCGACGAACGCAAAAGCGGTCGGCGTCTCCCCCGCGGGCGAGCGGACCGAGCCGTCGTGGCGGACGGTGATGGGCACCGAGGAACAAAAGCGCTGGCTCCGCGCCGAGACCGGCGGGCTGGTCGACATGCAGTGGGGACCGAACCCGCTCGTGCACGAGGGCGAGACGGTCTGTACGATCACCGACCACTTCAGACACGACGAACACGTCGTCACCGCGCCGTTCACGGGGCTCATCGTGAGCGTCCTGGAGAACCCCGTCGCGCTCCCGTGACACCCCATCTGTCACCTCGTCCGGATCACCGACGAGACCGCACGGGGATCGAACGGGAGATCACTCGCGGCGAGTTCGACGGTTACCGGTCGTACGGCCAGCGGTGGATGGCCGACGACGAGGAAGCGGAGTGAGCCGACGGGCGAGCACGACCCCGCTCAGTCGGCGCGCCCCTCGGCGACCTCCTCGGTCGACACGGCCGGCACCTCGGCCCCGCTGGTGGTCGCGATCGGCTCGGTGGGAGCGACGACCGCGCGGTCCCCACCCGAGAGCGTCCGGAGCGAGAGGACGAGCGCCGCCCCCACGACGACGAGGCCGCCCGCGACGGCGAACGCGGTCAGGTAGCCGAAGGAGGCCGCCCAGCCGCCGAGGACCCCACCGATCCCGCCCGCGACCGCTCCGAGCGCCGTGTGGACCCCGAGCACCTCGCCACGGACGCTCGGTGGCGCGAGCCGGGTGACGATAGCGGTCCCGACGACGGCGATGACCGCCCACGTCAGCCCGATGGCGAAGAGACCGACGCCGGCCGCGGCGAGGCCGACCGAGACCGCGCCGAGGCCAGTGAACACGGCCACCAGCGGGAACAGGAGGCCGCGAGCCGCGAGCGCGCCCGACTGAAGTAGTCGCACGTCGTACGTCGACGCGAACCGCCCGGCCCCCTCGTACAGGACGGCCGAGGCGAGGCTGGAGGCCAGATAGAGGCCGAACACCTGCCCGGAGCCGAAGCCGACCCCGGTGAAAAACAGCGGGAGCGGGGCCCAGAAGGCCGCGAAGCCGGTGAAAAACAGCGTCGCGGCGGCCAGGTAAGTCGCCAGCGCGGGGTTGACCTTCCCCGCGAGCCGCCGCGGGTGGATCCCCCGCGTCGTCCAGTACAGCCGGTTCGGCGAGAACGCGAACGTCGTTCCCTTGATCCCGCGGCGGGAAATCGACAGGATCCGGGCGATCCGCCGGACCCGTCGCTCGCTCGTGACGCGGTCTTCGGGTGCGGGGTGCGGAAGCGACCGCACCGCCCCGAGCGCGCTCGCGCCGGCACAGGCCGCGAGCAACCAGAACAGCGCCCGCGTGGTCGAGCCGCCGCCACCCACCTGCGTCGCCACGAGAGGCCAGGCCGTGCCGAGGACGAGCCCGCCCGCCCAGCCGTACCCCTGGTACTTGTTCAACAGGCCGATCCGCTCGGTCCACGCCGACTCGGGCGCGTCGTCGACGACGAGCATCGTCAGGACGGGCGCGACGCTCGCGACGACGAGCCACAGCGCCGCGTTCGCGACGATGATCGCCGTGATGCTCGACAACAGCGGGATCACCGCGAGCGTGACCGCGACGCCGGCCAGCGTGAGCACCACCAGCGTCCGCCGGTGTTCGACCCGGTTGGCGAGTCGGCCGAAGGCGATCGCGCCCGGCGCGCCGATCACGGCCGCCGTCGCCGCCAACAGCCCGAGTTGGACCGGCGACGCCCCCAACTGGACGATGTATAGCGGGACGAGCAACGACGCCCCACCGAAGGCGACCGAGCCGAGCCCCCACGCGTAGAGCCAACGCTGTCTCATGTATCGGACCTCGTGAACGTTCGACTAAGGGCTACCGATCGATCCGATTCGAAAGCGTTGGCGTCGGGTGTTCTCGCGCCCTCCGCGTGGCACGTCTCGATCACGCGGGGCGGTCGGCGCGGGGGAGCAGCGCGGGACACGGGGCGTCTCGCCGCGTCGGGGACTGTCTCTCCTCTCTGCTCCGCCCCTCCGCGGTCACGGTGGTACCGAGTTCGACACGAGGGACCGATCGCAGTCCTCGAACAGCCCCACCGAGCGCGCAGACCGACACACTGGCCGCCGCCCGTAGACATATGCCGTTGCTCTCCCACCGTCGGGTATGGACGTCGCACTCGTCACGGTCGGCGACGAACTCCTCGCGGGCGACACGGAGAACACCAACGCGACGTGGCTCTGCCGCCGGCTCGCGGAGCGGGGGGTCACCGTCACTCGGGTCCTCACGATCCCCGACGACAGAGCGGTGATCGCCGATTCGGTGCGGGAGTTCTCCCGAGCGTTCGACGCCGTGATCGTCACCGGCGGGCTCGGCGGCACCCCCGACGACGTGACGAAGGTGGCTGTCGCCGACGCACTCGACCGCGAGTTGGCCGTCGCCGCCGACGTCCGGGAAGGCATCGTCGAGAAGGCACAGGCGTACGCCGAGCAGTACCCCGACCTCGCCGACGCGTACGACCTCGACGTCGACTTCGACGCGCAGGCGTCGATCCCCGAGGAGGCGCGGCCGCTCGTCACCGAGGAGAGCTTCGGCCCGGGCTTTGTCGCCGCGAACGTCTACGCGTTCCCGGGCATCCCCGACGAACTGTACGCCATGTTCGAACTCGTCGAGAGCGAGTTCGACGGCCGCGTCGTCTCGGAGACGCTCCACACGCCCGCCCCCGAGGGGGCGCTGAACGACCGTCTCACGGGGGTTCGCGAACGGTTCGATGTCGCCGTCGGGAGCTACCCCGGAAAGGGGCGGATCCCGACGCGGATCAAGCTCTCGGGCGACCCCGAAGCGGTCTCCGAGGCGATGGCGTGGCTCCGCGACCGGGTGGACGTGACCGACCCCCCGGCGACCGGCTCCGGCCCGAACTAGCCGTCGGCGGGCCGCTCGACGCCGCGGATCTCGAAGCGCGCTCCGCCCGCCTCGGAGTCGACGATCGACAGTTCCCAGCCGTGCGCCAGCGCGATCCGGCGCACGCTCACCATCCCGAAGCCGGTTCCGTCCGACTTCGTGGTGTAGCCCGGCTCGAACACCCGTTCGCGCTCGGCGTCCGGGATGCCCGACCCGTCGTCGGCGACGTAAAACCCCGCTCCGTCGTCGAGCGGGCCGACGGTGACCGCCACGGTCGGGCCGCCGTGTTCCACGCTGTCGTCGGCCTCCGGCCGACTGCCCATGGAACCGTGTTCCACGCTGTCCTCGTGAGCCTGCGAACGAGAGCTCGTCGAGCCATGCTCAACGGTGTCTCCGGACTGTCGTGCAGGCCGGTTGCTCGTCGAGCCGTGCTCGACTGAGTTCCGGAAGAGGTTCTGTAACAGCCGCGTCAGCGCCCGCTCGTCGGCGCGGATCGGCCCCACAGCTTCGACCTGGAGCGTCGCCTCGGCGGTGTCGATCGACGTCCAGAGCGTCCGCGCCACCTCGGCGAGGTCGACGTCGCGCACGTCGCTGACGACGCTCCCCTCGCGCATGACCGTCGCGAGGTCGTCGACGAGCGTCCGAACCCGGTCGAGCGACTCCCGGGCGGCGACGACGTGCGTGGTGTCGCCGGTCTCCGCCGCCAGCTCCAACCGCCCTTCGAGCGTCACCAGCGGCGTTTCGAGGTCGTGTGCGAGGATGTCGCCGAACGTCTCGAACTGCCGCGTCCGTTCTTCGAGCCGCCGCTCGTTGGCCTTCCGCTCGCTGACGTCGCGGAAGTACACCGACAGTCCCGTCTCCGAGGGGTACGCCCGCACCTCGAACCAGGTTCCGAGCGGTGGGTAGTACTCCTCGAACGACACGGTCTCCTGGCTCTCCATCGCCCGTTGGTACTCCGCCTCGAAGGTGGAATCGACCGCGCCGGGGAACGCCTCCCAGACCGACTCCCCGAGGAGCTCGTCGGCGGTCCGGTCGAGCACCCGTTCGGCCTGCGCGTTGAGGTAGGTGAAACACCACCCCCGATCGAGCGCGAAGAAGGCGTCGGACACCCGGTCGAACATCGCGGCCTGTTCCCGCCGCGCCTCGACGCGCTCTGTGACGTCATCCTGGAAGCCGACGAAGTTCGTGACCGCCCCGTCGGCGTTGCGAAGGGGACTGATCCACACGCGGTTCCAGAACGGCGTGCCATCCTTGCGATAGTTGCGGAGTTCCACCGTCACCGGCTCCTCGGCGGCGATCGCCTCGCGCATCTCGGTGACCGTCTCCGGAGCGGTCTCCTCGCCCTGCAGGAACCGACAGTTCTCGCCGAGGATCTCCGACTCGGCGTAGCCGGTCAGCCGCTCGAACTCCCTGTTGGCGTAGACGATGCCGTTGTCGGGCAGCGCCGGGTCGGTGACGATGATCCCGATCGGCGCGGCCTCCATCGCCCGGTTCTTGACGAACAGTTCGTGCTCCCGGCGCTCCGCGGCGGAGATGTCCTGCACGGTGAACACCCGCTCGCCGCCGGCTGTCCGCGAGACGGCGATGTCGGCGAGCAGCCCCGTCCCGTCTCGGTGGCGCATCAACACCTCGCCGGTCCAGCCGTCGCCCGCCAGCGCCGCCCGAAGCCGCTCGGCGTCGTCGTCGTCGACGAGCGCCGTGACGGACACGTCGACGAGTTCGCCCTCCTCGTAGCCAAACGTCTCCTCGAACGCCCGGTTCGCGTAGACGACCCGGCCGTCGTCGTCGAGGAGCCCGATCCCCTCCCTCGCGGTCTCGATGGCGTCGACCCGCTGTCTGAGGTCGCGCTGGGCGCGGTACTGCGAGACGAGGTTCTCGATCCGGTTGGCGAGGACGGTGTACTGCTCCGTGCCGCCGCCCTTCTGGAGGTAGTCCGAGACGCCGGCGGAGATCGCCTCGGCTGCGATCTCCTCGCTCCCCCGCCCGGTGAAGAGCACGAACGGGAGGTCGGGATGCGAGTCGCGGACCGCTCGGAGCAGGTCGAGCCCCGTCTGGCCGGGCATCTCGTAGTCGGAGACGACGCAGTCGAACGCCCCCGATCGGAGCTGTTCGAGCCCGGCTGGCACGTCGGTGGCCGTCGTGACGTGACAGGCCGAACACTCCTGTTCGAGAAACACCGATACCATCTCCGCGAACGCCGGATCGTCGTCGACGTGGAGCAGGCGTATCGGACGGTCAGTCATCGTAGACGCGATCGACGGGGGGGCTGAGTCATTCTACCGTTGGCTGGTAACGGACGGATATATTTGTTGTGGGCAACGAGGCGCTCTCGTTCCCTTGGGGACGCGGATACGCCCGCTCACCGCTCCTCGCGGAGCTCCATCTCGGCGACGGTCTCGTACGGATCGAGCCCGTTGCGGATGCAGTCCAACAGAAAGAACGCGTCGCCCGGCGCGAGGAAGTGCCGACAGACGGCCTCGCCCAGTGGTGTCGCCTCGAAGCCGTCGATGAACTCCCACTCGAGCAGTCGGCCCACCGACCGCGTCGTGTCGATGTCGCCGAGCATGCGGTCGTTCAGCCGTTTGGCGCGCTTGCCCGCGACGATGACGTTCGCCAGCGTCTCCTCGGCGGCCGCCGCCTCGTCGTACACAGTCGAGACGTCCTCCATCTCCCCCTTCAGGAGTTTGAACGCGACCTCGTCCTCGGTCATCTCCATCGAACCGTGGTAGGTGCAGTCGGGTTCGACGAGGAGGTAGACCGTCCCGCGGTCGTGGTAATCGGGTCGGCCGGCGCGGCCGAGCATCTGCTCGAACTCCTGGACGGAGAGCCACTCGATCCCCATCGCCAGCGAGTCGAAGACGACCTGCGAGGCGGGGAAGTCGACGCCGGCGGCGAGCGCGGCGGTGGTGACGACGGCTGCGAGGTCCTGGTTTCCGAACATCCGTTCGACGCGCTTGCGGCGGCCGTAGTCCAGCCCCGCGTGGTACGGCGCGGCGTCGTAGCCGATCTTGCGGGCGAGTTCGTGACACCGCCGCCGGGAGTTGGTGAAGACGATCGTCTGCCCGCGGTACCCCTTCGAGGACTCGCTATCGAACTCCCGCGTGACGAGTTTGTCGATGATGCGTGCCTTCTCCTGGCCGTCGGCGAACGTGACGTGCCGCTCGATCGGAACCGGACGCTCCTCGAACTCGATGAGCGTCGCTTCGAGTTCGCGGGCCAGCCACTCGGGGTTGCCGACCGTCGCGGAGAGGTAGATCCACTGCGCACCCTCGTACCCGCCTCGCTTCCCCACCCGTCGCTCGCAGTAGTGTTTCAGCCGCGAGATCATCCCGTCGAGGCGGTGGCCGCGCTGTTCTTCCTTGAGCGTGTGGACCTCGTCGATGACGACCGTCCCGACGTCGCCGAGGTCCCGCCCGGTTCGGAGCGCGTGGTCGACGCCCTCGTAGGTGCCGACGATGACGTCCGCCGAGGGGTCGAACGCGGCGTTCGAGTCCGAGATACGCGACGCGCCCACCCTGATGGTCACGTCGACGATGTCGCCGTACCTGTCCGCGAAGTCCTCGTGTTTCTGGTTGGCCAGCGCCACCAAGGGAACGAGAAAGAGGAGCTTACCCTTCCCCTTCAGGACCCTATCGATCCCCGCGAGTTCGCCGACGAGCGTCTTTCCGGTCGCCGTCGCGCTCACGACCAGCTGGTCCCGTCCCTCGAAGAGGCCGTTCTCGACCGACAGCGACTGCACGGGGAGCAGGGTGTCGAACCGGCCTTCGACGCGGGACTGCAGCGTCGGGTGGAGGTCGAGCGACGAGGTGGGGACGGGGTCGACGTCCTCGACCGTCGCCGACACCTCGTCGAACTTCGTGAGTTCGGGGTTCAGCCCGCCGGCGAGGAGGTTCGTCACCTTGTCGAGATCCCCCGTTTCGAGGAGGAGCTCTTCGAGCCGCTCTTTCGCCGCGCCGGTGATCGACCCCGAGTACGAGAGTTCGCGTTCGAGTTCGCGGCGGGCGCAGTCGGGACAGACGTAGTCGCGGTCGGCCTTGATCGCGGTCTCCCCCGTGATGGGCGAGTACCGACCGTTCGAGGCACAGTAGCGGCAGGTCCGGACCGTCAGCGCGTCGAGCTGGTAGCCGTCGAGCATCTCCGTCAGCCGCTCGCGGGCGCGTTTGGAGGTCTGCTGGGAGATCCGGATCCGGGCCGCGCGTCGGGCGAGTTCGACGAACTGCCCCGGGTCGCGGGGCTCCTCCGACGACCCGCGCTTGATGCGGAACTTCGCCGGGCGGGGCCCCGCGGAGGTCTCCTTCAGTTCGAGGATCGCGCGGAACACCCGACTGCCGTCGCGCTGGACCACCACGAGGAAGTTCTCGCCCACCTCGTGGAGGAACAGCGTGTCGACCTGCCCGACCTGCTGTGACACGACGCGTGCTACGGGGAGCGGGTATTTCAGCGGTTCGTCTCCCGGTCGCCGTCGAGCGGGACGAGCGACCCCGACGGCGGCCGGAAGCGGAAGGGCGTTCCGCAACACGCCCCGTTTATCTCGCGGTCGCTGCTACCGGGGTACTGTGTTCACCATCGGCGGGGCGGGATCGTCCGCCTCGAAGCAGACAGCGCTCGTCGTCGGGCTCGTCAGCGGCTCGCAGTTCGTCAACCACGCGTTCCTCGTGCTCTTGCCGCCGGTGCTCCCGATCCTCTCGGCGGATCTCGGCGTCTCCATCTCGCTGTTGGGCGTGGCGATGGGCGTCCAGGCGCTGGTCAACACCGCCTTCCAACTCCCGTTCGGCTACTTGGCCGACCACTACGATCGGACGATCGCCCTCGGGGTCTCGTCGGTGCTCGGCGCGCTCGGCGCGCTGATCACGGCGCTTGCGTCCGGCTTTCCCGAACTGGTCGCCGGACAGGTCGTCCTCGGAATCGGCGTCGCCGGCCACCACGCCGCACACTACCCGCTCCTGTCGGACGCCACCACGGAGGACACCCGCGGCCGCGCGTTCGCGGTGTACAACTTCGGCGGCAGTCTGGGCTTCGCGACGCCACCGGTGGTCTCGACGTTCGTCATCGCGGTCGTGGGGCTCACCTGGCGTCACGCGATCGGCCTGGTGGCCGTGGTGGGACTCGCGTACGCGGTGGCGGTCACGGCCGTCTTCGCCTGGCGCGTCGACGACGCGATCACGGCACCGAACGTCGAGGCGTCAGTGACCGACACTCCGCTGGCAGACCGCGTCCGCACACAACTCCGGGCGCTCGTCGCGGCCCCCGGCATCCTCGCGGTGGCCGTCCTCACCCTGCTCTCTTCGACCGCCAACTGGGGCGTGACCTCCTACGCCGTCGTGTTCCTGACGGACGCCTACAGCCTGTCGCTGGGCGTCGCGAACGTGGTGTTGACCGGGCTGTTCGTCGTCGGCGCGGGCTCGATCCTCTTCGGCGGCTACCTCACTGATCGCTTCGGCGGCGGCCGCGTCCTCGTCGTCAGCTTCGTCGGCCTCACCGGCCTGCTCGGGCTCGTCTCCGCGGCGGTCGTCCCCGCGGTCGTCGCCATCGGGCTGTTCCTGCTCCTGGGTGGTGTCAGGAGCCTGGCCAGCCCCGCCCGAGACCAGTTGACGGAACGGTTGGCCACCCGCGGCACCGTCGCGAAGAGCTTCGCGATCGTCACGATCGGGATCATGCTCGGCAACGCGATCGCGCCGCCGGTGTTCGGCTACCTCATCCAGCGCGTCGGCGTGCAGACGACGTTCTTCGCGATCACTGGCGTCGCCCTCGGAGCGACCGTGGTCACGCTCCTCGTCGTGGTCACGTTCGTCGGCGAACCGAGGCCGGCCCCCGTGACCGACGGCTGAGCCGCCGCTGTCAGCGTCTCGGTTCGACGCCGGCCGCCCGGTCAGCCCTCGTCGACCAGTTCGATCGAATCGTCGCCGTTCGGCACCGCACAGAGGAACGCACCCTCCTCGTCGCCGTCGTTGCGGTACCAGTGGACCGTCCCGGCCGGAATGAGGAGTGAGTCACCCGCCCGCACCGTGAACTCCTCGTCGTCCAGTCCGACCGTGTACTCGCCGTCGAGCACGTACTGTTCGTGTTCGACCTCGTTCGTGTGTCTCGGCACCTCGGCACCGGGCGCGAGCGTGAAGCGCCGGATTGCGAAGTGCGGCGCGCCGTCGGCGTCGGAGACGAGCACGCCCTTTCGCATCCCGTCGGCGGCCCCGACGTCCTCGTACGCCACGTCGGTCGCCCGTCGGACGAGCGGTTCCGTCTCGGTGTCGGTCATGTCGACACCCAGACCGCCGTCGGAGTAAGTTCTGTCGGCGCGCCGTCCCCGGCGGTGGATCGCCGACCGCCGACCGCCGACCGCTGCGCCGTTTTCGGACTCACTCGACGCCCGAGAGACAGGTCGGTTTAAGAACGTCCCCCGACTAGAGCCCCGTATGCGAGGAATCCGTATCGGGAGCGCGTTCGGTATCCCCATTCGTCTCGACCTCACCTTTCTCCTCGTGCTCCCGCTGTTCGCTTGGCTCATCGGCTCCGACGTGGCTAACCTCACCGGCGTCATCAACGGGCTGTTCGGCACCGCTATGGCGCCGGAACCGCTCACGGTGGGATCGATGCAGTGGATCCTGGGGAGTGCGGCCGCGCTCGGCCTCTTCGTCGGCGTGTTGCTCCACGAGTTCGGCCACTCGCTCGTCGCCATGCGCTACGGCTACGAGATCGAGTCGATCACGCTCTGGCTCTTCGGCGGCGTCGCTCGCTTCACCGAGATCCCCGAGGACTGGAAGCAGGAATTCACCATCGCCATCGCCGGCCCCGTCGTGAGCGTGCTCATCGGCGTCGTCTCCTACCTCGGCTTCGTCGCCCTTCCCCTCGGCGACCCCGTGCGGTTCGTCCTCGGCTACCTCGCGCTGACGAACGTCGCGCTCGCGGTGTTCAACATGCTCCCCGGCTTCCCGATGGACGGCGGCCGCGTCCTCCGCGCGCTCCTCGCCCGCAACCGCCCCCACGCCCGGGCGACGCAGATCGCCGCCGAGGTCGGTAAGGTGTTCGCGTTCCTGCTCGGGATCTTCGGCCTGTTCGCCAACCTCTTCCTCGTCGCGCTGGCCTTCTTCATCTACATGGGCGCGTCCAGCGAGGCCCAGCAGACGGTGATGAAAGCCGCGTTCCAGGACGTCGTCGTCCGCGACATCATGACCCCCCGCGAGGAACTCCACGTCGTCGACGAGCGCACCTCGGTCACCGACCTCATGGGCCGGATGTTCCGCGAGCGCCACACCGGCTACCCGGTGATGGACGGCGACCGACTCGTCGGCATGGTCACGCTCGACGACGCCCGCGGGATCAGAGAGGTCGAACGCGACGCCTACCGCGTCGACGACGTGATGTCGCGCGAACTCGCGACTATCACGCCCGACGCCGACGCCATGGAGGCCATCGGGACGATGCAACAGCGCGGCGTCGGGCGACTCCCGGTCGTCGACGATTCGGGCGAGTTCGTCGGGTTGGTCTCCCGGTCGGACCTCGTCACCGCGTTCAACATCATCCAGTCGCGCGGCTCGCTCGACTCGTTCGCCCGGGAGCCGTCGTTCGACGTGCGGACCTGATCCGATCGACGTCGCCCGACCGGACGTCTCGTGGGCCGACCCCGCGACGGACGTGATCATCAACGGTTAACACGCTGCCGTGTGATCTCCCGCCCGCAACGTATGTCCCTGGACATCTCCAAAGCCCTCTCCGACGGTTTCAGTCGCACGTTCGAGCGGAACGGACTCCTGCTCATGCTCGTGTTTCTGGCCTTCGGCGCAGTCAACGCGGTGGCCGGACAGACGCTCTCGGCCGCCGCCGCCCGCTTCGCCCGCCAGCAGCTCGAACAGCTCCCACCGGGGGCGATGGCCGGTCCAACCGGTCCGGCCGGTCCGGCCGCCGCGTTCCCCGGAGCCGAACAGACGCCGCTCGCACTCCCCATCCCGCTGCCGGCGGCGATCGTGACAGCGCTCTTCATCGCCCTCGTCGCCGAGGCCGTCCGGATCGTCGCCGTGCGCACGCTCGTCAGCGACGAGACCGAGCGCATCCCCGAGTCGTTCGTCTCGCGGAACATCGTCATGGCCACGCTCAACGGCTTCGTCGGCGGCATCGTCGTGCTCATCCTGGTCGCCGTCGGCCTCCTCTTCCTCGTCGTTCCGGGCGTGTTCCTCGCCATCTCGTTCTTCTTCGTCCGCCAGGAGATCGCCGTCGAGGACCAGAACTTCGTCGACGCGCTCTCGGCGAGTTGGGAGCTCACCTCGGGGAACCGCCTCGGCCTGTTCGGACTCGCGCTGGTGCTGGTCGTCATCGGCCTCGTCGTCAGCGCGGTCGCCGGGGCAGTCGGGTTCGCCGGGATCGCGATCCTGACTACCGCCGTCACCACCGTCGTCGGCGCGGTGACGACCGTCTTCAGCGTCGCCGTCGCCGCGCGGGCGTACGACCAGTTGAAGTACCCGTCCGACACCGTCGGTCACGGCGACACCGGCTCCGAGTGGGACGTCGAGGTGTAGTCGCCGCGTCGATCGGATCGGTCGGACTCCCCGGTCGGAAGTCGGTGCCGACCCGCTGACGCCGTCCAACTCGTGTAACGTTTATGATCGTGGCTTGCCATCTCCCGGATATGGCAGACGTACTCATCGTCGGCGGCGGCCCCGCCGGCCTCAGCGCCGCACTGTTCACCGCGAAGAACGGCCTCGACGCGGCGGTCTTCGACACGGACGGGACGTGGATGCACAAGGCTCATCTGTTCAACTACCCGGGAATCGGCTCCGTCGACGGGTCGAACTTCATGGCGACCCTCCGCGACCAAGTCGACGATTTCGGCGTCGAGCGCCACCAGGCAGAGGTGACGGCGGTCGACGCGACCGACGACGGCTTCACTGTGACGACCGACGACGGCGACCACACCGCCGACTACGTCGTCCTCGCCACCGGCGCGAACCGTGACCTCGCCGAGGGGCTCGGCTGTGCGCTCACCGACGAGGGCATCGTCGAGGTCGACGTGACGATGGAGACCTCGGTCGAGAACGCCTACGCCACCGGCGCGATGGTCCGCGCGGAGGAGTGGCAGGCCGTCATCTCCGCCGGCGACGGGGCCGCGGCGGCGCTCAACGTGCTCACGAAGGAGAAGGGCGAACACTTCCACGACTTCGACACGCCCGCGACCGCCGAGGAGGTCCTCGGCTCGCTCGTCGACGAGGCGTGACTGCCCGGTTCGTGGCGGCCACGTCGACGTGACGTCAGGGGGGTCGCCGTCGGGCGCGTGGCGCGGACGCGACCGACTCAGGCCTCGACCTGCGCCTCGCCGATCGGCACTTCGATCTCGTTCGTCCGCATGAACGGCGGCGTCCACGGGTCGTCGTACTGGAGGAGCACGGGAATGCCCCGCACGTCGATGCCCCGATCCGCGAGCCGTTCGAGCAGGCGCTCCCGTTCGGCGTCGACCCGCCGCTCCGTCGCGTACCAGGAGAACCGCCGAACTGCGACGATCCGCGGCGGTTCGAGCACGAGCCGAACCTCGGGGTCGGTCGGCGTCGGTGCGGTCTCCAGGGTGGTGTCGGAGGGCAGGTAAAACGACATCGTCACGCCCTCCCCGTCGTGTTCCGACCGATCGGGGGCGATCGTGGAGACGGTTTCCCCGCGGACGTCGACCATCCTGACGGGAGCGGTCATGGAGAGCGAGTCGCCGCGGGTCGCGACGGGTGTCGTCATCGCGATCTCCTCGGCCGCCTCGTTGGCCCCGGTGATGTAGCCGAAGAGCCGCCGGAACGCCGTCCGCTGGTCGGGTGCCGTCGTTTCGGCGAGTATCGCCCGGTGGTACTGACGGATCTCGACCCCGTCGAACTCCGCGAGGGTCTCGAACGGCACGCGCTCCGTCTTCCGCGCGACGTACGCTCCCCACCCGATCCACAGCGCCGCGAGCCCACCGATCCCGAGCACGAACTTCTCTCGCGTTCTCATACGGGCGTACACGACCGCATCGGGCAAAAATCGCCTTCAGCATCGGCCTGAACGACCTCGCGGAGCGACTGTCTCGATCGGCCTGAACGATCTCGCGGAGCGACTGTCTCGATCGGCCGGAACGACCGAGGCGCGGTCCGGGTCAGCCGTCCCGCGTCGGTACCGACACGAGGGCGACGCGGGACGGCCGACTCTCCTCAAAGCGTCGATGGCCCCGTGAACGACTGGCAGGATCTCGCCGGTCCCCGCTCCGTCGTCGGAGGGATACCACCCACCCAGTCAGTACGCAAATTATCAGTTCGACAGGTATCTATTATTTCAAATATATCTGGTCGGGCCAGTCGTGACCGGAGCCGTCGTCCCGACGGTCAAATACGGCTCAGACGACTTAAAAAGCCGGAAGAAGCCTTTTTTCGGGCGGACCACGGAATAACAGTGGATGCGCGGGAGACGAAGCAGGGGAACGGAACAGAACCGTCCAATCAGTGGATCCTGCCACGCTGACCGCCTCGAACGTCGTCGATCCTCCCATTTACGAGTCGGTGACCGTATTTATTCTTCTCACAGAATGAATCAAAAACTGACTGGATACAAATACTACGGCCACGTCGGGCAGTGGTGTCCGGTGACGGGAGCAGGCTCCGCACGTCGACGTCCTGGCGAGTGTTCGATCAGGTCGAACGATATCCACGTCAGAGACGCCGCGATGAGCGGGGAAGACGGCTCGCGACGTGTCACTGACGGCCGACGAATCTCGGTCGGTCACAGGGGCGATCCTCGGATAGCGAACACGCGGTTCCGCAGAGATCCGACACAAGGCGACACGATACGTTGTCGCGGCTCGCGGTTCGAACGAGCAGCCGTGTGGTGGAATCAGGGGCTGTTCGATCCCGCGGGCCGGCGACGACGACGCCGTTCGACGTGAGCGGACGGTATAAGTGACTGGCCGCAGTACGAGCGGTCATGTCGTCACGAAGCAACGGCGGGGGGATCCGTTCCGACGTGAAGTTGCTGTCGATCATCGAAGAGCTCGCCGAGCTCCACAGAGCGGGGGTGACGACGCTGTCGGACCGGCTCGACATGCCGAAGAGCACGGTGCACGCGCATCTGCAGACCTTACACGACGAGGAGTACGTCGTGAACGAGGACGGCCAGTACCGGCTCGGACTGAAGCACCTCTACTTGGGGACGGTGGTCAGGGATCGGATCCCCGGCTACCGATTCATCAAGGAGAAGGTGGACGAACTGGCCCAGACGACGGGCGAACGGGCCCAGTTCATCGTTGAGGACCACGGGCACGGCGTCTACGTCTACCGGGCGGTGGGGCCGAACGCCGTCGAGACCGACTCGGGGACCGGTAACCGCGTCCCGCTCAACGCGATCTCGGCCGGCAAGGCCATCCTCGCGTTCATGCCGCGCGAGCGTGTCGAAGCGATCCTCTCCGACGTCGGGCTCCCGGATCGGACGGACAACACGATCACCGACGCGGACGAGTTCTGGCGGGTGCTCGAAGAGATCAGAGCCGACGGCTACGCCCACAACTACGAGGAGAGCACGGCCGGGCTCCGAGCCGTCGGCGTCCCCGTGCTGAAACCCGACGAGGAGGTGATCGGCGCGATCAGCGTCAGCGGCCCCTCCAACCGGCTCAGGGGTGAGCGGATCGAGCAGGAGATCCCGAACGAGATCCTGGGCGTCGTCAACGAGATCGAACTCAACATCCGGTTCTCGTGAGTCGCCACCGGCTCGGCCTCCCCTCGATCGGAGTCAGTGGCTGTGGTCCGGGAGTAGCGTGGCACGGGTGACAGTTCGATCCTCCGAGGCGTGGAGCGCCTCCTCGACGTCGACCAGGTCGTAGTGTGCGTCGATGAGGTCGTCGTACGGGTAGTCGTCCACGTGGTCGTCGAGGAACGACAGCGCCTTGCGGAGGTACCAGGGGTGGTAGCGGACGACGGCGTGGATCGTGACCCCGCTACGGGTGAACCGTCCGGGGTCGAACTCGGTCGTGTGACCCGGGTTGAGGTTCCCCATCTCCAGGTACTGGCCGCCGTTTCTGACCAGCTGGACGCCTTCGGCGAACGCCGACGGAACGCCCGCGACCTCGATGCCGACGTCCGCGCCCTCCCCGTCGGTGAGTTCGTGCACACGCTCGACCCGCGCCTCGACGGTGTCGTACTCGCGGAAGTCGATCAGGTGATCGGCACCGAACGCCGCCGCCCGATCGAGGCGTCCGTCGACCCCCTCGATGACGATCGTCTCGGCCCCGCGTTCGTTCGCGACGGCGACCGAGTTGAGTCCGAGACCGCCCGCACCCTGGACGACGACCGTGTCGCCCTGGGAGACGCCGACCTCGTCGATCCCGAACAGCACCTGCGAGAGGGCGCAGTTCGCGCCGGCGGCGACGTTCGGCGGGAGGCCGTCGGGCACCTTGTAGAAGTACTGCTCGGGGTGGATGTAGTAGTGGCTGGCGAACGTCCCGTGGAAGTGCGGGGGCTCTTCCGGCGGCTTCGACCAGTACTCGTAGGCGTTCTCACAGAGGTTGAACTGCCCGCGCTGGCAGGCCGCACAGCGCTGACAGGTCAGGTAGTACACCGGCGCGATGAGGTCGCCCTCGGCGATCGGTTGGCCGGCGTAGTCGGTCTCGACGCCGTCGCCCAGTTCGGCGACGCGACAGAGCGCTTCGTGACCGAGCACTCCCTCTTTGACCTGGGGGTGGTAGCCCTGCCAGATATGGAGTTCGGAGCCGCAGACGTTAGCCCGCTCGACTTCCGTGAGGACGGCTCCGGTCTCAGGCGTCGGAAGCGGGAACTCCTTGATCGAGAGGCGTTCCGGCGCTTCGAGATAGACGAGTTTGCCACTGGTTGTCATCGTCCCGCTCGAACGCAGACCAGCGCTCGTAATCAAGGTACCGGTGAGGTGGTGGTAGTACCGCTCACACGGCGGTTCGGCGGCCGCCGAGACGACCCGCTGCCGCGGCGCGGTGTAACAACTGTTATACTGGCTGGAGCGAGAGTACGTGTTAGCAGGAGATGGCCCCGCCCAGTCCGGCGCACTGGCACGCCCTCGATGACAGACATGACTGACACAGACACCGAACACGACCCCAGCGTCGCACGCTGGCGGGATGGACAGGACGTCGACGAGTTCGAGAGCGACGTGGACACACGCCTGCCCGCACGGACCGAGACCGGCGGCGTCCGGGACGCGATTGCGACCCGACCGCACGACCGGCTCGGAGACGTCCGGACGCACCCAGCACGACGATGACCGACGGCTCCCGCCTCGTCGGCGACCTCCCGGTCGTCTCGGCCGACACCGCGGCGGACCACGTCGGCGACACCGACACGCTCGTCGTGAGCGGGTTCGGGAGCGTCGGCAACCCCAAAGCCGTGCCGGAAGCGCTCGCCGCGAGCGGACGGGACCTCGCGTTGACCGTCGTCTCGGGGGGCAGTGCCGGCGAACAGATCGACGGGGATCTGGTCGAGGCCGGCGCGATCGCCCGGCGCTACCCGTTCCAGGGGCACGCGGCGTCGCGGACGGCGATCAACGAACGCACCATCGCCTTTCACGACACCCACATCTCGCGGCTCGGCGAACAGGTCGAACTCGGCGGGTTCGTCGACGCCGACACCGCGGTCGTCGAGGCGGTCGCGGCCGGCCCCGGCTGGCTGATCCCCTCGACGTCGATCGGCCACACGCCGGCGTACGTCGCGGCCGCGGACCAGGTCATCGTCGAGGTGAACCACGGCCAGCCGCGCGAGCTCGCGGCGCTCCACGACGTCTTTCGTCCCGGTCTGCCGCCGGATCGAGAGCCGATCGATCTGTCGGGCCCGGGCGACCGGATCGGGGACGCCCGGATCCGGTTCTCCCCGGAAAAGCTCGTCGCGGTCGTCGAGACCACCGCTCCGGACACGCCGTACAGTTTTCGGGAACCGACCGCAGCGGACCGGACCATCGCCGCCAACTTCCGCCGCTTCCTCGAAGAAGAGTGCGAGCGCAACCCGGCGCTGGAGACGACCATCCGCCTCCAGTTCGGCGTCGGAAGCATGGGCAACGCGCTGATGGGTGCGCTATCGTCGTTCGACGCCGACGGCCGACGGCTCGACTACTTCGGGGAGGTCATCCAGGACGGCCTCCTCGACCTCGTCGACGACGGCACGCTCGACGCCGCGAGCGCCACGTCGCTGGCGCTGTCGACGGAGGGCCAAGAGCGGCTGTTCGCGGACACGGAACGGTACAGCGACGGCGTCGTGCTCCGGCCCGCCAGCGTCTCGAACCGTGCGGAACTGATCGACCGGTTCGGCGTCGTCGCGGTCAACAGCGCCGTCGAGGTCGACCTCTACGGCAACGCGAACTCGACGCACGTCGGCGGGACCGAACTGCTGAACGGGATCGGCGGCAGCGGCGACTTCAACCGCAACGGACTGTTCTCGATCACGGCGCTTCCCTCGACCGCCGCCGACGGCGACGTCTCCCGGGTGGTGCCCGCGGTCTCCCACGTTGACCAGACCGAACACGACGTGTCGGTCGTGGTGACGGAACACGGCGTCGCGGACCTCCGCGGGCTGAGCCCCGTCGAGCGGGCGGAGCGCCTCATCGAACGGTGTGCGCATCCCGACTACCGCGACCGGCTCCGGTCGTATCTCGACCACGCGACCAAGCGGGACGGACACGTGCCACACGACCTCACTGTCGCGTACGATTGGATGGATCAGTGACCCACGACTGAACGGTTTCGGTGGTATCAGACGACGCGCGCTGACGCGCCGACGCGCTCGTCAGTTCGGCGGAACCGGACGGAGAATGGGGGGGGGAAAGCACGGGGGGTCCGCCCGGCCACCGTCGAGAACGCGTGACCCCCGACTCGAACGAATGCCACCCGAGGTGAGATCCGTATCAGGGGATGGTGAGCGCTCTTTGTCGACGGCGTCATTCACGTTTCGCCACGTGGATATAACCTTTTTCACGTCGCCGGCGGACCGTCGGGATCAGCGGTGAGTGGTTCCGCGGCCTGACCTCTTCTCCGGTCCCGACCGTCGCCGGTCACGGACTGTCCATCTGCAACACCGGTTTGATCGTGGTCCCCTCCTCGGCGTCTTCGATCGCCTCGTGGAGCTCGCCGAACTCGTACTTCGTGACGATCTCGTCGAAGGGGAACCGGCCCTGCTGCCAGAGGTCGAGCAGCGTCGGGATGAACAGTTCGGGAACCGCGTCGCCCTCGATGATCCCCCTGAGCTTGTGGCCGAAGTGGAACGTGTGCATGTCGAGGCTGACTTCCGTGCCGGCCGGTGCCGCGCCGATCAGCCCGCACTCGCCGGGGATCCGCGTACACTCGACGGCCTGCCGGAGGACCTCGGGGACGGCGGTCGTCTCCAACGAGTAGTCGGCACCGCCGCCGGTGATCTCGTGGATCGCGTCGACCGGTTCCTCCTCCTCGGGGTTGATCGTGTGTGTGGCACCGAGCTCCGCGGCCTTCGCCAGCCGGTCGTCGTTCAGGTCGACGGCGATGACGTCCGTACAGCCGGTGACGTGTGCGGCCGCCATCACGGAACTGATCCCGACCGAGCCGACGCCGAAGACGGCGACGGACGAGCCCGCCTCCGGTTCGAGGGCGTTCATCACCGCGCCCGCCCCGGTCTGGATGCCACAGCCGAGCGGCCCGACGATCTCGAGTGGGATCTCCGGGTCGACCTTCACGACGTTCCGTTCGTTGGCGATCGAGTGTGTCGCCCACGACGACTGCGAGAAGTACACTCCGTTGATCCGCTCGCCGTCGCGCGAGAGCGGACTGGATCCGTCCTCGGTGCGTCCTCCGAGGAAGTTGTGTTCGTAGAGGTTCTCGCAGTACGGGATCCGCCCGCTGAGGCAGTTGCGACACTCGCCGCAGAAGTCGTAGCTCATCGCGACGTGGTCACCCACCTCGACGTCCGTCACGTCGTCGCCCACCGCCTCGACGACACCTGCCCCCTCGTGTCCGAGCACCATCGGGAACGGCGTCCCGTAGAAGTTCTCCGCCGTCGAGAGATCCGTGTGACAGACCCCGGCGCTGACGACCCGGACGAGTACCTCGTCCGAACGCGGTTCCTCGTCCAGTTCGAGCGTCTGTATCTCGAACGCTCCACCCTCCTCCTCGACGACCGCTGCTTGAATTTGCATTGTCTTCGATGATAGACATTCGACACCTGTTACTTAGCTGTTCTGTCGACGTGCGGGTGGGCGGCCTCGGGCCAGCGACGGGGGTATCCCCGATCGAACTGCCCGCTATCCCCGAGGTCACGGGGGACCATCCCGACACTCCCGTGACCGTGAGGACCGGGAGCCTGGGTTGACGATCGGATTTGTTCAACCACGTCGAACAAACGGAGTGACCGAGCGAGACACCCACCCGCGCGATCGGTAACCGTGTCTACGAGTATCACGTCGGGCGATTCCACCGAACGAGCCGCACACACCTTACGCTCATACGTTTGTAACGACGTTCCTCCGGTGCGACCGGTCGGTCGGGCCGTGCTCCCGACCGGAGAGGTCGCAACACGGTCGCGCCGCCGACACACTATATTGCCACCCGTCGACCGGTTCACTCGTCTCGTCCGGTGGCTCTCGACTCTGGTCACCGGCACACGCGCGGTGCGTTCTCTTTTGTTCGACCTAGTCGAACAAACTCGCGAGGTCTGTCACCTCGGTCGAAACCCTCGTCTTTCCCACTCTCACGGTTCGACTCACCCGGTGCGGTGGTCGGACTCGAGTCGAATCGGGCTGAAACGGTCGCGAACCGCCGACCAGCGTGTGGTGGTCGTCGGCAACCGAGACGAACGCTTATTCGATCACGTTGAACACACGGTGCGTGATATCGTCTTTCGCTAGCACGCCGCACAGTTCGTGGATGACGTCATCCGATGCTTCGTAATTCATTACTCGCCATTGTGTCGGTAGACCGTCTCGCGAACGCGGCTCTCTATTCGTCGCCCGCGTCGACAGTCCGGGGAGAGAAGGGGCGTCGATCGACCCCTGGACCCTGTTCTCGGGGACGCGCCACCGAACCGGGCGGTCTGGTCGTCGTGGGCCCGCGTGTGCGGCGGCGCCAGCGCATCGCCGTCCGATCGCGGTCGATCGCCTCCGAGTTCTCTCGATCGGCGTTCGTCCCGACGAGACAGTCGTGAGTCCCGCCTCCGGTCACTCGTCGTCGAACTGTACGAGGCGGCCACAGTCCCCAGTTCGCTGCCGGACGTCGAGGACCGCGTCGACGCGCCGATACCCGTTCTCGTTCGTCACGGGCGAGGGAATCCGCGTTGTTCCCCAACCCCGGTGCACGGTCGGTGTCTCTGTCTCGCCGACACTGGGATGTTTCGCCCGAAATGCGGTTTGCAGTTCTCCGTCCCTAGAATTTTTGAGAATCTACTTCTAAATATTCGTCCACGTCGACCACGGCGGTCGTCTCACACCACACCAACCGCCGTGGCGAACTGCCACCCCATGTACAGTGCGACGAGCCAGACGACCGCCGCCGCGATGGGGTTGACGTATCTCGTCCACCGCCGACCGCCGTCCTCGACGGACACCTTCGAGCCGGCGACCGCGAGACCGACGAACCACGTCCACGAGACGAACAGACACGCCGCAGTGAACGCGGCCTTGCCACGGTCGTCGTACGCGAGCGCGCTCGTTCCGATCACGCCGATCGTGTCCAGTATCGCGTGAGGGTTGAGCAGCGACACCCCGGCCGTGAAGCTGATCTGTCGCCGCGGTCCGAGGGACGTGGTGTTCTCGGGATCGAGCGCCAGCCGTGGGGAGGTCAGGATCGCCCACCCGACGTAGACGAGAAACACGACCCCGACGCCGAACAGCACGGTCTGGAGCCACCCGTACCGCAGCACGACCAGCGAGACGCCGGAGACCGCGAGCACCACGAGGACCGTGTCCGCGACGCCGGCCGTGACCACGGTCGGCGCGGCGTCCCGCAGGCGCGGCTGGAGCGTCCCCTGCTGGAAGACGAAGACGTTCTGCGGGCCGAGGGCGACGATGAGCCCGCCTGCCAAGAGGAGTCCGTGAACGAACGGCGTGACGAGACTACTCACGAGAGCACGTTCCTCCCACGTGGGTACCCAACACCGCCGCATACATCTATGATCCGTCTCAGAACTGCTGGGGGAACCGTCGCTCCTCGATCCGATCGACCGCGCCACTGCCGCCGAGCCGGGACCGTTAGCGTCCTCGAAGACCGGTGCTCGACCCGTCTGCGGCTTCAGCGGTCCACTCCTGGGCCCAGTCGTCGAGCCCCGACAGCGCGTCGAGGAGCTCCTCGCCTTTCGTCGTGAGCGCGTAGTAGACGGCGACGGGGGCGTCCTCCTCCACGCGTCGGACGACGACGTCGTTCTCGACCAGTTCGTCGAGCGCGTCCGAGAGGGTCTTCGAGCGCGCGCCGGTGGCTCGCTTGAGGTCGTTGAAGCGCTTTTCTCCCCCCTCGAGTGCGTGGACGACGTTCATCCGCCAGGGCGTTCCGACCTGCTCGATCGCCTCGACGACCGGACACGCCGATTCGTTCCGTCGCTCGATCTCGTGACGTCTGGATTCGGTTTCGGCGGACACGGTCAATCAGCCGTCGGAACGGCGCAGGCAGTCGTGGTTTCGGGGTACGATTCGACACCCGCGTACGCGACGAGGTCGGCTCCCAGCGCATCGACCCGTTCCGCGAGCGCCTCGTCGGTCAGGCATCCGTCCTCGAAGGCGTCGTGTGCCGTGGGGATCGCGACCTGTCGCGGGAGTACCCAGGCATCGAGTGCTCGCGACACCGACCGGAGGTGTTCCAGTGCGGGGGTCGGGAACCCACCGCCGGAGACCACGAGCAGGCCGACCACCGTCCCCTCGAACTCGTCGAACCCGCAGTAGTCGAGTGCGGTCTTCAGCACCGACGAGTACGATCCGTGGTACATCGGCGTCCCCAACACGATCGCGTCGGCCTCCCGGACGCGGCGACGGAGTTCGGTTGCGTCCCCGGCGTCGGGGCGGTCGGGGTCGAACACCGGCAGATCGAGCGCCGCGAGATCCACGAGGTCGGTCGTCGCGCCGCTCGACGCCGCCGCGGACAGCGTCCGTTCGAGCGCCTGTCGGGTGTAACTCCCCTCGCGCTGGCTGCCACACAGTGCGACGATATGTTCGCTATCGGTTACGTCCATTTCTCGTTGTGTTCCACGGATGTAAGGCAATTAAGCGCTCGGTGAACTCAGTTCCAGTAATAAATTTGATAGTTATTATCTCCTGTGCAGATCCTCGTCGGAACCCGCTTTTACTGGTCCAAGGAAGCCTCCTCGACGTGCTCGAACGACTCGTCGAGGGTGAAGCCCAGCGGCTCGTTCGCGTCGGGAATCGTCACCGTGACGCGCGTGACGTCGCCCTCTTGGACGGTGACGGCGTCGGCGTCGACGACGAACCCGAGCGCCCACAGGGGCGTCTCCCGGACGTCGACGCCGGCGTCGCAGAGTTGCGCCGTCACGGTCGGTCGAGTCAGCAGGACGACCCCGACGGGGATGAAGCTGTAGAAGCTGCAGCGGTCGCAGTCGACCGAGACGACCGCCGAGTGCTCGCGGGCGAAGTACTCGTCGTACCGGTCGAGCTGTTCGAGGACGCCGATGCACGTCCCCAACTCGTGGACGCGACTGGCCAGTTCGCGATCGATTCGACCGGCACAGAACGGGCAGACGCCGTCGAGGGCACACGACCAGACGAGACGCGTCCGTCGGTCGAAGGCGGCGACGATCCCCTCGGGCTCCCGATCGACGGTTCCGCCGGGATCGAACGGCCACTCCAGCGTGCGGTCCCCACAGCCGAGACACCGGACGCGACCGATGTAGTCGGTGTCGTACTCGAACCGGAGTCCCTCCCCGCACTCCCGGCAGTCGTCGTCGAGTTCGACCGGCCCGACGGTCACTTGTTCGTGGAAGACGCCGCTCTTGATCGCGTCGAGGACGCGGTGGCCCGGGTACTGCAGCTCGTAGCCCGCGTCGGTCTTGGCGACGAACTGTCCCCGGAGCTCCGAGAGGTGATAGGTGAAACTCCCCGAGTCCCGTTCGCCGACTGCCTTCCGCAGCTCGGAGAACGACAGCGAGAAGCCGGGAGCGTCCCAGAGCGCGAGCAGTATCTCCAGCCGGAGGTCGTGACTCAGCGTCATGAACGCCGACTCGGCGTCCGTCGCGACCTGGTTCCTGTCGGACGGTGCATCGACCATACCTGTCAGGCTCCCGCCACCCTGTTAAACGTTGAGTCGTCCTAGTCGAGCGTGACGACGCCGAGGATGCCGGCCCCGAGGGCGGCGCTGAGGCTCCCACCGAGCAGCGTCCCCTGGTAGCCGACGAGGCCGCCCAAGAGCGTGAACAGCGCCGGTCCGACGGCCTGACTCACGCCGATGGTGGTCGTCTGCAGGCTCATCACGCCGGCCCGGACGCCGTCGGGCGCGAGCGCGCTTATACTGGCGAACAGCGTGGGCGTGACGAGACCGTTCCCGGTGCCGAAGACGAGCAGTGCGCCGACCAGAAGCGGGACCGTACTCGCGTGTGCGACACCCAGGAAGCCGACGGCGTACAGGCCGAACCCACCGACGACGAGCGTCGTCTTCGACGCCCGGGCGGTCAGTCGGCCGTTCTGCGTCGAAACCGCGGCCGTCACCAACAGCACGGCGCTGGTGACGAGCCCGACCGTGTGCGGCGCGAAGCCGAACGTGTCGGAGAGGTAGAAGGGGAGTGCGGTGTACAGCCCGCCGAAGAGGAGGGTGAAGGAGACGAACATGGTGCCGTACAGGACGAGCGCCTGGCGCGCCGGGACGAGACGCAGTGCCGCCCGGACGTAGCCGCGATCGTCGCCGTCGGGTGACGAGTCGGAGTCGTCGAGTGCGACCCACACCAGCCCGGCGACGGGGAGCGTGAGCGCGTACACCAGAAACGGCGCGTTCCAGGCGTGCGCAGCCAGATACCCGCCGACGACCGGGTACACCGCGGTCCCGAGCGAGAGCACGGCCGACGTGACGCCCATGACCGCATCGTGCCGCCGACCGGTGTACCGGTCTCCGACGACCGTCATGGCGAGCGCCGAGAGGACGCTCCCGGCGGCGAACCCCTGGAGGCCGCGGAGGGAGAGCGCAACGGTAAAGCCGTTCGTGAACGCGATCGCGGAGCCGGCGAGCCCGAAGAGCACGAGGCTCCCGGTGAGGACCGCTCGCCTGCCGACCCGGTCGGCGAGCGCACCGATGATCGGAGCCAGCAGGATCCCGGGAAGCGCGTAGAGCGTGATGAACAGCCCGGCCCGCGACTCGGAGACGCCGAACACTGACTGGATCTCCGGGAGCGTGGCGCTGATCAACGGGACGTCCAGCGGCGTCATCAGCGTGGCCGCGAGGATGGCGATCAGTGCCGGCGACCGCCACGGAACGCCCGCCGTCCGCTCGGCCCGCGTCGAGATCTCGGTCGCACCCATCGCTCTCAGAGCCCTACGCCGACCGCCAGCGGCCAGGCCACGCTCGACAGCGCTGCGAACACCAGCGCCGTACCGAGCAGACCGACGTTCTTCAGGAAGTGAATCTGTTCGTTCTGCCGCTCTTCGCCCTCCTGGGCCCAGAAGTCGTGCATGATGACGGTTATCGGGGCGAGGAAGCCAGCCACTGCCAGCGCGCCCACGGCGGGGTAGACGCCGACGAGGACCGCGAGGGCACCGGCGATCAGCCCGAGGCTTCCCAGCGGGACGCTGACGGCGGCCAGCGGTACGCCCTTGTGTTCCGCGTACCCCACCGACGATTCGAGGTCGAGCAGGTTCCCGAGGGCGAGGTAGCCGATGACGAGTGCGAACAGGAGCCGACTGAGGAGGAACGTCGCTCCCGACACCGTCGAGGTGAACACCATCAGCGCTCGCCTCCCGTCGAGCCGCGGGTGGGTCGATCATCGTGCGTCTGTGCGGTTCGGATCGTCGTGTATCGAGTGTCGGTCGGTGACATCGTTGCACGAGGAGAGAGGGACCCCGACCGGATATATTTCAGACAAATTATAGTAAACCAGGTTTCGCCCGGGAAACCGGATCGTCGGAGTGTCGGGTCGGTGACCAGATGGGCCTTCGAGACGCCTGAAGGGGGGAGAATACGTCCGACCGTCCGAACCCTCGACGTACATATCGGGCTGTCTATGAGACCCAGCGCGTGGCCCACCGCATCGCGTCGACGAGTCGGCGGGACCGATCAGTGAATCGGATCCCGGCGAGGAACAGGATTTCCGACCCTGTGTCGGCTACCGTTCTTCGATCGGGGTCCACGACCGTCCGGTCTCGCCGATGTAGCGTGCAGTCGGTCGGACGAGTCGGTTGTCGTCTAACTGTTCGAGTCCGTGCGCCATCCACCCGGCCACCCGTGAGACGGCGAACGTCGCGCTGAACAGTTCCTTCGGGATCCCGACGCCGTCGAGGAGCACCGCGGTGTAGAACTCGACGTTCGTCTCCAGTCGCCGTCCGGGCACGTGGTCCGCCAGTATCCCGGTCGCGGTCGCCTCGAACGCCGTCGCGGTCTCGAAGAGCGCCGCGTCCCCGTCCTCACGCTCCTCGGAGACGCGCGTGGCGGCCGATTCCAGGACGGCCGCCCGGGGATCTCGGACCCGGTACACCCGGTGGCCGAACCCCATCAGCCGCTCGCCGGCGTCCAACGTCTCGCGGACGTACCCCTCGGAATCGCCCGATTCGTGGACGTCTCGGAGCATCTCCAGGACCGGTCCCGGTGCCCCGCCGTGGAGGGGCCCCTTGAGCGTCCCGACGGCGGCGGTCGCCGCGGAGACGAGGTCGGACTCGGTCGAGACGACGACACGGGCGCTGAACGTCGACGCGTTGAGGCCGTGGTCGACGACGGCGGTGAGGTAGGTTTCGAGGCCGTCGACCCGGGAGTCGGACGCCTCCTCGCCGGTCAGCATGTACAGGTAGTTCGCCGCGTGACGCAGGTCGTCGCGGGGGGCGACTGGTTCCCGTCCCTGTCGGTATCGCCAGTACGCCGCCACGATCGTCGGGAACACTCCGATCACGCGCCTGACGTCCGTCTCGGAGTCCTGCTCCTCGACCCCGAGTGTCGCCGCTGCGACGCCCATCCGGAGGGCGTCCATGGCCGGTTTCCCCTCCCGTGCCGCGCGTTCGAGCACCGCCAGTACTTCCTCGCCGATCCCGCGGTGGGCGGCGAGTTCGGCCCGAAAGTCGGCTCGCTCCTCGGCGGTGGGCAGACGCCCGTTGAGCAACAGGAAGACCGTTTCTTCGTACGTGGCGTTGCCGGCCAGGTCGTCGATCGGATACCCGCGAACGAGGAGTTCCCCCGCCTCGCCGTCGATCCGGCTGAGCCGTGTCTCCGCGACCGACACCCCATCGAGGCCTGGCGCGTGCGCGTCGGTCATCGTCCGCTCCACTGGGGTCCGTGACTGCGCTCGCTGCGTTGCATCGGTACGCCGACCCACGAGTCCGACGCGCAAATAGTTCAGACAACCCGCGGCACACCTGGTTCCCCGGAAGACACCTGCGTGGTCTGCTCCGGCCGCGACTCGCTTCCGTCGGCGTCGAGGTCCACTCCCCCGACCGGCGGAACGCGTTCGTGGACGCGTCCGCTCGGCGCGACCCACCCCGGACAAGCCGTCGAACACGGGCGTCGCGGTGAAACACGCCCGCCGGCGACACCGTCCCCACCGTGGTACCGTCTGATGTCCCCTACTCCCGCATCTGCCGTCGCGCTTCGACCGACTCCGTCCAGTCCTGCTCGGGGCCGACCGGGACGATACCCGTCGGGTTGATCTCGCCGTGGCTCCGGTAGTAGTGGGCCTTGACCTGGTCCATGTTACAGGTCTCCGCGACGCCCGGTGTCTGGTACAGGTCCCTGGCGTAGTCCCAGAGGTGGTCGAAGTCGACCAGCCGGCGGACGTTACAGTTGAAGTGGGTGTGGTAGACGGCGTCGAACCGATACAGCGTCGGGAAGAAGAACACGTCGGCGAGCGTGAGGCGGTCGCCGACGACGTACCGGTTGCTCCCGAGGTGGTCGTCCCACCGCGACAGCGCGTCGAAGAGCGCCCACACCGCCGTCTCGTAGTCGGCCTGCGAGTCGGCGAACCCGGCACGGTAGACGGCCGTGTTGATCGTCGTGTGGATCTCCTCGATGGCATCGTCGATCCGCTCGCGCATCGGTTCGGGATAGAGGTCCCGGTCGGTAGTCGCGAGGTGATCGAACTCGGTGGCGAGCATCCGGGCGATCTCGGCGGACTCCTCGTGGACGATGGTGTGGCGCTCCCGGTCGTAGAAGACGGGGACAGTCACCGGTCCCGTGTAGTCTGGGTCGGCCTCCTGGAACACCTCGAAGAGGGTGTCGTGACCGTGTACCGAGTCCGGGGTACAGTTCGCCTTCCCGGGGGTGAACTCCCACCCTCGGTCGTGGCGAACGGGATCGACCACGTCGACCGAAACCGCCCCGTCGAACCCGAGCAGTCGGCGCGTGAGTGCCGCCCGGTGCGCCCACGGACACGCCCGCGAGACGTAGAGGTGATACCGACCCGCCTCCGCGGGGAACGTCGCGTCGGGTGCGTCCTCAACGCGGTCGTCGAAGGCGTCGTGGTCGTACTGGTCGCGGGTTGCGTCGGGCTCCCACTCGCCGTCGTGGAGCAGGCCCATCAGTCGTCACCCCCGTCGGTCGTCTGCCAGAACAGGCCGGTGCCCCGCCGCTCTCGAACGAGCGCTCCGTCGTCGACGAGCGACTCCAACACCTGTCGAGCGTGGTCGTCGTCGAGGTCGTACACTTCCGCGACTTCGCGCGTCGCGACGGGGCCGTACGCGGCGACGAACCGCCTGACCGGCGGTGGGGACGAGGGCTCCAGCGACGGCGCGACCGACCGCAACTCGGCCGCGAGGGTGTCGAACGACGCGAATCCGGTCGCTCGACGGCTGCCGGACGGTCCCTGGATGTGATAGGTCGGGAACGCCTGGACGCCGGCGTCACGGGTCCGCGAGAGGTCGTCCTCGAACGCCGCGCGTGCGGTTCCGTCGTCCAGAGCCGCGGTGAAGTCGTCGACGTCGAGGCCGACCGACCGCGCAAGGTCGACCTGGACGTCCCGCTCGTTGACGTTGCGCACCTGCGTCGCGTACGCCTCGCGCAGGCGTCGGAGATACCGGTGGGCCAGATCGACGTCCTGCTGTCGGGCGGCGGCGAACGCCACGCTCGCCGGGTACGTCGACCGTGCCGGGTTCGCCTCGAAGATCTCCACGTCGACGGGCATGCCGTGACGCTCGGCCGCGTCGAGCCAGTGCGGGGCGACGTCGCTCGGGGCCGCGATGTCGTTTGCCGCGTCGTAAAAGCCGTCGAAGTCCTCGACGAGTCCCCCCATGACGTACCCGATTCGTACTTGCGCGCCGAACGCGGTGCGAAGGTGTCTGATCACGGGCTCCGAGCCCCAGCACCACGTGCACATCGGGTCCGTGAACTGGGTTATCGTCGGCCGGTCGGTCGCTGTGTCTGGATGCGACATACCGACGACTACTGCCCGCCGTCGGATATAGTTCAGACACATTACAATAAACCAGGTGTACCGCGGTGTAGTGGGTCGTCCTCGGCTCCCTCGCTCCGACGACTTGGCTAAGTGACATCCTCCCCGTCGTAAACGACGGGGCTTCCCATACCGCAGGTGGGATATTTGCTGGTCTACGACATGACCTGTTCTCGCGGGGAAAACGCCCTACTCTCCGAATCAAACAAGTATGTCGATGGCTGTGCCACACAGCCGTTACTCCTATCCTCACCGTGAGGACTCGGAGTTATCTTCTGACGCATGTTCTCCGCTCCGTTGCAATCCGCGTTGGCTACCAACGTACACGACTGACAAACGTACAATCCACGGTGCTTGCGGTTCGACTTCGCGTCGTCACCACACCGTGAACACGTCTTCGAGGTGTTCCATTCGTTCTCCTTTAGCACCTCAACACCACGTTCTTCGCCTTTGTACGCGAGGTACTGGTAGAGACGGTCGAACGCCCACGTATGCAACTTCTTGTTGCCAGTCTTACCCCAGTCAGAGTTACGCACGTCTTCAGGCCAACTCACCGCAAGCGTGCCAACACCGCGTTCAACACACTCCGTTATGATGGTATCTGAGAGGACGTGGTAGAAATGTGATTCACGGTCTGCGAGTTTCTGACGCGCCCACATCGACTTCTCGGACGGGCCGTTCTCACCTTCCGTGTCGTACTCAGCACGTGTGAAGTAGTGTTTATCCTGCTTAAGCAAGTTACCGGGGTACAGGACGTATTCGTCGGGGAACGCGACCGTGGCGATGTTCTTGATACCGAGGTCGATACCAGCAACACCATCGCCTGCGGAGCCGTTGGTTTCGAGTTCGACTTTGCAGACGAAATGCAGTTCCCATTCGTCACCGTTCCAGACGGCGCGGACGTTCTGCACCGAGTTGACTTCCGAGAGGTCAACGTCGGGGCGCGTCCGGTACTCACAAAGCAGGAAGTCCGACCAATACTCTTTCAGGTTCGAGCCTTTCGAGAGCCGGACTCTGTTGTTCTCGGGGTCGTGTTTGAACCCGTCTTCTTTGAACGTGACCGTACTACGTGGTCGAGTATCGCCGTGTTTGCGGTATCCGGGCGGATTTGCCGTGTCGTCTTTGTGTCGCAGGTCGAACCATGACTGGAAAGCGTCAGAAAGTTCTTCGATGACTTTCTGACTGGATTGTGCGTTCAGGTCTTTCCAGCACGCTTGGTTCTTCATATACGATTTCAGCACGCCCTCATCGGGAATTTCGCCGGTTGCGTTCCAGATGCGGTCGGCTGTCCATCGTGCGACGTTCCAGATTTTCGAGGCGGAATCTCCGAGCGAGTCAAAGCCATCGCAGACCTGCCGGTGGTTCTGGATGGAACCAACGTAGGTGCGAGTGACCTCAATCGCCATACATAGCCTATGTAGGTAAACCTAATTAATGGTGTGGATTAGCGTGGAATATCCGGCCTGCTACCGGCGGTGGACTGTGGCGGAGTTGTCGGATTCACTCCCGCGGTAAACGGCGGGATTCTCTCCTCGTAGAAATAGTGCCGCACGCATCCGGCACCAGTTCCTCACCCCCCGGGCGTGTACGTACGAGTGATGGCGACCTCGGATCGGTCCTCGAGAGCAATGTCGGACCGGGCGGACACGAACACCGTGTGGCTGGACGACGAGCGACGGCTCACGTACGCCGAATACGGTCGCGCCGAGGGGATCCCGGTCGTGTTCCTCCACGGGACACCCGGCTCCCGTCGACTGGGCGGGCTCCTCGCGCCGGTCGCCCGGCGCGCCGGGATCCGGGTGCTCGCGCCCGATAGGCCGGGGTACGGCAGGTCGACGCCGTGGCCGGACTGGTCGGTCGCCGACGCCGGCGCGTTCGTCACCGCCGTCCTCGACGACACCGGCGTGGAGACGGCCGGCCTCGTCGCGTTCTCCGGCGGAAGTCCCTACGCGCTCGCGGCAGCCGAGACGCTCCCGGGTCGAGTCACCCGGGTCGACGTCGTCGCGGGTGCGACGCCGCCCGGCGTGGGCGGCGCGGTTCCCCTGATGCAACGGGCACTCGCGGGGATGGCGACGGCGACGCCGTTGCTCCTTCGTGGACTCTTCCGTGGCCAGGCGTGGCTCGCCCGGCGGCTCGATCCCTCTGTCGTCGTCTCGCAGTACACCACGGGCGACGCCACGTCGGTGCCCGACGGCGTCGCGCAACTGGTAAAAGCGGACTTCGTCGAGGCGTTCGCCCGGCACCGGAGCGGTGCCGTCACCGAGTTCCGCGAGTCGACCCGGGACTGGGGGGTCGACTTCGCGGCCATCGACCAACCCGTGCATCTCTGGCACGGCGAAAGCGACACGAACGTCCCGCTGGCGGGCGTACGGCGTCTCGAAGCGCGCGTCCCGACCGCACGGCTGCACGTCCTCGACGCGGACCACCTGCGGACGCTCCTCCGCTGTCGATCCGACGTGCTGGGCGGCCATCGGTGACACGAGCGTTCGGTCCGTCCGCGTCGCTGGCTTCCTCTGTCGGTCCGACGCGGAGCTACCCGAGAGCGAGCCACTGATTGATATACCGCACGCCCGAACAGCCCGCCACGGCTGCATGAAACGCATCCAGTTCGCCGTCACCTACCCGGAGCGACTCCGCCACCCGCTCCACCAGCGGGTCGTGGGCGAGTCGCCGATCGGACGGGTGGACCTGCTGATGTGGAGCCCGACCGAGGACGCGACGACGCTGCTCTGGTGTGACGGCGACCCGAAGTCGACGGCGGAGGCTGTGGAGGCTATCGACTCGCTTCTCGTGAGCGCCGTCGTCGAAGAGGCCGACGGAACGTACGCGTTCCTGCGGCAGGCCGACTACGAGTTCCCGGGAGCGGTCTTAGAGACCATCGCGGCGTCACGGGTCGTCTTCCTCCCGCCGGCCCGCTTTCTCGACACGGGCGAGGTCGAGTTCGAGGCGGTCGGCGAGGCCGAGGCGCTCAGCTCGTTTCACCGGGCGCTCTCCGAACTCGGCGACCTCACCATCCGACAGGTCCACGAGTTCGCGCGCAGGCGCTCGTCGTCGCGCCTCACCGACCGACAGCGGGCGGCGCTCGATGCGGCGGTCGCCGTGGGGTACTACGAGGTCCCTCGGGAGGGGACCGTCGCGGACGTCGCCGCCGTGCTCGACTGTGCGACGAGTACGGCCGGGGAACTGCTTCGGAAGGCGGAGGCCGCGGTCGTTCGAAGCTACACCGAACGGCGGTGAGCACCGAGAGGGACAGGTCGAACGCCTCCACGTGACGAGTTACTCCACTCCGACACATGTGACGGCCTCCCAGGAGCACTCGGCGGGATTCGCTCCTCGACGACCGAGAGATCAGTGAACTTCTCGCAGCCCGAACTTTGATTATCTCGTTACGAGTATCCGACCTATGGGCGAACCAACACGTTCGCCAACCGAGGGGAGTGCGATCATCGCGGCCTCGATAGATGGGGCAGGCCTCGTCGAGGGAGAGACGTTCGTCACGGCCAACAGGGAACTGGCCGTGAGCTTCGGATACGACACCTCGGACGCTCTCGTCGGAACGCCGTGGCGTGAGTTGTATCCACGGGCGGAGTGCAAACGCATCGAGAGCGAGGTCCTCCCCGGGGTTCGGCCCGAGCGGGGCTGGCGAGGCGAGGTGGAAGGGGTTCGGAGAGACGGCTCTCCGTTCCTACAGGCTCTGTCGGTCCGCCGCACGGTGAACGGACGGCTCGTCTGGGTCGTTCGTGACCGCAGTGAACGGGTCGATCACCAGCCGAATTCCGAACAACAGCCGCGTTCAGACCGGAAGACGGCCGAAAACGGTGACACGAGAATCGAGCGGAACGCTCCCAAGGCCAACGGAACTGACGGACCCACCGACCTCCCGGAGTCACGGAACCGGACGACACGGTTCCACCCGTTCGTCGAAACCGCACCCGTCCCGATCGCCGTGTTCACCGCCGATCGAGGGATCGTCTACTGCAACGCGAAAGCGGCAGAGTTCCTCGGAGCCGAGGACCAGACAGACGTGATCGGGACGGAGCCGGAGCGGTTCGTGCATCCGGAACATCGTGATCGGGCACGGCAGCGGATCAGCCGGGTCCTCGAAGATCGAGAAGCGACCGAGCCGAGGGAGTATCGGTTGCTCGGACTGGACGACGAAGAGCGATACGGGGAGATCGCCGCCGCGCCCGTCGCATACAACGGCGAACCGGGGGCGTACGTCCTCATCAACGACGTCACGCGACTCAAACGCTCTCAAGAGGAACTCCGCCGCGAGCGACAGTTTCTCGAAGCCGTCATCAACACCGTCGAGGATATCGTGTACGTCCTCGACGCGGAGGCCCAGCTCCGTCTCTGGAACGAAACGCTCGGCGAGACGACCGGCTACACGAGCGAAGAGATCGGGAGTATGCACGCAAAGGAGTTCGTTCCGGAGGGGGAGCACGAGTACGTCCCGGGGTTGTTGGCGTCGATGGACGCCTCCGAGGACCGGCGGGTCGAACTGAGCCTCCTCACCAAGGACGGCGAGTCGATCGAACACGATTTCAGGGGAACGACGTACGAGTTCAGGGGAACGACGTTCGAGGATCCGGAGACAGGTGAGGTGTTTCGCTGTGGAGTCGCTCGGGACATCACCGACCGACTGGAACTTAAGAGATAGTCCGGGTGCGAGAATCGAACCCGAGTGCGGGACCCGCTGACACTCGTCTCGCGTGATTCGATTCTCGCCTTCCGGCTTCCTTCGTCACTACGTTCCTCAGAAAGTCCGGGTGCGAGAATCGAACCCGCGTCTCAGCCTCCACAAGGCCTCGGGCGGGCCGATTACCCAAGCTCCCGTGCAAGCCCGCATCGGGGCATACGGAACGCTGCCCCCGCGAGTGGAATACTGGCTGTTTCAAGCCCTGTGAACCCACTTTTCGCGTCGAGCGGTTTGAAGTCCCCACACCGTCACAAGTCGAGGGATCGTGACGATCTCACTTGAATGCCGGCCTTGGTTGCCCATTAAGTGCCTTGTTGAACGCAAGACAGCGTCGGGGTGGGGTTGCTGATCTACAATTTTACGGCGCTAAAGACGGCTTCTCGCCCTCAGAAGATGCAGTAGCTGTCACTCACAGCGGTTGCTGATGAGTCAAAACTATGGTACCTTGCTCCATTGTTCCGGTGACGGCGGCGATGCCTCTCCCGGATACGTCCGGAGAAGGGGAGCAGACGGCGAGCCCTAACTCGCCGCCTGCGTCAGGTTATGCACGATGCACTTGCGAGTCAGCTCCCGGAACTGGCCATGCCAGCTCCGGGAGCGGAGCTTCTCGCCGTCGTCTTCCTTCAACTGCGAGAAACCTGTCTCGCTCATCCAGCGTTGGTTGTAGTCCTCGTTCATCCGGGCGTTGTGGGCCTTCTGCAACGGTGTCTGCTCCCTGTGCTTGATCAACGGTCGCGTTGAGTTGGAGCGACACTCCTCGCGGAGGTCGCTCCACGAATAGTTCGCATCAGCAGACAACACACGCAGGTCTTCCGCGTTCCGGCGGAAGACCTGCATCCCGATGTGGCCGTCCCAGGCTTTCTTCGTCGTGAAATGAACGTCCTTGATCGCCAGCGAGTTCACGTCGATCAAGATCGTCGTCTTCATCGACTGGAACGAGTAATTCGCGCGGTCGCGGTAGTGGTAGCTGGTTTGATCGCGCTGGAAGCCACTCGCGTCAATCGCGGCTTCACCACTCCAGCCCGCCTGCTCCGCCGAAGCGCGGAGCAGGCGGCGCAGGTCACGCATCCGGTACTCTTGTTCCCACCGGCAGAACGAACTGTAGTGCGGTGCCTCGTCAAGTTCGAACACGGCGAGGACACCGGGCATCTCGTTAAGATAGTCTTCAGTCTCACGGAGGCTCTTCTCCAACTCGACGCGGTACAGAATCAAGGCGATCTGCACCCATTTCGCGTACCCGCCCGCGCCGTCCGGCGCGGCGGGTACTTCCGGGTCGTCAACGTGCTGTTTGGCAAGATCTCGACACATCCGTGCTAGCCGTCTGAGCGATGCCATATCGCCAGACGGCGTCCAATTACGGGTTAGCGTGACGGAATCTTCCCGTGAGAGCGTCTGAAGCTGCCGTTAGTCGACCGCAAAACAAGGCACCATTAAGGCAACCGGGAACTCGTGGCGGTCACACCACGTTTTCGAGTTCCGACGAGACACGACGCCTGCTGAAACGCCCAGTTTACATCGGAAGTCGAGGGGGTGGTGGGGTTGCCGCCTCTCTCGGGGCTCGAATCAACCGCTGCTCGTTGTCATCCTTCGGAACCACCAGTCAGTTCGTCAGCTGCGTCACTCGTGATGGGTCGCAGGCTGTGGTTCGCCGGAAACTCCCACATGTTACGGGGATCCGGGAGTTCGGGGACGCAGATGATTTCGACGCTCACGTCGAGTTCTTCGCCACCGTACTCGAACGTCCCCGAGAGATGGAGGTTGCTCTCGCCGCGGTCGAGGTCGATTTTGTGCGGTTCATCCATCTGCAGACTGCGGATGAACACCTTAGACTCGGATTCGCAGTAGCCCGTGTTCCATCGTTCGACAGTCACCCACACGTGGCCAGTACTCGCTGTCCAGATGCTGCTAAGGGCGGGACGGTCGGCGTCATCGACTTCGTGGGTGTCGTGGACGTTGCGGTAGCTGTCGCCCTCGTAGCTGCTTTCCACTTCACCGTCGATCTCGATTTGCGTAGTCGATAACCCAGAGCGCGACTGGTCGATGATCGCCGCTGCCAGTTCGTCGCTCGAAACCCAGAGGTCGTGTTCGTGCGGGTTGCGTCCAAAGATGGCGGCGAGAATCTCTTCGCCGACTCCTGCGGAATGTTGGACGCCGCTTGGATCGTACTCGGCATCGATGAGAGTCTCCGCGAGTCGGATTTCGCGGGTGGTCGGAAGCGTATTCCAGCCGATTACGAGTTGGCGACGTCTACCAGACAGACTACCGTAGCGGACGCGTGTCGTCACGTACTCGCTTTCCCGGGGTACCTCGCCGGCAGTGGCCTCGCGAGTGTCGTACAGGCGGCGGATGTCTTTTCCTGCTCTCTCGCCATCGTGATGGTTAATGTCGGGAGCAACCGGGAAGTCACGGATGTGTTCGACGTCGTCAGCCTCGCTGGTGTCCGTGCTTGTTTCGTGGATGGTGACGTTGAGCGCGTCAAGCGCGGCCTCGACGTATTCGGAGAAGAGGTCTTCTAGTTTCTCAGTGCCGAGGAATTTGGTTTCAGTGCTCATTTCTCTGTTTGCCGCAGAAACACGCGCTGTCGACGGGGTGTCTGGCACACTCGCGGGGCATGAGGGACTGACCGTTCACGCTGAGATACGCTTCACCTTCTCTGTGGTTCGATCTCGTTTCGTCTTCGATGTGCAGAGTTTCGTTCACTGCACTCTAACAGTCGAGACGTGCTTTCCAGATAAACGGTTACGTGCAGAACCTGCCAACAGACCCCTCTATCCTCGAATCTTTATGTCTTGCCACAAACGATGTTACAACTCCTGACGACCGCTGTTATTCCGGTTAGTGTGTTCCACGCTCACGGGGCGTCGACTCTTCGCGTAATTGTCGAGCCATGTCTGTCTGGTGCCGAGGCGTTTCTCGACGATGTGCCCGTTCAGTTCAGCGCGCACGAAGTCCATCACGTGCTGAGTGTACCAGTCTCGCTCATGAATCATCAATACGCGTCGCCGAAGCGGCGGAATGGTCAGACGAAAATGCAGGATGGCTTCTACAACTATTCGTCCCGGTCTGTTGTACCTACTAACCGTGCACGCTCCACAATTGCGTAAGGTGATCGGTAGATGAAACATTTCGACCAGCTGGAGCGTCTTATGTCTGTGGCGAGTACTGGAGGATATTACGCGGGTCGAAAGAGACGAAGGACGGGAAGAATGAATAGAGATGGAGATTATCGTCGATACCTACAGTCCAGAGGAGCAGGCGATGGGATAGTACGCGTATCTGGACGACACGATAGACTTCCCGTTCGAGGCGTGGTGTGTCACGAAGCGAGTGGAGTCGCCCTTGGAGGAAGGCGAAACGGTACGCGTCATTGGAATGTCCGCGATTGAACCGACGCTTAGACAGATGTGTGACCGTGGAATGGATGGACAGGGAAGTCGGCGTTCCATTGGAGCAGCTGGAACCTATCGACGCCAGTAGTGACACGAAACGAGCGATCAAACACTGGCACTACTGGCTCGATCGCTGACGACCGTGGTTTCACATCCGGCTGGCCGCACGACTGGAGAGGAAACGCATTTCTCCGAGGTGCCGATAGTGTCACTATGGCTCACGAGTGCGACGACTGCGGTGAGTCGTTCGAGACACTCACGCGTCTTCGTCTCCACGACTGCGGTGACGTCCAGTCGGATTCATTATCCACCGCGACCAACCCCAATGAACCACCATCCACGGATTCATCGCCGGCCGAGAAACGGAACGCATCCGTCGCTGAACTCGATACCCTGCTCGACCGGTTCTCAGATGGTGACGTTGACGCACTTCACTACGCAGTAGTAGAGTTCGAATCGGCGCTCTCGGCCGCACTCGAGGAAGACAGCAGTGGAGACAAGTTCCGGGACGTCTTCTGGCCGTACTACGAACGCGTCAGCGGCAAACTCGACGAGGCAGCGAGAGCACACGGGTGGGCGTTCCTCGAGGACGTAATTGAGGCTCATGACCCTACTGTGGAGGACGAACTTCCGCTCGTCACACCCGCAATAGCGAACGCCGTCGGGCGGTACCTCATCCGCACGCGACTGACCGGGGGCGTCGAAGCGATTCCGGTCGAGGCGCTTGAGTATCTCGACGCTGTCGCGGTCAACGCCGACGACAGCGACGACGTCGCACACGAGGAAGTCCACGCGTACGGGTGGGGGATTGGACACCCAGACCACTCGGTCGTCGACCACCTCCGCGCTCGCGTGTCTGAGGACGTCTTCTCGGTCAGCCCGACGCTCGAACACACCTTCTACGCCGACCAGTACGCCGCAATCGACGCGCTCGAACGACTGGTGCGAGACAAGTCGGTTGATGGGACGCTCCCCCGGGTCAACCGTGAAAATATGTCGTACCGTCGATACCTGCTCGACTGCGTCTACAGCCTGAAGATAGACGACTACTGGCCGGGAATGCCACGATATTACGACTGGCACGAGGAGTTCGACTACACCTTCGAACTCGACGAGACAGTCGAACAGCGCATCCGTGACCTTGTTGAAGAGACGGGCTTTGACGCCAATCTACCAAACGACTGGACGTTCCGTGACCTCGGCGTGTGAGCGAACCGACGGCACGCTTTACTCGCAGCCAGACATATGGCCGATAATGCCGTTCAGAGTCACGTGGCACGCGATCCTCGACGAATGTGAGGGTCTCGCCGAGGGTGCGACTCTGCTCACCCCACTCTCACAGAGTCGCTTCCGGATCACCGACGTACAGGATCACCGTATCGTCATCGAATTTCTCGACCGTGACGTGGACGAGACGCGCCCGCTCCAGCGCGAGCAGTTCGAGACGCTCTACGAACGTATCAACGACACATCTGATGGATTTGATCTCTCTCGACTTCCAGCCGATGCCGACCCGTATCCCGCCGTCTTGAGTCTCCATCCACGATTCGAGGTCGACGAGAGCGCGGGCGTGATCCGGGAGACCAACGAGCCGACCGGCACACAGATCATCACGGGAGTGGATGACATTGCATCGAATGAGGGATCCACCGAGCGTACAGAACCCGACGTGAAGGTCTACAGCGATGCCCTCCTGCTCATCGACGCGCTCGAACGGAACGACCTCTCTTCGCTCGATACGCTTGATACGCCTGCTCTCATCAATATCTACACTCTGCTCTCGGACGTACAGCGCGACGCGAACGACCTGCGGCAGAACGTGAGCGACGTGTTGCTGGATCGGCTACACCACGACCAGCCCGTTCATGGACAATTTGGTTCGGTACAACGCACTACGCGTCGGAATCGGAATCTCAAGGATAGTGACGAGGTGCTGGCAACGCTGGAGAACGCCGGAATCGACCGCGAGCGCGTGTTGAGCGTCGATCGTAGCAAAGTCGACGACGCTCTCGACGTGACTGAACTCTCGGAGTCGGATGTGTACGATATCGATGAGACTGAGTACGTGCGGAAGGCCGAAGTCGACGAGGAACAGCGGGAAACGCGACTGCAGGGGCTAAAGGATCGCCTCGCGGCGAGCGCCGATCCCGAAGCTGAACACCTGCGCGAGGAGATTGATGAGTTAGAGGGACGGATCGAAGAGTTGACCGAGTTCAAAACGGGACGGACGTATCACACTCAGTCAGGGGCAGAATGATCAGGGGGTTCCCCGATCGGCCGCTCTCCGCCGGCGAGACGCTCACACTGTCACACGCACGTGACGACCTGCTCGTAATTCCGGCGACCCCGAACAGCCTCGTCGGAAACGATGGCTCTCTCGACGATATCCGAAACGTCCTCGTGTTCACGAGGAACGTCGTAGCGTCACTCGCGTACACCGACGCAGGCGGCTGGACGGTCGTGTCGAAGGTGGCCAATCCGTCGGCGTTCGAAGACGTCCTCGATTCGCTCATCGAGTTCAGAGGCAACAGTCTCGCAGACGAAGACAGGGATGCAATTGTCGAGACCATCGCGGAAGCCTACGAGACGTTCACGGAGCGGACGCTTCGGTGATCGGCTGGCGCGCGTCGAGCGACGATACGTAATCGCCTGTTGTTTCATTTTTTGAGCGCCCCCATTTCGTCGAGGAAGGCGGGCCGGTTCGAGTGCTTCTCTTTCAGGTGCGCGACGAACACCTCGAATTCCTCGTCGAAACCCAACTCGCGCATCTCTTCGAGGTACTCCACGACCGTTCGATAGTGATCGCGCCCGGTCGTGTCCGCGAGGAACGGTTCGAGGCGTTCCTCGTAGACCTCGTAGTACGTCTCTGGATCACAGTCCGCGACGTCATCGCGATACTCGCTCAGAATCGTGAGGCCGTTGTCACCCACTGCTCGCCAGAACGCGTCGTCGGGTTCGTCGCGAGCGGCTTCGATGACTGCCTCGAACGCGTCTGCCATGAGCCCCTCGCGCAGATAGAGCTCGATTAGGTGACGCACGTTCGACCCTTTGAACCGCGCTTCGAAGTCCGCGACGCGTTCCTCCCAGTCGTCATCCGAGCAGCGTAACCGCAACTGCTCATAATACTCCCAGTTCCCCGATTGGAGGAACTGTTCCCGGAGGAGTTCCGTGTGCCGTTCCGGATCCCGGTCGGCGTAGATGTCGATCAGGAAGCGTCGAATCTCTCCGACGTTCGAGAGCGCGTCCAACCCCGCCTCGGCGACCTCGATCGCTCGGTCGACGTCACCCTCATTTACGAGCAATCGGGCGTACTGCAGACAGAACGCCCGAACGTCGAGATAATGTTCCTCATACACCTTCCGTAGCCTCTCGGTATCGTCGAGTGCGTTGAGCACGTCGGCGTAGGTTTCGATGCGTCGTTCGGCTTCGTAGCGACGCGTATCGAACGATCCGATTCCGTAGTCGGTCTCGCTTGTCTCGGGAATAGCGGCCGGGAGGTCGTCTTCGAGGAGGCCGCGCCAGTACCGGAGTTCCGCGTCGTCGGTACAGAGTTCCCAGAGCGCGTCCTTGTACTGTCCTGAAAACGTCCCGACGGCCGGATCATCGCTTGCCCATCGCCCGAACAGGTACTCGATGTACTCGCGCCTCCCCTCGTGGTCGAGATCGGCCTCGTGGATGCACTCGACGAACGCGTCGAGTTCGTCTTCGAAGTCCTCGCCGTAGTAGTCCTGCACCATGTCCATGTTCTCGATACGCACCTCGGTCATCGCGCGGTAGATGGTGGCCGCCTCCAACGGGTTGCCCTGCTCGCGGTGAGTCTCTGCAAGGCCGTGAAATTCCGAGAATCCGGGGCCCTCGTACTGATAGGTATAGGGGCTGCGGTACTGCTGACTCATCTCTTTCCTGTAATCGTAGAGGCTCTGCGTATCCTGCATCTCGAAGCGCGTGAGCAATCGCCGGCGCAGATCGGCGTCACGCTCGCACTCGTTGAGCAGAAAGTCTCGAAGTTCCTCGGGATGTGCCTCCGACAGAATGCGTTCGACAGTCTCTCGATCGTCGTCGAAATCAACGTTTCCTTCTGAAAGTTCCAACAGCACCGCGACGATGTGCTTGCAGTATCCACCCCAGTCGTATGGGCACGTACAGGTGGCATCGATGTCTTCGGGCTGATCACCCTTCTCTTCGATATCGATCTCGACATCGTAGGGTTCGGGCTGGGAGCCCTGCACGGCGGCGCTCACGGTCTGGTCGAAGCGGTTGATGTGCTCAATGTGGTTCTCGTCGCGGTAGCTGACGGCGCGATCAAACACCTCACTCGTGCAGAGGCCACGGATCTGTTCCGGTGAGAGAGTCATGTCGCATCAGGGAGGGAACGCGATGGTATTCGTTGAACGTGGATTGTCCGTCACACTGGTTTGACGACTTCGTCACAAGTCGGGCACTCGGCGAAGCATCTCGTGTTCCCGTTGCCGTCCTTATACTCGATGAGCTTCCGTGCGGGAGCGATCGGATCATCACAGTCCGGACAAGTTCCAAGAGAAGACGGTTCGGAATCCATGGGAATGGGAGGGAGCGTGTGACATTTTCCCTCCATCAAATATTGGAGGATAAACATCATAGCTGTTGTGCTGATCTGCGTTGATTCCCCATGCGTACTGAGAGATTATCACTGTCGCCCAACCGAGATCAGCCAATCAGTCGCTTGTGAACCGTTCGATGACGCCCTCACCAGTACAGCTAACCGCATCAGAATCAAATGACACCTATTGACTGATATGCGGATCGAGTTTGATGACGGGACACTCTTGCTTCGTGACGCACCCAGCGAGGTTCCTCACGCCGAGTGGGACGACCGCATCGACGAGTATCGGGCCAAAGCCCACCACTATCGTTCGATACTCGGTTGGGCTGGGATGTGGAACGATGCTGGTAGTGATGATGGACAACTGGATCTCCAACAGAGCGCAGGTCAAACAGTCATCATCGAAGACGACGCTCGCGCCTATCCCAACCTTGCCCTTAAGCCAGCCGTCCAGATCGAACCGCGCGACTACCAGCAAGCGGCGCTGGACGCGTGGCGTAGTCACGGTCGGCGGGGGAGCGTCGTGCTCCCGACCGGCAGCGGAAAAACCTATCTCGGTATTCAAGCAATCGCCGATGCTGGCGTCGCAACGCTCGTGGTCGTCCCGACGATTGATCTTATGAACCAGTGGCACGCGACGCTGACCAACGCGTTCAGCGAGCAGTTCCCGGACGGCGTCGGCGTACTCGGGGGCGGATCGCACGATGTGACCGCCATCACAGTCACGACCTACGACAGCGCCTATCGTTATATCAACGAGTACGGCGATCAATTCGGGCTGTTAGTCGTCGACGAGGAGCACCACTTGCCGGCACCGACGTATCGGCAGATTCCCGAGATGACGGTTGCACCTTATCGGCTTGGCCTCACCGCCACGTACGAGCGAGCTGACGGGATGCATGAGGTGCTTGAAGAACTGATCGGCCCTGTCGTCTACGAGGAGGCGGTGGACGACCTCACCGGTGAGTACCTCAGTGAGTACGAGACGATTCATCTCTCGGTCGAGTTAACCGAGGAGGAACGGGAGACGTACGACGAAGAGTATCACATTTACCGCACCTACGTCGACAATCACGATTTCGACATCTGGCGAGAGCAGGGCTATCAGGAGTTCTTGAGACGGACGTCCTACGATTCACAAGGGCGTCGCGCTCTCATCGCCAAGCACCGAGCCGAGAGAATCGCCCGTACCGCCGAAAAGAAACTCGACACGCTGGACAACCTCATCAAGCGTCACCACGATGACCGTGTCATCATTTTCACCGCCAACAACGAGTTCGCCTATGACATCTCCAAGGAGTTCATCGTCCCCTGTATCACCCACCAAACACCGACCGACGAGCGTACCGAGATACTTGATCGATTCCGCACAGGCGAGTACTCGATGCTCGCCACGTCGCAAGTGCTGGACGAGGGAATCGACGTGCCCGCCGCGAACGTTGGGATCATCCTCTCGGGGAGCGCCTCCAAGCGGCAGTACGCTCAGCGACTTGGCCGGATTCTCCGACCGACAGATGACCGCGAACCCGCTCGTCTCTACGAGATCATCGCTGCCGACACAAAGGAGAGCTACGTCTCGCAGCAACGGCGACAGGGGGTAACCAATAATGCTAACGGCTGACCTCGCCCGTTCACGCGCCGGCGGTGACTCGGTACAACCGCTGTTCATCGACCCTGACGAGAAGCGATACCGTGAGACCGTCACAGAGTTGATCAGGCTCTTCGACGATCATCTGGGTGAGCCGAAAGGTGACCTCGAGGACGCGATCGACGAGCTGACTGTGGCAGACACCGACTACAAAATCATTCAGGGCTTGGCGAAGCTGCTCCGAGACGAAAGCGAATTCGAGACCGTGGCACCAGTAGAGCCACGCGAGATTCGCCAGCGACTCTTCGAAAAGGCCAACGAGCAGTACCCAATCGTTCGCCAACCGACGCTCGGGGAGGACACTCAGAAGCTAGACGTGTACAGCACGGTTGCCGACGAGTTAGGCATCTCTCTTGGGGAGTGTTACGAAGGGATGTACGCGGACTTAGAGCGCAACAAGCGACTCGTCCGATTCGGCAACCGCGTCTACGAGGATTGCAGTGCGGGGGATATCGAGTCGTCTTCGACCCAACTCACGGGGCAGTCCGGCGACCGCTACCGCGCGAACGATATCACAGTGGATTGGCTTCTTGATCGTTACAACCTCGCGCTCGCACAGGCTGTCCTGTACGACGCCACAGAGATGCGTATTCGCGTGTGGGATCATTTCGGGACAGTGTTCAGTTACGTGAAACTATTCGGGTTGATGCACCGAATCTATCCGATCAACGCCGGGGGTAAGCGGATGGTCAGTACGGATCAAGCTGATGGGTACGAGGCTATCTTGGATGGCCCGGCGTCGCTGTTCTCTCAGACCCGCAAGTACGGTATCCGACTGGCAAACTTCCTGCCCGCACTCCCGTTATGCGACCGTTGGGAGATGGATGCCACGATCGCAGATGATGAGAGCGGAAGTCGGATGCGGACGCTCGCGCTCGACCACACAGATTCGCTTCAGTCGCACTACAGTGCCGGCGCAGAGTTCGACAGCGATGTCGAACGGACGCTCGCCGACAAGTGGGAGCGAGCGAACACCGAGTGGGAGCTGGTGCGCGAGGACGATGTATTGGATCTCGGCGGACAAGTGATGCTACCGGACTTTGCGGTCGAGCACCCTGACGGCCGCCGTGCTCTACTTGAAATTATGGGGTTCTGGACGCCGGAATATCTCGAGAACAAGCTGTCCAAGATTCGGGACGCGGATGTCGATAACTTAATTGTGGCCGTGTCGGAGCGGTTGGACTGCGCCGAGGAGGATTTCGGCGCCGCGTCCGATCGCGTGCTCTGGTTCAAGACTGGAATCCACGTCTACGATGTTGTCGATATCGTTGAGGAGTATGCAGCACCAATAGCCGATCCGCGAGGTCACGAAGCAGAGTAAGACCACCTCTTCTACGTGATTTGTGAACGGTTATGAGATGACTGTAAGACAAAGCTCACGTGCGGGAGATCTCAGTGTCAAATCTACCGTGAAGTGATTGCTCAACGAGATGAACGTGGCTGCCGAGTTCTAAGAGGTACTATACCAAGAGGTCGCGGGATTGCTGGAGGACGCCGCCCAACGGGCCGAGGCCAACGATCGCAAGACAGGCCAACCCCATGACCTGTAAGCGGTAGTCGAGCACACGCGTCCTACAACTATTCCGCCCGGTCTGTTGTATCTACTAACTGACGCCGCCTATACCGTGAGGATTCGCGTTCGGTGAATCGACTGCGCGAAGTACCAGTTTTCGCCGCCCACCGTGGATTGTTGTTAGTGAGGATGTCTGACTGAGCGGGCCGCCGGGATGGTGTATCACGACAGTAGAACAATTATATTGCTCCTAAGGTTAATATGCTTGTGCCTACGAGACTACGCATGACCGACGATCGCCCCGCCGAGGTGAACGAGCGCGTTACCGAGGAATGGAAGTCCGAGACCACTCCCGGTGAGCGCGTTCGCACCGTGATAAAGCGGACGTACGACCCGCAGTCGGTTGCTGCCATCGCCGAGCGTGCGCTGACTTCAGAGACGACCGCACGCAAGCACCTCGGCATCCTCGCCGAGGACGGCTACGTTGAGGCAGTCTCTCTCCGAGATAAGCGCGGGACGTGGTACAAACGCGCGCCCCGGTCGGTCGTCCTCGAACGCGCCCAGCAGATACTCAATTCGGTCGACGTAGACACGCTGGCGGAGCGGATCTCGGAGCTGAGCGAGACCGTCCGCGAGTACGAAGAGCGCGCTGGCGCGGAGTCCCCCCGCGCCGCGGCCATCGACGACTCGGGACTGAGCGCAGAAGAGGTGATCGAGTGGCAGACGGCACGTCGGAACCTGAAACTCGCGCGGGCCGCCCTCGCGCTCGCAGACGCAACCGAGGCCATCGATGACGACACCGGATCGGGCGAGCGGGGCGAACCTGCAGGCATCACCGGTTGACACGATGGAGGACTCCGAGTCGCATTCACTGCGAGGCGCCATCGACGCCGGTGCCCTCCACGATTTTCGCTCCGAGTTCGAGCGCCTCGAACCCCTCGTGAGTGGATCGCTGGACGACCCGGTGAGTCCCAGTGAACTGCGTCTCCAACTCGACGATGGCATCGGCGAGGCGACGACTGCGACCATCACCGTCCGGTGGTCGGTGCGAGACGACTACAACGTTCACTACGGCGACGATACGGATCGGAACCTCCGATGGGACGTTCACCCCCACGCGTACACCGATCCTGACGGTGACGGCCACTTCCACCCACCACCGGACGCGTCGAGCGATGACGACGACGTCGAAGCGTCCTGTATCAGGGTCACGGAACTCGTCCTCGTCGCACGTGCTGTCCATCAGTTGTGGCGGGCTGGGTACGATACCGAGACTGTTGACCCCCTCAACGACGCGATCAACCCACCGTAGGCGCGGCCTCCGCAGCCGGCTGGTGGTGTAGCCGATTCTTGAGACCGCCGCTGACAGTCATTGCCCGGGGCCGCTCTGATGCGTTGAGAGCACTGGTAACCGTGGAAACGTCTGTTGACGGTGTGTAAGGAGGTGATGTCGATCTAATCGCTACGGGAGTCCGGTACCGACCATGTGATGCCAGCCCACGTACTGCTGGCGAGGACGAAGACGCGTTTCACAAATACTCCTCTCGGCCGGTGCTCTCTGCTACTCCTCGCAGGTGATAGTGATACCCCTCTCGTTTCCGATGGACGTGTCTTGGTCGGAGATCATCGGTGTTCGGTTAAGACGAGGAACCAGTAGACGGCAGTGAGATAGTGTAGGCAAAAACAACCATAATTTCATTCTGCAACTGACGAATAATTCTTCGACACTTTGCGTAGAGCCGATGATCAGAAGCGTGGTGCACCAAGTGCATTACGGTCAGTTCTGGCGAGCTTGTCGAAGTCGAACGATCAACTCGCGCGTTGTGGTACTGCGGTCTTCATCAGTGTCGAAATATGCTGTGAGGATCGCTTCGACGATCTCGGAGCGGCTGGCTCCGAGATCTACGCAGTCCTCTACAAGATCATCGAGATGATGAGCAATCTGTGGTGAGGGTGAAATGCCGAATTTCGGTCGTGTCATTGCTTCTTCCCGCTTCTAGTGCACTCAGTGCACTATAGCTACATCGATCAGCATACGCTTCCGCTCAACATGAGACTCACCTCAATGATTCACGAAAGTCTCGCTCCCGTCTGCCGATTTTCTTAACCGAACACGGATGGGTCGGAGATACATCCGGTCTGATTGATTCCTTTCGGTTCGTTGCATCGAATTGCTTTGACGGGATCGAGCGTCCACAGCGTGAGTATCCTCTCTCGGGTCATTCGACCCACCGGTAGCTATTAGAATGTTCGCTGCTGCGCAGGGCCCGCGATGCCGATCAAGACCGTGGGGTTTCCAGACGACTTCGTTGACCTGATGGAGGAAGAAATCGAGAAGCACGACCAGTTCGACACCATCGACGAGTTCGTGGTGTGGGCGTCCGCTCGGGGATTGATCGAACTGGTTCAGCGCGCTCAACCCATTGAATACCCACTTCAAGGCGCCCACATCAGCGAAGAGGAACGAGTGCTGCGTGACCGAATCGTCGCAATCGAAAAATCACCGTCAAGACGGTAGCCTCTGGCCGCCTCGGACAGGCGACGAGATCGCCAAAGGAGTCGAACGAAGACGCAGTCGCTCGGTGAACGGCCTATTTCTTTTTCCCAACCGTCCTACGAAATGCCCTACGAACAATTCGTAACGAACGCATCCTACGAAATGCTCCACGAGTTTCGTAACGAAAGCCTACGAGATGGAAGAACGTCAAGTATATTCCGTGGGGCGAGGTCGGTAATGTCCGAGGCCGAGTATCCCTCTATGAGTTCACCTATGCCTGAAATCACTATGAGCGATTTTTATGAAGCGTCCTATGAGATTCATAGTGAAATCTTATGAGAAAATACAACGTCAAGAGTAACCCCCCGGTACCCCCGTAGTAATGCTCCCGGGCCGAATGGCCGCATCGTTCTGGGACTGCTCACATCGCTCCACACTTTCGGAGCTCCAAATGTCGGGAGTTTGATTATTGGTCAAACCGAGAGAAGATTCCATTTCTCCGTTGAGCTGGTATCAGTCCCGGGGAGTTCATCGGAAGTCAGGGGGGTGTGCTGGTGACTATGCCGGATCACTACGTCTGAAAGAGAGTTGCCCGGGCAATCCCGATGAGAGAGGAGGGGGTTCAACCTCTGAGCGGAAGAGGGACACGTGTACGAATGACCCACGCGGGTACTAAACCGACACAGACCGGTGTCGCACCGATGCAATCGGATTGAAGTCCTGTGGAAGGGGCTATAACGGCCCGAGTACTCCGGGCGTACCTCATCACAATAATCCTCCACCACAATTCCGTGTTTAGGCCAACAATACCGGTATCGATCCGGGAATTCAGAGGGATAGTTCACCGCCCGCAAGTGCGGGCGAGCGAAGACTCCCCCAAACCACCGGCCCCACTGAAGGGGCCATTTATCTCGTCACGTCGAAGCATCAAAACTGCTGACCTGAGGGGGTTTTCGCCGATAGATTGAGATCAGTCGTCGGTCGTCTCGTGGTCGCCCTCCGACCAGACTACTTCGAGTTTGTGACCGAGCTTCCCACCTTCGGCGACGGCTCTGTACTTCTCACGACGCGTGAGCAACTTCGAGATGGTGCTCCGAGAGAACGGTGCGGATTGTTCCATCTCGTCATATGTCGCACCCCCCTCTCGCATCTCAATGACATCGATGACCTCCTCAAATCCGTCTCCTCGGGTCAAATAGTGTTTCTGTCGGTCGTATGCGAGTCCGGTGGGTGGTTCCTTCGAGTAGTAGCCGAGTTCTCTCCGGCGTTCCTTCTCGGCTTCCAGCCTTTCCACCTCACCGCGTTTCCCGTGGTCGTCCGAGAACGCTCGGAACACCTCCATGAGGAAGTCTGCAGGCTTCTCGGCGTTCACGTGGCCACGGTCGACGGTATGGAACTCGATACTCCACTCGTTGAGGTCGAAGAATCTCCGGATCCGCTCTCGGTGGTCGCGTCCAAGTCGTGAACCGTCCCGAACGACGAGGACGTCGAACTCTCCTTCTTCTGCATCTGTGAGCATCTGTTGGTACTCCTCTCGGGACTCGTCCCAACCGCTTGCATTGTAGCCCTCGTTGTAGATCTGATCGAGATGGAAGCTGTTGCGGTCGCAGTACGCCTCGCAGTCCTCAATCTGTCCCTCGATGCTTCGACTCGAGTAGTCGGAGAGACGAACGTAGGCCCGAGCAGTTTGTCGTTCGCTCATCGCTCATCACCCCGCTCACGGGAAGCGGTGGGGGTTGCATAGACGCGTGCGTTGCCGAGACTGAATCTCCAGTTCACGACTGCGTTCTCGCCGACAGGTGCCTCGAAGTGGATACGGATGTCCTTCGGCACAGTCGTCGCGTGGCTGTTCTTCCCGCGCGTGTCGAGGCTCGTTCGATAGACGAATTGTCCGGGGTCAGGATCGTCTTCCCGGTGGAACTCGACATAGACGTCGTTGGTGGCTTCTTCGAAGAACCACCACACTTCGGCGTCGTCTCCAGTCGGGGCTTGGGTGTACGCGAGGAGCCGTGGGGGGATGGTAGTGGCCTGACTTCCTCCTCGTGGCCAGAGCTTGGTCGTGAATTCGTGGTCGTCCGACTGACCCATTTACGTATGTTATTTTGTGCCTTATCTTTATAAACCCGAGCCGGTTCAGTGATGTATTCGGACTTACGGGTAAGTCCGAACGGCTATCACCACGATCAGTCAGACAGTGCGACACGACGTACTATCGGTACGAGTGATTGTGAGACGGAGATACCAGTACCCCTATGTGTTACGGCATAACAGTGAGTCTAATGTCTCCTCTTCCGGCGTTCGAGTCTACTTCCGCCATGGTCTGCTAACAATTATCACATTCCGTGTTAGATACACTACCCTGAGAAAATCCCAACAAGAGTCAACATGTCCACCACGTCCATACAGAGTAGACGAGACCTCTTCGATCTCTTCCAGCATACAATTGAAGGCACGTACGACGAGCTGGTGGATGATCAAGAGCTTCAGCCCGGACAGACGATGCTCAAGACGTTCCTCATCGAATCCAACGTCTCCCCGGCCGAACTTCGGGAGAGAGTGGACATCGTCGCGACTCGCGAGGTGGACTTCGATCTCGAAGAACTGGTCATCCGACGAAACAGCACCGAGCATACATTCTTCCTCGATCACGAGGATTCACGGTTCTGGACGCTCTATACCCTTGAGGAGTCGGAAGACGCGAAGAATGTAGTGGGTGACATGGTGAGCGGTGTACGGAACGGCCTCGACTACACGTGGATGCCGGTCGAGCAACAGCGCATCATCATGGACATGGGCGAGTTCCGAGATGTGGGGATCAGTTACGACGCTGACGAGGTGTTCACCGAAGACTACATCGACGACCGGCTGGATTTCGGCGACCTCTCTGTTCGAAGCAGTGGCAGAGGGACTGGCACCCTATTCGACATCCTCGACAGCCACGAGGAACTCTCCAGTTTCCTCAGTCTCGCCAGCGTCGGCATCAAGCGCGAAGTGGACGACTCCTTCGTTCTCGAGCGCGTCACCCACAACGGACGGTTCACCACGTCGGGAGGGAACTCCATCCAGCTTCATCTCGACACCGTCGCCGACATCAAACGCCGATATGCGACGCTCCTCGAACGTATCGAGGAGAACCACCGCCTCTCTTACCAGTCTCGTGAACACGGAACTGGGATGAGCGGGGCACCCCTCGTCATCGAGTTGGACAACGAAATCGAGGACGTCCATGAGTTCATCGAGAACATCATCACGGCGAAGAACCCACTCCGTCTCTGGGGCGCAAAAACCCAACTTGACGAACAGTACTGGAAGGTCAAGGGAGTCGATCTCCACAACAACGACAAGTTCACCATAGAGATCTGTCCGGAGTGGCTTCGACTCTACCTCGGCGAGGACGCGTGTGGGAACACCGCTCTACGCATCTACTCGAACCTCCAACGGCACTACGACTCCAACGCGGTGATGGAGGTGCAGGAGTGATGGAGAACCTGTCTAACCACACTCTCCAGATGAACGCGTGGATCGGTCTGTGCCAGTTGGACAGAACATTCCCCAACGCCTTGAGAAGCCTCGGCTACACGGTCGACATCATCGACCCGGAGTTCGTTCATGAAGGAGAGGGGGTGAACCCCGACCTGATCCTCACCAGCCGGGCACACAACCACTCCATCGTGATCGACTGTAAGTCAAAGACGTTGGAAGAGGATCAGAACGAGAAGTACGAGGCCATCCACCAGTCCCCCGACTTTCTCATGACTCGGGGCATCGTCTCCTCGGCGGACGCCAGCGAAGACTTCGACGCCGAGTTCACCTACTCGTCCTTCGCCGACCTCTCGGTAAACCCGTTCCTCCCAGACAACGACTTCGCAGTCGTTCAATTCGACGAGGACGCCAACCAATACATCGTGCGGACACTAGAGGACTACGAGTTCAATCTCGCCGACCTCCAAGACGTGTTCCCAATTTTCACCGGTACACGGCGACTCCCGACCGACTACTTCCCGTTCGACGTCGGAACTGGTGAGGACGACTACCGCCAGTTCACAATCAGCATCCTCCAGTCAACCGTCCACGTCGCTCTCGAACAGGACACGTTCGACGCCGATGACCTCCTCAAAGACGCGCATCCGCTCTGGATTGACCTTGATAGGGGGCTGAAGAAGGAGCTTCGGGCGCACACTAAGACCATCCTGACCGAGTATCAACGACAGGGGCTGAACGAGCACATCAAAAAGATACAGGCAGGGAACAAAGACGAGTGGAAGGTCGTCTCTAAGTCTCTACAGGCACTCCAGCGGAAGGTGGACGAGTTCGTCGACGACGTTCAGACCAAACTGGAGCAGACCTCTCTCGACGATTTCGAGTGAGGTGCCACGCATCTCCGCCACCCTGTCATTCGTGACTTGGATTTATTTTGTTCCCTCCGAAACTCCCGTGTCGTGACACGCCAGTCTATCACTGCGGACGATATCAGGAACTGGGATTCTCTCAGCGATATTGCGACATCTTTCCAGAAGCGAGGATTGAAAAAGCGACCGAACCTCGGTGAGGAGAACGAACTCGTCCTCCAGCTCACCGACACGGAGTTCATCGTCCTCGTCGAGGCTGGCCCGGGCGAATCGGCATCGGAGTTCAAGCCCGACAATCGGAACCGCAGGACGAACCTCGTGGCCACCAACGACTATGAGGAGTTCACCTTCCTCACGCGTATCCGGAGCTGGGAGGGGCAACAGCACGGGCGCATCAAGCACCAGAAGCTCTCGTTCACGAAGACGCAGATGACCAGCGAGAGCGGCGAGAAGAACACCGTCCTGCAGAAGCTCAACGCCATCGAGTATGGCTCGGTCGAGGCAATTCAGGACACGCTCTACGACACCAAGCAGGTGGTCAAGGAGTTCTACCAGCAGTTCGAGCAACTGCGCACCGACCTCGTTCAGGAGGTCGCCGGCATCCCCGACGACCGAGGCGACGCCAAGCAGCGGTACGTGCAGGTCGTTCTCGACCGGATGATCTTCCTCTACTTCATCCAAGAGAAACGCCTGCTCGACCGCGACGTGGAGTACCTCCACGACAAGCACGAGGACGTCGTCGCCGAGGGTGGCGACGTGTACGACGACTTCTACCATCCGCTCTTCTTCGAGATGCTCGCCGAGGGGAAGCAGAACCCCGACTTCGGGAGTCTCCCGTACCTGAACGGTGGCCTGTTCTCGAAGAATCCGGTTGAGGAGGAGTTCGACGACCCACGGCTGGGCGACTCGTCGGAGCGCACCAACGAACTGTTCGGCGAGATCCTCGACTTTCTCTCGGACTGGAACTGGAACGTGGACGAACGGCTCGACATCGTCGACCCAAAGAACCTCTCGCCGGCCATCCTCGGCCACATCTTCGAGCAGACGGTCAACCAAAAGGAGATGGGGGCGTACTACACGCCCGAGGAGATCACCGGGTTCATGGCCCGGCGGACGATCCACCCGTACCTTCTCGACCAGCTCAACGAGGCTGTCGACGCCGAGTACGAGGAGATCGACGACGTGTTCGGCTTCTCCGCCGTGGACGCTGATACCGGTGCAGAGGCCCTCGCAGACGGTGGAGCAGTCACAGCGCAGGTTCCGACCGAGAACGTCCAGACGCGTCACGTCGAAACGCTGTATCACGACGTGCTGACGGAGATGCGCGTCCTCGACCCGGCGGTCGGGAGTGGGGCGTTCCTGCTCGCCGCACAGGAGGTGCTGCTGGACATCTATATGCAGTGCATCGAGTTCTTCCAGCAGCTCGACGCCGAGGGGAAGGGCTGGGAGCTGGAGAACAAGACGCGTGACGAACTGGAGGAGATCGAGACAGGGAGAGGAGGAACCTCCCTCTACGCAAAGCGCTCGGCCATCCTGAACAACCTGTACGGGGTCGATATCGACGAGGGTGCTGTCGAAATCTGCAAGCTCCGCCTGTGGCTCTCGATGGTCGCCGATATCGAAGACGAGCCAAGTGAGGTTGAGCCACTGCCGAACATCGATTTCAACATCCGACAGGGGAACAGCCTCATCGGTCAGGTGGATGCGGTCATCGAGAGCAACGAAGACGGGGACAGCGAGCTAGACGCGTGGGAGAGAAAAGCACGTTTCGAGGACGTCAAGGAGGCCATCAAGAAACACAAGCGTGCCGAGACGAGTGCTGAGGCACAGAAGTGGCGGAAAGAGGCAGAAGCTCGGATCGAAGAGCATCGTGAGAAGTTCGACGACATCCTCCGAGGAGAGTTCCAAGATGCGGGCTTCGACGACATCACTATCGAGGAACTCCGAGAGTGGTCGCCCTTCCACTGGCCGTTAGAGTTCGCCGACGTGTTCGAGCAGGGCGGCTTCGACGTGTTCATCGGGAACCCGCCGTGGGATATGCTCTACGCGAACCGTGACGACTTCTTCATCCGGTACGACGAGCAGTTCCGCATGTATCCCTCGGAGGAGAAGGATGAGGTGATGGAGGATCTGCTTTCCAAGCCTGACATCGCACAAGAGTGGGAAGCGTATCAGGACTCGATGGAGACCCGAGCGGACTTCTTCACCAAGGGGGACACCTACAAACTCCAGTCGCCGGTGGTCGGTGGTCGCACGATGCCGACGAAGAACGAGCTGTCAGCTCTCTTTCTGGAGCGAGTCTTCAAGCTCTCTCGAGACGGTGTGAAGGTGAGTCTCCTTCTTCCCGGTACCATCTTCGGTGGAGTGATGGGCAAAGACCTCCGGATGCACTTACTGAATCACACCGACGTGGAGAACCTCATCGGCTTCGAGAACAAGGGCATCTTTCATAGTGATTAAGGAGGTTATTTACCGGTCGACATAATAGAGTTGGTAATGGGTCGGCTCGATGAGATTACGCTTGAGGAACTCTACGAGCTCAAAGAGCAGATAGACGAAGGGAAGCCGCGAGAACGTGTTCTCGCGGCGATCGGGCGCAAGCAGGGCGATCAACTGGAGACGCTGGCTGACCGCCACGGCGTCGTCGAGAAAACGATCCGCAACTGGCTTGATCGGTTCGAGGAAGAACCGATCGAGCAAGCTCCTTACGACGCTCCTCGCCCAGGAGGCCCAGCAAAGATCGAGGGACAAGACCGTGAGCAGCTGTTCGAACAGTTGCAACAGCCGCCAACTGAACTCGGCTACGATCAGCAAGCGTGGTCAGCCAAGCTCCTGCTTCACCACGTCAAAGAGGAGTACGGTGTTGAATACCACGAGAACTACGCCTACGAGTTGTTGAGAGAGGCCGGGCTGTCCTTGCGGACAGCACGGCCTCAACACCATGAGGCAGATCCTGAGGAGAAGGCTGAATTCCAGGAGACAGTCGAAAAAAACGGCCCGAACTGAGTGAAAAAACGGTCGTTGTCGTCGACCAGTTTACCAAACACGTCGGAACCGTCCAGCGGCGTGGCTGGTTCCCGATCGGCTCGAATCCGACGATAGAGACTGCAACTTCTTGGAAGTCGGTGACAGTGCTGGGCGCTGTCACCGACGACGGTGACAGCTTCTTCTGCTGGACAGAAGAGAATCTCACACGGAAACACGGGATTCGACTGTTAGAGGCGTTGAAACAGCGCTTCGGTGACGAGTTAGTGGTGTTTCTTGACCGGGCAGGCTACTTCTGGGCGCGAGATCTCTGGGAGCACGTCAGCGGAGACCGAGCGACCGAAACTGTCGGAGACAGTTCGGTCGCGTGCCTCCGCGGTGACGATCTCGACGTCTGGTACTTTCCGTCAAAACTCCCCGAATTGAACGCAGTCGAAGGCTGCTGGGACCAGCTGCAGGAGTGGTTCAAGTACCGTCTTATTCCAGATCTCTCGACGCTGAAAGACTACATTCCACGAGGACTGAGCGCAATCACCGAACCAAACATCTGGCCGTATCTTACTGGTAAAGATTCGTCTTAATCACTATCAGGCCATCGATGATCGGTACCGATTCGCCATCTTAACCTTCGAATATGGAGGGAGAACGTCCGAACTTCGAGGAATATTCAACCAGCGCGACATGGATGTTGTGTACCGGATTGGGGAGGTAGCGGCCAGCATCCCACGTGACGTCCTTGTCAGTTACTCTCCTGAGGGGAGAATCTTCCCCTCCATCACTTCCCAAATTGAGGTTAGCGTCCTAGAGAAAGTGGTCAATCAGCTTTCCTTGGATGAGGACGTTGAGGACGCGTGGTCAGTAGATGTACTCACCAAGGAGTTCGTTGAGTCGACGGACAAGGACAGACTACAGACCTCACCCGAAGATGCAGACTATCCGGTGTATGGTGGGAAGAACATCCATCAGTTCGAGTACGACAACTCCCACGCAGAGAGCTTGGACGGGCCCAAGTACTGGAGCCGCGGGATGTACGACCCCCCAAACAGCGCACAGTATCGAGTCCGAGAGAAGAAGTTCAATCGTGGCCATCTCAAGCGTTCAATCTACGAGGCCTTTGGAGGCCCAGAGACGAGTCAGTCACAGGTTCAGTTCGTGGATGAGCTTCTTGAAGAGCATCGCGGCCACGGACTCAAGGAAGAAGACGTGCTCCTTGACTGTACCGAGTATCGAATTGGTATTAGGGACGTCTCTCGGTCGCGTGACGAGCGAACGATCATTGCGACCGTGCTTCCCAAGGAGGTCATTTGCCTCCACACGATTAACACGCTCAAACCGTTCGCTATCGAGCCCGAGGAGGAGCATCTCTCGGAAGCTCCGATTCGCTCACCCTACGTACGGCGGTTCACCGACCACGAGCTGTTTGCGGCCACAGGACTACTGAACAGCATAGCATTCGACTTCCTGATGCGAACGAAGGTCGAGACTCACATCGTGAAGCGGGAGCTGCTCGAATCTCAGATGCCCCGTCTCACCGAGGGAGACGACTGGTTCCACTACATCGCCGAACGCGCTGCTCGCCTGAACTGCTACGGTGAGGAGTTCGCCGAGATGCGCGAACGACTCGGCGGGATCGAACCGGCGACCGACCACCGCAAGCGGCGGGAGTTACAGGCGGAGATCGACGCCGCCGTGTTCCACGCGTATGGACTCGAACGGCGAGACGTGGAGTTCGTCCTCGACGACTTCCACCGCGTGTCCAATCCTCGAATCATGACCGAGGAGTACTTCGACATGGTGTTCGAGAAATTCGACCTCCTCGCCGCAGAGGGCCCCTTCGAGTAACCATATCACCGTCGTTGATTCGGGCATCCAGCGTTTCTGTCTGATAAACGTTCTATCATAACCGGCCAGATCGGCTGCTGAACCCCCTATAGATTCCTGTGGAAACCACCGGACGCGAACGAGAAATATGCTATTATTTCACTTTCACCACGCTTACGTATCCCTTATGAACGTTCCTTTCCACTATCAAAATGGATGTCACGAGAACAACCTTCATCCACTGAACGAACGCAGACCCACGCCAGCGCCCTCGAATCTGGGGGGTGCTCCTGCCGGTGAGTATTCCGAACTCCAAGTTCGACGACTGGAAGGGCACAGGAGCGGATGCCGGGTCGGCGACTGCACGTACGCGCATCATCAACGCTCTCGAGATGGATCGGTCGTCACTACCTGACGACATCGAGTTCGATACGTTCCTGCAGGGGTCATACAAGAACGACACCCACACCTACGGATCGAGTGACGTCGACGTCGTCGTCAAACTCGAATCGGCGTGGCTGGCCGATACGTCGAACCTCGACTCCGAGGAACAAGCCCGGTACGATCGCGACACCACAGATGCAGACTACACGTATCGAGACTTCCGCAAGGACGTGTTCAACACCCTGAAAACCCGCTTCAACAGCACGACATCGAAGCCGGTGGTGTGGGACGGGAAGGCCATCGAGATCAACGACGGGCCACTGCCAGTCGATGTTGACGTAGTGCCCTGTCGAGACTACCGAATCTACCGGTCGTACCCATCGAATGGAGAACCGGACATCGACCACGGGATGGCATTCAGTCCTCGGCACAGCACCGAGCGCATCGTCAACTTCCCGAAGATGCACTACCAGAACGGGACGGAGCAACACGCGAACTTCAAAGAGACGGTTCGGATCTTCAAGAACGCACGCGACTACTTCAACGAGAAGTGGGAGTCCCCGTACCGCATCGATGCTCCATCATACTTCATCGAGTGCCTCATCTACAACGTCCCCGAGCGCATCCTACGGCGGTCGAAGCGAAGCGACCGGTTCGAGGAGATTCTCGACCATCTCCAAGCCGACAGCACCGACCTAACGACGTTCGATCAGGTGTCCGAGATGGAACCCCTGTTCGGCACCAGCAACACCCAGTGGGACGTCGACTCGGCCATGACGATGCTCACCCACCTCGGAACGATGTGGAACGACTGGTACGACCAACACAATCGCCGTCTCTTCACATGATCGAGCGCAGGAAACTGGAGCGGTGGACGAAGGCCGAAACGGCTGATCAAGACGAAGCGCGAGACACACAGCGCGCAATTCGGGACGAACTCGAAGAGGGGCGTCTGGAGGGTGTCAGCGACGGGCTTGAGTTCGCCACCTATCTCCAAGGATCATATCGGAACACGACGATGGTGTACGATTCCGGAGACGTAGATATCCTAGTCATCCGGACAGACAAGTACCACGCCGACTTCTCGGACACACCCGAAACCTCGGCCGAACACGCTCCGACCCAAAATCCACGGCAGATGTTCGAGGAGCATGCCGAGGGTGTCTATCGAACCCTTCAGGCACAGTACGGTACCCGAAGTGTCGAACGGGGCGACAAAGCCATCGAAGTGGATTCTAAAGACCTCCCACTCGGTGCCGACGTGGTTCCGTGTCTCCAGTACCGACGGTTCTGGCCTCGGCAGTCCGGGAACCATATGAAGGGCATCGTGTTCTGGACTGCCGAAGGGACGAAGGTGGTGAACTTCCCTCGGCGGCACCGGATAATGGGCGAGCAATACAACGGCTGGTGCGCCGGCAACTACAAGTCGACCGTTCGGGTTCTCAAGAACTTCCGGAACACACTCGTAGCGAACGGTACCATCGAGAAAGAGGATGCCCCCTCGTACTTCGTCGAGTGCCTTCTCTCGAACGTGGAGGTGTCCACTATCGCCCATGGGGACATCCGAGACCGGATCGAAGGCGTCTTCGAAGAGCTTGAGTCAGCAGCTGAGGGGGGATTTCCGGACTACACGGTGCAACACGGAATGAGCCCGCTCTTCGGTGAGAAATCGACACAGTGGAACACCGACCAAGCGGAAGAGTTCGTCAGAGCAGCTCGCACCCTCTACGAGGAGGATTAGTCTGATGCACACGTATTCGACCGACAACGACAACAGAATCGTGGTTTACGGCCTTCTGGGAGTCGTCTCGTGGTTTTTGATTGTCTGGATCGGTCAAGCAACATCTCTGCTTGCGAGTAGTGTCCCAGCCCTCGCAGGTGGTACGATCTCGTGGGGTGTCGCATTCACAATACTCTCGAAGGGTTTCAGCCAGAAGGTGTGGAAGACGAAGATCTCTCGTGTAACCGGTGCCTCCAAATCGCCGGATTTCTCTGGAGAGTGGGATGGCTACATCATGACTTCGTATGGCGGTGACATTCCGGAGTCAGCACTCCACGAGTCGAACGCTCCCGAGGCAGATATGCAACGAGTTGCAGCGTCGCTACACATCGAGCAAACGTGGCGAGAAATCGGCATCCATCTCTCCACAGACAATTCCGAATCAGACAGCACCGGTGCGACGGTGCTAACCAAGGATGGTCGGTGGCCGAGTTTGACGTACCAATACGGGAACAAACCCGGGGCAGACACCGAACCTTCGATGGCATCACACGACGGTACTGCTGACCTGTCCCTCAAGCACAATGGGCCACAAGATGTTCTGGAGGGGTTCTACTACACCGGCCCCGGTCGAGAGAACTACGGCGAGATGTATTTCGAGCGTCGGGAGTGACTACCGACCGACGACACCCCAACAGACGAGACGTGCCTGAACCGAACTTTCGCCGACGAGGGTATCCTGATACTCTGACGAGGCCTCGATGTTCTCTTCGAGGAACGCGTCGAGTTCGGCGAGGAACTCCTCGGGTGGCCACTTGGTGAACGAGTCGTACTCGGGGTGATGTCGGAACGTCTCCCTGAGAATTCGATCCTCGTCCGTGTTGGCCAGCTTCACCTCGTTCAGTCGGTCGTGGAGCGCAGTGGCCCACTCACCGAGTGTTTCGTGGTTGTCGTGGGGAGCGCTCCCGTCACCGTAGTTCGGCACGAAGTAGTGGCTCACGAAGTCCAGTATGGTCTCCTGTTCCTTCGAGAGCTGTTCGCCCTGTTTGAACGCCGCTCCGACCTGCCCCTCACGGATGGCTTCGAGTCGGGCTTCCAGATGCTCTTCTATTACACCTCGGTTCGACAGCACCGAGTCAGTGTTGCCCTCGACTGGTTCGCCGACCGTGTTCGGTTCGATGCCCAAGTGCCGAACTGGTCGCTCCTTGACCTCCCCTGAGAACGGCTTGTAGTAGAACGCGCGACGCACGCGTCCCAGCGGTGCGGGTTCGGTCTCACCGGTCTCCTCATCCTCGAACCAGAGATGCGCCAGCCCGAACACGCCCGGTCGTGGGCCGGAGTCGTGATCCACGGCGTTCGTGTACAGCATTTCGCGCTCGCCCGGACTGTCGTCGAAGTAGTCCTCGGCGAACTCGAAGTCGTCCGCTTCGAGGTCGTAATCCTCGTCGAGTTCCTGCTTGAGCAGGTATCGCTCGAACGCCGCGCTCTCGTCGCTCCCGGCGTTTCGGAGGAGTGGATTCTTCGAGGTGTCGTCCAGCTCGTTGTAGTCGTCCACTTCGCGTGACTGACGGAGCGATCGTTCGATCTCTTCGACCTCCAGTTCCCCGATGGTCTTCTGTGTCTCGACGCCGGCCCGCTCCAACACGGCGTCCTCGTTCGGATCGAGGATATTGTTCTCCTTCCCGACGATCAGCGCGATGTCGTCGATCTTCGCCTGAAGCCGCTCCAGTAGCTTGATCGCCGCCTCGATGTCTCCGTCCGGATAGAAGTTGTGGACGTGCTTGTCGGCCGTCGACCCGATGCGGTCGATGCGACCGACCCGCTGGACGATCCGCATCGGATTCCACGGGAGGTCGTAGTTGACGACGACTCCGATGTCCTGCAGATTGACCCCCTCGCTGAGCGTGTCCGTGGCGACGACGTACTCCAGCTCTGTCTCGTCACTCTCCGCGAGCGTTCGTTGATAGCCAGATGCCTCGGGCGCGAACCGCTTGATGATGTCCTGTTTGTTCTCGTCCCCTCCCTTCACCACGGCACTGTTTGCATCGGTCAACGGCGAGTCGGGATCCTCAATCAGCGTGCGGTGGACGTAGTCTGCGGTCGCTCGGTACTGGGTGAAGACGAGAACTTTCTGTTGGTGGCCGTTCAGCACCTCGGTCAACCGGTCGATTTTGGGGTCACGGAACGCACGGAGTGCAAACACCGCCTCGTAGAAGTCGAGCGTGGCTGTGTCAGCCTCCGACAGATCACTGCTCGGGTAGAGCGTCGGGTTCGGGTCGTCTTCGGGCACGTCCGGGAGGACGGCCGCCCCATGCTCGGCCAGCCACTGCTCTAGCTCAACCTCGGCATCGGCCACCCCGCCCGTGTCCTCGGCGACCCGACCGATAAACCGCGAGAGGAAGTACGCGAGTAGCGTCAAGTCTTCGCGGATGTACTGCTTCACTTCACCGACGGTCGCGTCCGCGAGTTCGAGCTGGTCACCTCGGTCATCATCGCCACCATCTGCGCGGAGTGCCCCGGTGTCGAACCCGAACTCCTCGAGTGACTGCTCCAAGTCCTCCGCAGCATCTGCGCCCTCGACGAAGTCGTCGATCGTCGCCGACGCGTCGTCGTCCTGAACGGCCCGCAACACGTCTATGTCTTCCTCGTCGGGGAGCCCATCGAGGAATCCCAGTAGTGCGCGCTCGCTCTCGTGGAGCGTCTGAATCGACTGCACGAACGCGTACGTCGAAGACTCCAGTCGCTTCAGAAGGTTCAACTTATAGAGTGCCTTCAGCGTCCCGCCTGCCTGCGGGTTTCGGATCGTGATGTGCGGGAGGTGGAGCGCGTCCATCACGTCGGGGAGCATCCGATAGATGGGTTGGTAGGCTGGCGGCAGACTGTACTGCTCCTTGGAGAGCGTGGGGGGCTTGAAGCTCATCTCGAAGTCCTCGTCGTCCTTGATCGTCTCCTTGACGTGCTTACGTGTCCGAAGCACCATCACATCGTTCAGAATCTCAGAGATTTCTGCCGAGTGGCGCTGCAGCTGCTCGGTCAGTTTCTGTTGCTCTTCGTCGGTGACTTCCTCTTTCCCTGCTGCAATTCGCTTGCGTTGCTCTGACTTCTCGATGTAGTTGTCGAACGCCGAGAAGTCCAGTGAGGCCTTGTTCATCAGCTCTTCCGCGCTGGTGAACAACCCGATAAGATTCTTCAAGTCGGTCGCGGAGTTGTTGATTGGCGTCGCAGTCAGCATGATCATCGTCTGATTGCGGAGCAGCCGGAGATTGGCGTGACGACGCGTCCCCTTGTAGTCGTCATCGTGGTCGGGATTCGGTCGCCATCGACCGGAGTTGCGGAATCGGTGGGCCTCGTCGATTAGCACCACGTCGAACGCATCGTTCAGTTCCTGCACCGCCTCGTACGAGAGATTCTGGAACTTGCTGATACTCATGACGTCGAGATGCGTCCCATCGACGTCCAGCCCGAAGTACAGATTCCCGTCCTCGTCGGTCGCGTCCTGCAGGAGGTCGCGCCACTGGTCGGTCAGGTTGGCCGGGACGATGAGTAGGCATCGGTCACCTTGTTGCCGGTAGTCGTAGAGCAGCTCACTCCCGATGAAGGACTTCCCGAGGCCGACCGAGTCCGAGATGATACAGCCATCGTAGCGCGAGAGCTTCTCTTTCGCGCTCTCATAGCCGAGCGCTTGGAAGTAGTAGAGAGGGCTGTCACGCGTTCCAACGTTGCCGCTCAGTTCGTCGTACGCGAGGAGCTTGTACATCTCGAACGGTTCGATGTACGTTCCGACAGTCGCCTGTGTCTCCTCGTCATCGGCTCCCTGCTCTTTCCGTTCCTTCCACTCCTGATACCGATCACTGTCCTCGATGAGCTGGACGATCTCCTCGCTGAAGCCCTCGGCGTTGGCCCACTGATTGTCGTACCACTCCTCGAAGGCCTCGACGTCACCGCGTTCTTGGCTCGTGAGATTGAGCTCGATGTTGTGGCGTTGGCCGCTCTGTGAGAAGTTGGACGATCCAACGATCGTGACACTGGCTCGGCGGTCGGTGTCTCCCTCTCGGATGCTCGGGTCGTCGACGACGCCCCGGAAGCATGCGCCCTTGGCGTGGAAATAGCCCTGCTCGGGATTCCGTACACGTACATCGACGAGACCGTCGGCGATGAAATCTCGGAGTCGGTCGAGTCGACCGAGCTGGGCATTGTTCAATTCGGCGATGTCATCTTCCAGCTCTTGCTGGAACCGTTCGTGGAGACTTTGTCCCTCGGTGATCTCGTCGGCCGTCTGTCGGTTGGTCTTTCGATGCCTTGTTTTGCGGTCGACTAACGGCAGCTTCAGACGCTCTCACGGGAAGATTCCGTCACGCTAACCCGTAATTGGACGCCGTCTGGCGATATGGCATCGCTCAGACGGCTAGCACGGATGTGTCGAGATCTTGCCAAACAGCACGTTGACGACCCGGAAGTACCCGCCGCGCCGGACGGCGCGGGCGGGTACGCGAAATGGGTGCAGATCGCCTTGATTCTGTACCGCGTCGAGTTGGAGAAGAGCCTCCGTGAGACTGAAGACTATCTTAACGAGATGCCCGGTGTCCTCGCCGTGTTCGAACTTGACGAGGCACCGCACTACAGTTCGTTCTGCCGGTGGGAACAAGAGTACCGGATGCGTGACCTGCGCCGCCTGCTCCGCGCTTCGGCGGAGCAGGCGGGCTGGAGTGGTGAAGCCGCGATTGACGCGAGTGGCTTCCAGCGCGATCAAACCAGCTACCACTACCGCGACCGCGCGAATTACTCGTTCCAGTCGATGAAGACGACGATCTTGATCGACGTGAACTCGCTGGCGATCAAGGACGTTCATTTCACGACGAAGAAAGCCTGGGACGGCCACATCGGGATGCAGGTCTTCCGCCGGAACGCGGAAGACCTGCGTGTGTTGTCTGCTGATGCGAACTATTCGTGGAGCGACCTCCGCGAGGAGTGTCGCTCCAACTCAACGCGACCGTTGATCAAGCACAGGGAGCAGACACCGTTGCAGAAGGCCCACAACGCCCGGATGAACGAGGACTACAACCAACGCTGGATGAGCGAGACAGGTTTCTCGCAGTTGAAGGAAGACGACGGCGAGAAGCTCCGCTCCCGGAGCTGGCATGGCCAGTTCCGGGAGCTGACTCGCAAGTGCATCGTGCATAACCTGACGCAGGCGGCGAGTTAGGGCTCGCCGTCTGCTCCCCTTCTCCGGACGTATCCGGGAGAGGCATCGCCGCCGTCACCGGAACAATGGAGCAAGGTACCATAGTTTTGACTCATCAGCAACCGCTGTGAGTGACAGCTACTGCATCTTCTGAGGGCGAGAAGCCGTCTTTAGCGCCGTAAAATTGTAGATCAGCAACCCCACCCCGACGCTGTCTTGCGTTCAACAAGGCATCTTTCGACCCATCAGGATGCGAAACGGTGCATACTCCATCTCCGAGGGATCGCGGAGATTTGCCAGCTCGTCTTTGATGAGGTCGAACCCTGAGATGTAGAAGTAGCCCGTTGCGATCCGAATCTCCTCGCACTCGGGGATGACTTTCTTGTACGCGTCCTCGAGGGTTCCGTCTGTGTTGTCGACGAGCGGGTCGAGTGAGAGCATCAGATGGTTGGTAGTCTGGTGCCCGTATGTTGAATACTTCGCCGGGGAGAATATCGGCACAAGATACAATCCACCTCCTCGGATCAATTCGACAAATACCGTATCTCGATCGAGACAGTTATTATAAGAATACGCATGAGTGATAACTAAATTCAACTCATATCTGTCTTAACACGACTACCCGTGTGAGAGGTGTCCCACTGGGGAACGCGGTCACTGGGCGTAAATGCTCTTGACGAACCATATGACAAACATTTAGATACCCGTTCACCCGCTCGCAAGTACAGGCGGTAATGACTTCCCCCAGATCCGCCACTGGCCCGTTGATGGGGCCACCCGTGGCATCACCATCTGTCTCCTGTGTGAAAGGCGACACCCTAAGGGCGTGTACGCCGGTTGGTTGTCTCTGAATACATCCCCGATCGTCTCGCATACGTCTCGGTTCCGACGCCAGTTGTCCCCGATGTGCCGCCGATCTCGTCGCTCTGCCACTTCAAGATCGTTGGAAATTGTCGTTAGCAGTTCTTATGATGTCTTGACAGCCGATGAGGTTCCACTTCATCGCCGAACAGAGGTTACATCTCGATGAAGGGGTGGTTCCCGGAGGCTACCACGGGATCCAGCACTCCATGAAGGACAGGACAAGGTACTCGAGACCTCACCGCGCAAGATCGGGTTCAACGTCGTCGCCGAGGGAAGCGCCCACGACGGAGGTCGAAACGCAGGTGTCATCGTCGGGACTCCGAACAACAAAGACGAGTATTGTCTCTCGGCCGTCATCCATATCCAATGACTCCGAGATGGTACCGAAGACAGAAGAGACTAACCACAATCTGACTACAGAACGCCGAGACACGTCCATCACGCCGCCGCGGGTCGTCTACGGTCAACACGGCGGTGAAACACGTCGAAGCCCGAGAAAGGACGCCAAGACACGTGTCGGCGGGCGCAGATGACGGTCATCCCCGCGGGTACTGCACCGATCGCTCAATCTTGCACGCAGGTCGCGTCGTACGATGCCGATGTATTGATCGGGTGTCGGCAGCCGCCGTTCGATGGTCGTCACTTTCGATACCTACAGAACTTCGTCTAGATCTTATTTTTATGCCGGTTCTCTCGGGAGTCGTAGGGGTGGGGAAGGCTCTCTCAATACCGTCGGAAGAAGCCCTCAAACCCTCGTTCTCCACGTCCCCACTCCCAGTCTATCCTCTCGCCAACTCAGGACTCTACTACTACTACTGATTACGTATACAGTTTGTTAGTTTGTGTTGGTTCGTTAGGAGTTTTTGATGCCGGGGCGAGGCGGTTATGTGTACGAGACATATACAATCTGGTGCGAATGGGCGAACGACGTGCCTACACGGTACGAATTGACGAAGACCTCCACGACTATGCGGATGAGGTATCTGATAAGACGAACCTAGCGAAAGTTGACGTTCTTGATGAGGCTCTCCGACGGCTTCAGGAAGCTTCGACCATCAGCGAGGATGGACAGTTCCTCGTGGACGACTATGGCTCCTTAGGCGGTAATGCAGGGCGTGACCGACTCAGCGAGGTTCTCGAGAACCAATGTGAGATAATGGAGATGCTGAGGGGTACCCCTCCCGGCTCCGACGAGGACGTCCCAAAAACAAAATCTCAGCCGGATCCTGAGGACGACGGGAGTGGCGACAACTTGAGCACGAAGTCGTCGAACAAGCCCGTGCCCGTCGGCGAGAATGACGGTAAGCCACCTGAAGTCGCCGAGACGGAAGAGACAATGGCGTCCGTGTCAGGGGACATGCACCACGACGTGTGTATCGATCCCGAGACAGTGGCCGAGATCCACACTCGGAAGTCGGATATCGTGGCACACACCAAGGGCGATCTACTGCCGGCACTCCGCGGGATGATCAATTATCGGCTCGAACACGACGTGCTGTTCGACGCGTGTGTGGACTGGGACGAAATCGAGTCGATGATCACGAGTGAGTTGGGACTGTCGGAACAGACGGCGAGGAACTACCGGAAGGACATGGTGCGCGAGGGACTTATCCGCCCACACCCGTCCGAGGACAACCGCATCGTCGGCGACGATGCATACGACGAGGTGCTGTGCAAGGCGGCATCGGTCGATCACCCGTCCGAGGTGGCTCACGAGGGGATCTACCCCGACGACGTTCGTGGGTTCATCTCGTGGGCGTTGCGCCAGCAGGACTGGGACGAAGGAGGTGTCTACGTTGACGAGGACGCGTGGGCTATCGACGTATGGCAGATTATCCGCGAAACCGTGGAGAAGATTCTAAAGACGAAGTCATCGAGTCGGCGCGTTTCGGAGTCGATGACGGCGGATGAACAGATGCGTGGCGCTGCACACGTGGTGAACAAGTTGGCGGTGTTGCTCAGTGAAGTGACGGACATCGAACCATTTGGAGTCACTACATGTGCAATCCGAGCTATCGAGTTCAAGAGTACGTCTGACATTGGTGACGAGTGGTACGAGATGTGGGCCGAGACCGTCGTTGAAATTGAATCCACGATCTACGGTGGTGACGGGGACGAGGACGATGTGGACATGAACGAGGTGGTTGAAGTTCTCGATGGCGTCGACCAAACCTCCACGGAAGACGAGATTCGCAAGGCCCGTGCGGAGTACTTCCTCGAACATCACCCTGACCAAGGTGGTGACGGTTACGACGAGGAGTACCAACTCGTGGTGGATGCAGGTTCCGCCCTTGGCGATTAATGGTCAAGTGGGTGTCCTCCTTGGACGAGTGTTTGAAACCACTTGACAACTTGAACTCAAACAGAACGAATGAACATTAGAAGCACTACTATCGCGTGTGAGCAATGTGGGGAGGTTCAAATCACCCCTGATGGAGTGTTGGCGTGCAGTTGTACCGAGGCCCCCGAGGAAGTGATTCGGATGCACGCGATGCTTCCAGCGGCGTGGAACGTCATCGAACCCAAGCCAGTCTCGGCGTAGTTCCTCGGCGAAAGTCTGCTAAGTGGGGGTGACGTGTCTTCTTTGTTTCACTGGATTTGTCCGTGTCTATTAGTCTACGCGAGTGATGACCGAGATGTTGGTTGGCCTGCCCGGTGAAGATCCGTCGTCTCTTATGCATACCGACGGTGTGAACCGCCGAGCGCGGTCGAGACTGTTCGAGCGGTACCGGAGCGATGCTCCGTCCGTCTGCTGTCTCGTCTCGACATTCAACCGGAACAAGACCGGTTCCCGTCCCGACCATGGAGGGGTACCGAAACGTGTGCTGGAATAGGGTGAGATGGACGGCTAATCCGCCCGTTCGGACTTCCGTCGTGAGACGAAGCACCTCTATGCGCTCGGTCATCTCCCCAGAGGCCAGCGCGTCGCTATCGGTGTGCGTGAGATTGCTTGTTCCCCGTTTACTCGCCGTCCATCCCAAATCATCGTCTGGATAGCGCAAACGTTGATTTCAGTCCCCGGTGCTATTACACGTCCCCGAGCTACATCCACGGTATGTCTCGAGATGGCACGGTCACAGGCATCGACCATGTGGAACTGTTCGTCGCCGATTGGGACGACGCCGCAGCATGGTACGAGCGCGTGCTGGGTCTGGCGCCGGACGTGTCCTTCGAAGAATGGTGGGCGACCGGGAGGGGGCCACTGGTGCTGTCAGTCGACGACACCACGAAATTGGCCCTGTTCGAGCGGGAGACGGCGACCCGCGGACAGGCGGTGAGTCCTCATCGAATCGCCTTCCAAACGGACGCTGCCGGATTCCTCTCGTTCGTCGACCGGCTGGATACGCTTGACCTGACCAACCGTGACGGCGAGCCAGTGTCCCCTGCCGACGTGGTCGACCATGACCTCTCGTACTCGCTCTACTTCACGGATCCTGACGGCAACTGGCTCGAACTCACGACGAACGACCACGATACTGTGGCTGCCGAACTGGGGTGACGCAGGCGTCCGGCCACAACGAGGACTGCCCCTCGTCAGCGTAGTCGCGTTATCGGGGCCATCGTGTAGCTACCTCAGAGGCTCATGCTGGCGACGGAACCTCCGTCGACACGGTAGTTCGCACCCGTGACGAACGACGCGTCATCGTTCGCGAGGAATGCGATGACGCCGGCGACCTCTTTGGGTTCGGCCACACGTCCGAGTACGATGTGAGGGCGCTCCTCGGCGAGGAACCGCTGTTCGGCTTCGTCGACGCTGATTCCCCGTTCGCTGGCTATCTCTTCGAACACGGCTTCGACCATCAGTGTCTTCGTCGTGGCTGGCGAGACGGCGTTGACGCGTTCTCGCGCACCGCAGATATCCGCCGGTTCCTGATCGACGCGTACGCCGAGTTCGACCCAGACCGACGGAAGGCGCTCCTGCGGGAACTGTTCCTGCAGACCGGCGACTGGACACACTACGAGGAGTTGCGAACGCTCTGTTCGGACGAGCAGTGGGCGGAGGTCGTGACGACACTCGAAGCCGAGTTCGAGGAGTCATACGTTCGTCGCCTGACTGACCTCTATCTGCGCGAGGGACGTACCGAGGAGGTGTTCGAGACGGTTATCGATGCGGCTCGCAACGAACCCGACGACGCGTTCTGGCGTACGGCGGGTGACAGTGGACTCACGATTTTGAGCGAGTATCGAGCAGACGTCTCTGCGCACGACCCGAGGACGTACTTCGAGGTGTACAAGGAACATCTCGAACCGTTCCTCGCCGAGACGACGGGCCGGAAACACTATCGGACGGTGATCGAGTACCTCGAAGAGATGCGGGAGTTGGGGTTCGAAGAGGAGTTCGAGGCGTTCGTCGTACGCCTGAAAGAGAAACACTCGAACCGACCAGCGTTCCTCGACGAGATAGAGGAACTCGACGTCGAAGGTGGGTGAGCGACGCACAGGGGCGGGGAATCTTCCCAGCATAGCGACAACCTGTCGCCGGAGTTTCGAACCAGTAATACTAGCAGAAGTTTTCGTAACCTATTAAATAACAGATTTTTGGTTTGTTGGACTCATACACGAGATAGATCGGCTACACCAAATAATGCTTCAGAAGCCGTCTCACGCGAGGTCTGCGATCCCCTGTGCTTACGTACCACTGGAAAAATCCACTCGCGGGTCGATCTCGGACGAGACAGTGACGCTATGCGGCGAAGTGCTGCTTGAGTTCGTCGGTGGTCACTTCGATGCGCTGGTCGGAGCCGTCCACGGCTTCGAGTTTGGCTGCCGCGAGGTGCCAGCTGCCGTATTTGGCGATCTGTTCGAATTCGGTCTCTGCGTCGAAGCCACGGTAGGGCTTGCTGAGGGTGAATTTCATTCCCATACTACACCAGACGTCGCCTGAGGCAAAAAAATTTACTACAGAACGAATTAAAATTATCACGAACGAACTGGAACAGTGGCTGTGGTGTGATTCTGGACTCAGCTCGGGCCGAAAATGTAGTACGCGACCGCAGAGATCACTGTTCAGCCGATCAGTGTCTAAGTGTGTCTCGCGACCGAAACGCGTGTTGTTTCCCGCACAGCTCGTTCTGACACTCACAATATAGTATGTAGTCGAATGTATGGTCTCTTTTGTTATTCTTTCCCGCCATTCGAGTGGGCAGTACTCACATCCTGTCGAGGGCGTCTCTGCGGTCTTCAGGCGGTGCCTGATCGTACCGCATCGTCGTCTGTTCAGACAGGTGGCGGAGTTGGTCTTGCGCGGCGGCGAGACCCTCTTCACGAGCCATGTACGTTCCAGTGGAGTGTCGGATGGAATACCACGAGATATCTCGATTCTCGGTCGAGATCCCGGCCTCGGTGCAGAGCTTCCCGAGGATGTAATTGAGGGCATCCGACCCGAACGGATTACTGTGGCTGGTGAGCCAGAGTTCGGATCGACTGTCGTACTTCGGGCGAGTTCTGCGCTCGTCGAGCCACCGTTCGAGATGACGGGCAGTGTCCTCACGGAGGCTAACAGTCCAGTTCTCGCCGCCGTTCGTCCCCTTACTGTCCTGTTCTTTTGGAATGCGCAACACTGCGTTCGGCACGTCCACCCACGAGACGCGTGCACGTTCGACTTCGATCGGCCGCAGTCCAGCATCGAGACCGGTTGCGACCAGACTGGGAATCTTCCAACTCGTCGCCCGTTCCCAGTCTTCACGTGTCACGTCGCGTTTCGGCTTCTCGAAGCGTTGTGCGAGGTGGATGTTCCACCGGTCACGTTCGTCTGCAGACGCGTGGTCGTAGGACGGGATCGTGGCGTAGTCCAAGGCGGCGTCGCGAATCAGCTGCCGTTCGTCGAGGGTGAGATAGTCACGAGCGTGGTGGGTTTGCTGACCGGGAGTGTAGGTCTGCTCTGGTTCCCACTCGCCGGCACCTCTCTCGTACTCACGCCACGAAAAGTACCGTTTCAGAGCTTTCACGTACTGGTTCTTGTTCTCGTCCGACCAGCTCCTCCCGCGAAGCTCCTCGATGAACGCATCGGCGTCACCCTGCGTCAAACTGGCCGTGTATCCGTCGCGCTCCCACAGCCATCGATATATCTTCGAGAGTCGGTAGGCGGTGTTCTCGACCACCGAGTGGCTGTATCCCTTTCCTTCAGCTGGAACTCTGCCGCTCGTCCAGAGCCACGTGAGGACTTCTCGGCGATGGTCGCGGTAGTCTTCCATCTGCAGGCGGTTCAGCTGCTTCGCGTCGATGTCGTGGACGAGGGGGATGTCGTCCGGCAGGTCGTCCGTCATATCTGTATTTGTCCTGATAGTTTGGCGGAATCGACGGACGGCGCGGGGATGGCCTTCGAGAACTCTTGGCAGCCTTTTCGGCATACAGAGCTTCTTGTGAATCTGTGGAATACAGATTCCTCTGCAGAAGCTCTGAAACCATAGTTTCCGAAGGAATTGGAAGTCCGGGTGCGAGAATCGAACCCGCGTCTCAGCCTCCACAAGGCTGAAGGATGACCATTACCCCAACCCGGACGCGCTGGTTGCTTGCGTCTGCAATAAAGCCAGAGTCGTGTGCAGTCAAAAAGCGTTACGACTCGGATTTCGGTCGCGTGCGACCGTGACACACGGGCGCAGGAGGTTCATCGACACACTCCGCGTACGTGGAACATGCTCCAGACAGGACAGACTGCCCCGGCGTTCACCCTGCCGGGTGCCGCGGGCGACGCGATCGACGACCACGCCCTCGCGGAGTACGTCGACAGCGGCTGGTCGGTGATCCTGGTGTTCTACCCCTTCGACTTACATCCGGCGTGTGTCTCACAGCTGTGTGCGGTCCGCGACGCCGGTTGGCTCACGCTGCTCGACGACACGGCCGTGTTGGGAATCGGCGCGGATAGCGTCCACGCCCACCAGCGGTTCGCCCGCGAGTACGACGTGGCGTTCCCCCTGCTGTCGGACACCGACGGGCGGGTCGCGGAGGCCTACGGCGTCCTCGAACCGGAGTTCGAGGGGCACCGGCGGGTGCCGGGGATGGCGCTGTTCGTCGTCGATCCCACGTCTCTGGTACAGTTCGCGTGGCGCGGCGACATCGGGGACGCGGGACCGGAGTTCGCGGCCGTGGAACAGGCCACACGCTGTCGCGGCGACGAGTGTGAGCTCTCCGACCCCGACGAGGGGGCGGAACCGGTGGGCGAGTGAGTCGCCACACGGCGGCCTCTCTGGTAGGACCGACGCACAGCGGCCACAGCTATGTCACTCCGTCGGTGCAACCGCCGACCCATGCGACCGTCCGCCGGTTCGACCGACCTCTTCGAGTGTGCCTCGTGTGGGAACGTTGGCGTCGGCACCGGATCGATCCGCTGTTGTGACCGTCCGATGGAAGCGGTCGACGACGGCGCGCCGCTCGAAGAACCGTCGCTCGCCGACCTGCTCCGGAGCGTCTTCGACATGTCCGACACGGAACTCGAACTCTGCCTGTGCGTCATGGAGGGCGGCGAGTTGACCGTGAACCAGTTGGCGAGCGAGACCGACTACGACCGGAGCGTCGTCACGCGCCACCTGAACCACCTCGTCGGCCTCGGGGTCGTCGAGAAACGCCGTCGCCTCCTCGAACGAGGAGGGCAGGTGTATGTCTACACGCCGCGAGAGCCCGAAGTCGTCCGTCGGGAACTCACGCGGCTGTTCGCGGCGTGGGTCGCTCACGCCGCGGCACTACTCGACGACCTCCGTCGGGAGAAGGTCGAGTCGATCGTCGAGCGCGACGACGAGGCGCCACAGTGGCGGGTGTTTCAGCGGAAACCCGAGTAGTCGGGGGACGGTCTCGTCGAACCGCTCGATCGGTGGCAGCTCTCGGGGGTCGTACTGCGGAGACCGCGCGTATCGATCGTGACGTGCCAGGTCGGCCCGGGGTTCGTGGCGACCCACCACCGAGACGTCACACCTGGGAACCGACCGGGAACTGGGAACAGATCCGGCGGTTCTCAGCTAGATCAATCGAGGTCGAAGCGATCGAGTGTCATCACTTTGGCCCACGTCTCCGCGAAGTCCCGTACGAACTTCTCCTCCGCGTCGTCACAGCCGTAGACCTCCGCGATGGCCCGGAGCCGGGAGTTCGACCCGAAGATGAGATCCACGCGGGTACCCTTCCACTCGAGTTCGCCCGTGTCACGGTCGCGCAACTCGTACACGTGCTCGGACTCGGTGGACTGTTGCCACTCCGTGTCCATGCCGAGCAGGTTCACGAAGAAGTCGTTGGTCAACGTCCCCGGCCGGTCGGTGAAGACACCGAGGTCGGACCCCCGGTAGTTCGCGTCCAGCGCGCGCATGCCGCCGACCAGAACCGTCATCTCCGGAGCCGTCAGGTTCAGCAGTTCCGCCCGGTCCACCAGCAACTCCTCCCCGGGTCGATCCGCCTCGTCCGAACGGTAGTTACGGAAGCCGTCCGCCGTCGGCTTGAGCGCCTCGAACGACCCGGGATCGGTCTGTTCCTGCGAGGCGTCGACGCGGCCCGGTTCGAACGGGACCGTCACGTCGTAGCCGGCGTCCGCCGCCGCCTGCTCGACGGCTACGTTGCCGCCCAGAACGATGAGGTCGGCGAGCGAGACACGCGTCTCGTCGGCGCGCGAGTCGTTGAACTCCGTCTGGATCCGTCTCAGGGTGTCCAGCGCGGTCGCCAGTCGCTCCGGTTCGTTCACCTCCCAGTCTCGCTGCGGTCTGAGGCGGACCCGGGCCCCGTTCGCCCCGCCGCGTTTGTCGCTGTCGCGGTACGTCGACGCCGACGCCCAGGCGGTTTTGACCAGTTGGGGTACCGAGAGGTCCGAATCGAGGAGCTCCTGTTTGAGCGTGGCGATCTCCTCGTCCCCGATCAGCTCGTGGTCGACTGCCGGGAGGGGGTCCTGCCACAGCATCTCCTCGTCCGGGACCTCGGGGCCGAGGAACCGTGACGGCGGCCCCATGTCGCGGTGGGTCAGTTTGTACCAGGCCCGCGCGAACGCGTCCACGAGCTCCATCGGGTTCTCGCGGAAGCGCTCGGCGACCTCGCGGTAGTCGGGGTCGCGGACGAGGGCGACGTCCGTCGTGAGCATCATCGGGGTCTGCTCAGCGCCAGGGTCGTGGGCGTCCGGGGCCTTGTCGATCGCGTCCGCGTCCGCACCCTTCGGCCGCCACTGCCACGCGCCACCGGGGCCCTTGTGGGGCTCCCACTCGTACTCGAACAGGTTCTTGAGGTAGTCGAAGTCCCACTGAATGGGAGCGGCCGTCCAGGGCCCCTCGATGCCGCTGGTGATGGTGTCCCCGCCCTTGCCGGTGCCGTGTTCGTTCTCCCAGCCGAGACCCTGCGCTTCGATGGGGGCCGCTTCGGGCTCGGGGCCGAGGTTGTCGCCGGAGTCGGCACCGTGGACCTTCCCGAACGTGTGGCCGCCGGCGATGAGTGCGACCGTCTCCTCGTCGTTCATCGCCATGCGGTCGAACGTCTGTCGGATGTTCTTCGCGGACGCGACCGGGTCCGGCTTCCCGTCCGGCCCCTCCGGGTTCACGTAGATGAGCCCCATCACGCTCGCGCCGAGTCCCTCCTGGATCTCCCCGGCCTCGTCGAACCGCTCGTTCGTCTCCATCTCGGTCTCGGGACCCCAGTCGACGGACTCGTCGGGCTCGAAGGCGTCCTCGCGGCCGCCGGCGAAGCCGAACGTCTCGAACCCCATCGACTCCAGGGCGACGTTTCCGGTCAGGATCATCAGGTCGGCCCACGAGAGTTTGCGGCCGTACTTCCGTTTGACCGGCCAGAGCAGCCGGCGTGCCTTGTCGAGGTTCGCGTTGTCCGGCCAACTGTCGACGGGCGCAAAGCGTTGTCTGCCGCCGGCCGCGCCGCCGCGACCGTCGCTGGTCCGGTAGGTCCCGGCGCTGTGCCACGCCATCCGAATAAAGAGCGGGCCGTAGTGGCCGTAGTCCGCCGGCCACCACTCCTGTGACGTCGTCATCACCTCCTCGATGTCCGCCTTCACCGCCTCGAGGTCGAGCGTCTCGAACGCCTCGGCGTAGTCGAACTCTTCGTCCACTGGATCGACCTGGCGAGCGTTCTGGTCGAGAGTCTTCAACGCCAACTGATTCGGCCACCAGTCCTGGTCGGACCTACTCATGGACTGTCGGTTGTCCCGTTCGCGTGTTAATGCTTTCTAACTCGGAAAAATAATTTTCTTTTTTAGACAATAAATTGTACAATATATGAATCGTTGTCAGTGATCGACCCGTCCCTCCGTGCTCGGCACCGGTCACTCCGGGTGCAGCCTCTGACAGTCTCGGTGGGGCCGAATAATCAAACGGCGGGCCGGCACGACAGCACGCCCGACGAGCCAGGGAGGATTGATCTCCGAAGCGTATCCATCGGTACCGAAACCCCTCTCGTCGTGTTCGTGGCAAAAGGCTTCGCCGAGGCCTCGGTCCCGAAATCGGACGGTCGAAGTCTCGGCCGTCGTTTCAGCGCGGGGAGGCGGTTAGAGCCGATCTCCGGTCGCGACGTAGGCGCCGCCGAGGACCAGCCCGTAGACGACGTGCCACAGGAGCGACGGGATCGCGAAGTTCGGGAACGGGGGTGAGGCGGGTGAACCGACCGCACTCAGCCAGAGGGGCATGAGCAGCGCCGCGAGGCCAACCCAGGTAACGACGCCCCAGACGAGGCCGAGTCCGAGGCGTTTTCGCGGCGAGTCGAGGCCGAACGCGCCCGCCAGGCCCGCGTAGACGACGCCGAGGACGGCGCCGTGCGAGACGTGGACGACCAGTCCGACTCCCGGACTCGGTGGCGGTGCGAGCGTGTACAGCGAGGGGATCGCCACGGCGACCGTGGGGAGGTTCATCGCGGCGACGAGCGCGCCCATCGCGAGCGCGCCCGCGACGCCGCTGACGACGCCCGCTTTCCAGTTTCCGACCGATACGCCTGGTTGCCGTGCCGTCGATGTCGTGGTTGACACGGGTGTACACTGTCGCGGGGGCGTCAACGGGTTTGGCCGACTGTGGGCGCGTCACCCGGATCGGCGACACCGTTATACCGACCCGTTCGCCTCTCCGTCTGTCCCCCACCGTGGAGCGGGACGCTTTTGCCACCGTGGCGACCACTGTGGATCACGAACCGTGGCCATCACCGACAAGATCTACCTGAAGAACCACAGGCAGATCGTCTCACAGCTCGACACCTCGATCCCGAAGGGGGCGTTCAAGGGAGCGACCATCGAACTGCTCTACTCGGGCGAGGGCCTCTCGAAGGTCGACGATGCGACGCGTGACCGTCTCCTCGACTTCGCGACCGACTTCCTCGACTGCGACAGCGAGGACCAACTCTACACGGGCTACCCCGAGCGACAGTTCATCCGCTATCTGCTCGAACTCCGTGCCGAGGGGCTGGGGCCGGACGCCATCGTGGACGTGATGGGCGACGACTACATGCTGTACGCGTACCCCGGTGACGTGCTCTCGTTTCTCGACCAGTCGGTCCGGACGCTCGAGGCCGTCGAGGCGCTCGCAGAGGTCGACGGGAACCGGGCCGCGGCGCAGGAGGCGGGGGAGGCGAAGCGATCGCTCGCCGGCCGCCGCTAAGACGGAGACGACGCTCATCCTTCTCGTCGTCCCGTTCGACGTTCTGGTCCACTCGGAACACGTTCTCCGGACCGTACCGACGCTTCAGCTCGGCCAGTCGGTCGTCGGTGTCACGAACGCGCCCGAGCCCCGACTATTCAGAAAACTGTCATAAAACTACCCCAGCCGGAACGACGGCTCCTCGCGCTCGCCCCCGTCGAGGTCCTCGAGCTGGATGACTTCCTCCTCGTCGTTCTGTTCCTCCAACTGCTCGCGGAGGTAGTTGACGTAACCCTTGTGCTCTTCCAGCTGCTCGCGGAGGTGTTCGGCTTCGAGTTCGAGACGTTCGTGCTCACGGATGAAGCTCTTCGGCACCTTCACCTTCGGCGGGAAGCTCTCGGACTCGTCCTCGCTCTGCTGCAGCTGTCGGAGTTCGTGCTCGGGGACGACCCGCACCTGGCCGTCCTGGGCAACGAGCGTGTCGACGTAGTCGCGGAAGACGGCGGACAGCGAGATGTCCCGTTCCTCTGCGATCTCACGAAGCGTCTCGAACGAGTCCTCGTTGACGCGGAACGAGATTGTTTTGTTCTTGTTGCCCATGACTGATTCTACCACGGAATGCAGCCCGCTCGTACTTAATGGTTCGTCAGACATCGGGCCGTCGGTCGGGGCTCCACCGCTCGAACCGACTCGTTCCCACGACGACCTCGGCGCGACCGGTCCCGTCGCCGGCCGGCGGACGCGGTGCTAGCCGAGGGTCGGTCGGATGACAAAACCCGAACCGGCACCGACGGTTACGCCGTCGGGGCCTCGTCTAGTTCGCCCGTCTCGTCGAGGCTCTGTAGCGCCGCGATGGCCTCCTCACGGTACTGTTCGACCGCGAGGTCGTACCGCTCTTTGGCCATCTGTGCGTAGCGGTTACCCTCGTCGTCGAACGTCCGAACCCGTTCGAGGGTGCGCTGGGCGGTCTCGACGACCCAGCGGTCCCGGGTTGCGGCGTCGACTTCGGTGATGGACTCGGGCCGGACGCTCACGATGACGCCGTCGCCGTCGTCGGGTTCGTACGTCCGCGGCTTGCCGACGATGGCGACGTACGACGGCGCGTCGAGGTCGCGTAGCGCGGCGGCGGCTTCGGGCTGGTACTGCCCGGCGTAGACGAAGAACGTCCCTGTCGGGTCGACGATCCGGCCGCGCCAGTACTCGGCGTCGTCCCCGATGTCTTCCTTCTCGGTGAGGGTCCCGACGAGGAACACTCGGTTGGCCCGCTCCCCGGAGGGGAGGAGCAGGTAGACGGGTGCGCGCTCGTCGTCGCTCTCGGTGAACGTGTAGCTGGCGTCGTTGAACTCGCCCGCGAAGACGCGCCGGGCGACTTCGCGGGTGGGGATGGACTGGCTCATGTCAGATCGACCTCGCGTCGGACAGCAGGGCACTCGCATCCGCGGCCGCGGGCGCGGAGAGCTGTTCGAAGTCGTCGACGAGCAGGTAGCGACCGAACGTCGGGCCGCTCACCCGGTAGTACCGACCCAGGACGTCGGCGCGCATGTCGTCGGCGACCACGGTCGTGTCGAGCGCGTCCATCGCCCGCTGTTTCGCTTCCTCTAAGCTGACACCGGTCAACTCCTCGGTCGTCTCGCGCCCGAAGATCACTTCGTGGACCTCCGCGCCGTCGTCGAGAACGCCCTTGATCCGGAGGTCGAACTCGCCCTCGACGTTGCCGTGTTCGGAACAGCGGCCGTTCTGGAGCACGCGGGTACAGTCCTCCTCGGGACAGCGCTTGATCAACCCGGATCCCGACTGGATGTCGACCAGCGCGCCCTCGGCCTCGCTGGTGTCGTCGCCGACCTCGATCTCCTCGTCGAGTTCGGTGATGGTCGTCGTCCGGTTGAGCTTGATCGAGAAGTTGCCCTGGTACTCGTCGGTGACGACGTTCGAGAGCGTGTACGAGGCGCCCTCGTCGAGTTCGGGCAGGTCGGAGGTGGTAAAAGCGACGAACTTCTTCGTCCCGGACTCGTCGCCGACCAGGCCGACCTGTGAGATGGAGTCGCTGCGGGGCTCCCAGAGATCGACGACTTTGACCGTGACGTCGACCCACTGTTCGTCCGCGTCGATATCTCCCAACTGCACGGCCTGCGAGCCGCCACGACCGAGGTCGTCGCGCTCCATGCCCGCCTCGTCGAGGTAGCTGTTGGTGACGCTCCGGCGCGCCTCCTCGACGGGCACGCGGTACTCGTTGACGAGGTTGTCGAGCCGTTCTTCAACCTCGTCGACCGAGAGGTCCAGATGGTCTGAAAACTGCGATACGATCTCTTCGGCGTGGGTACGCAAATCGCTCATGGTTTACTCGCCTCCGCTTCGTTTTCAATGGGAGGCGTACGACGGTTGGTTCCCGATGGTATAAAAATTTGCGCGAGCGAAGTGAAGCGGACGCGGGCCGACCGACGGACGTCGACGGACTCACAGCACCAGTTCGGCGACCACGGGGAGGTGATCGGACGGCGGGCGGCCGTCCCAGTGGTCGGCGAGGACGCCGTGTTGTCTGACCGCGATATCGCCGGTGACGAACACGTGGTCGATCTTGCGGTCGGGCGCGCCGTCGAACCGCTCGAACGTCTTCGTCGGCCCGTGGTGAGGGTGGTCCGAGACGCTCATCGCGTCCGTGAGTGGTAGTCCCCGAACGCCGTCCCGCTCGGTCAGGACGCGGTACGGCTCGGAGCCGGGCGTGCAGTTGAAGTCGCCGAGCACCACCACCGGGAGGGACGGGCTCCCGTCCTCACCCGCGCCGCCGAGGTGACCAACCAGGGTCCTGAGCTGTCGGGCGCTTCGCACGCGGGCCCGATCGCTCTCGTGGTCGAAGTGGGTGTTGCAGACGACTGCTTCGACCCCGTCGATCCGCAGTCGCGACCACGTCACGAGCCGGGGCTTGCCGGCGCTCGGGTAGGAACTCCCCGGCACGTCGGGGGTCTCGGAGAGCCACACGGTGCCGTGTTCTTCGGCCGACACCCGCTCGTGCCGCCGCCCGAGCGGACAGTGCTCCCCCTCGGCGTCGCCGTCGATCCGTCCCGCCGCTTCCCACGCGTACGCCGGAAGGCGCTCGCGGAGGTAGTCGTACTGGTGTGCCAGCGGCTCCTGCAGGCCGACGATGTCGGGTGCGTGAAACCGGACGACGCTCGCGACCATCGCTCGACGGTGTTCCCAGGCGTTCGCCCCGTCGGCCGCAGTGTCGTAGCGGACGTTGAACGTCATGACCCGACACCGACCCGTCGTCATACCTCGCCATTGGCTGCGGATCACTTCAAACGCTCCCTTATCGGGGAAACACCGGACGGTCTCACACACGTCTCCGCGGCGTACTCCTCGACAACGTCAGTCGAACACACGGAACGGAAGTGTGGGCCGTCGTCTACTCGTCGGTTCCAGCCCTGCACTGGACGCAGAGCGGCCGACCCTCGACGGTGTGGGGACGAACACCGACCCGCGACTTGTCTCCGATTCGGTCGGATTGCCGTCGATGGGTTCGGTGTTGGCTACGCTGCCGCCGAACTCACTTCGGTCAGCGTCACGGCGTAGGATCCGGTCGACTGCTGGACCCCGGCCACCTCGAGGTAGTAGGTACCGTCCCTCGGTGCGGTCAGCACTAGTTCGCCGGACGACTCGCCACTGATCCGTTCCGAGTCGATCACCTGCCGGTTCGGGCCGTACACCGTCACGTCCACCGGGCCGTGGAAGTCGTACTCGTACTCGGCTCTGATCACGGTCCCGGCCGTGGCATCGACACTGAAGACGTCGACGTCGCCCGCTTCGAGTGTGGCCTCCTGTGTGACTCCGAGCGTGATCGGCGTCGCCTGATCGAAGTCGTCGCCCTCGTCCTCTCCTGGCTTCTCGGGCTTGTCTGGTTTTTCAGGTTTTTCAGGTTTCTCTGGCTTCTCTGGCTTCTCTGGCTTGTCTGGTTTTTCAGGTTTCTCTGGCTTCTCAGGTTTCTCCGGTTTTTCGGGTTTCTCTGGCTTCTCGGGCTTGTCTGGCTTCTCCGGTTTTTCAGGTTTCTCTGGCTTCTCTGGCTTCTCGGGCTTGTCTGGTTTTTCAGGTTTCTCTGGCTTCTCAGGTTTCTCCGGTTTTTCGGGTTTCTCTGGCTTCTCGGGCTTGTCTGGCTTCTCCGGTTTTTCGGGTTTCTCTGGCTTCTCGGGCTTGTCTGGCTTCTCCGGTTTTTCGGGTTTCTCTGGCTTGTCTGGCTTCTCCGGTTTTTCAGGTTTCTCTGGCTTGTCTGGCTTCTCCGGTTTTTCAGGTTTCTCTGGCTTCTCGGGTTTCTCTGGCTTCTCTGGCTTCTCCGGTTTTTCGGGTTTCTCTGGCTTCTCAGGTTTCTCTGGTATTTCGCCGTTCGGGCCCTGGACCTGTCTCAAATCGGTAACGTCTTCTATCGCAGTCTCACTTTTGAACCCGTTATTCTCAATTTCTCGATAGTCAGCTAGCGCGGTCCCCACCGGGACGCTCAGAACGACCAACAGTACCACTGTAGCTACACTAAAGCGTCGGAGGATTCCGTTGAACGTTTTTTTACGTTGCATGAGGATTCCCTCGAAGCGGTCTCACACGCTTATGCGTGATAAGTATTTATCAGATTTCCGAGAGACAATTTTTCACTGACAGATTCTTATAAAGTAAGCTGACACGTTGGGTGATCCATCGAGTGTTGGCTTCTCATCCGCTCGTCGCGACCGGCTCGTCGACGGTCCTCTCCTCTCAGACGCCTGTCTCTTCGACCGGTTCCGGTCGTCGCTCCGCAGTCCGTCAACGTCTAAGTGGCCGCCCTGCGACAGTCACATCGAAGATGACCGATCCCGACCGCGACGGTGACGACCGCTTCGACCGGTTCGTCCGAACCACGTTCCGGCGGGCCGGCCGGCGCTACGCGGAGGCGAAGCGCGCCTACCGCGAGGGTCGTCTGGGGGAGGAGTTCGACCTCCCGACCGACGACGAGGGCCGCGCCCGGCTCGTCTGTCGCCGCCACGCCGAGCGCCGCGCCGTCGACGTCGACGCCGCCGGCCGGCCCGACTGCTTCGAGGCCGGCCACGCCGACTGCGAGGGCTGTGCCGAGGACGTCCGCGAGGGGGTCGTCGAGACGTGGTGACCGAGGCGACCGGGACGCCGCCGCTCGTCGCGCTCGTCCTCGCCGGGGGGACCGGTTCCCGGCTCTACCCCGCCTCGCGGTCGACACGCCCGAAACAGTTCCTCCCGCTCTTGGGGGAGACCACGTTGCTCGAACGCACGGTCGCCCGTGCCGACTTCGCCGACCACGTCGTCGTGAGCACGCGTCCGGGCCTCGAAGCCGACGTCTCCGAGCTCGTCCCGGACGTCGACGAGGTGGTCGTCGAACCCGCCGGCAAGGACACTGGACCCGCGCTCGCGTACGCGACCCACCGGATCGAAGCGCAGTACGGCGACGACGTCGTCGTGCTTTCCCTGCCGAGCGACCACCACGTCGGCTCCCGGGAGGCGTTCGCGGCGACGATGCGCCGCGGCGCGCGGGTCGCCCACGAGGAGGGCCGCCTCGTCGCGTTCGGCGTCGACCCGACGCGTCCGGATACGGGCTACGGTTACATCGAACCCGGGACCGACCGCGGGGCGTTCTCGGAACTCGCCGCGTTCCACGAGAAACCCGACGCCGAGACGGCCGAACGCTACGTCGCCGAGGGGTATCTGTGGAACGCGGGGACGTTCGCGTGGACGCCGCGGGCATTTCGGGAAGCCGCCCGTGACTCCCCGCTCGCGCCACTCGTCGACGCGCTCGACGAGGGCCGCGTCGAGGAGGGTTTCGCGGCCGTCGAGCCGACCAGCATCGACTACGCCGTGATGGAGCGGGTCGACGACGCGGCCGTCGTCGCACTCGACGTCCCGTGGGACGACCTGGGCTCGTGGGACGCGATGGCGCGGTTGCTCCCGGCGGACGAGGACGGAAACGTCACACAGACAGGGGACGCCGGCGGGGGAGACGCCGAGGGTGCACTGTTCGTCGACAGCGGGGAGAACGTCGTGGTCTCCGACGGCGCGCATATCTCGCTCGTCGGCGTCGACGGACTCGCGGTGGTCGCGTGGGACGACCGCATGCTCGTGGTTCCGAAGGCCGAGGCCCAGCGCGTCCGCGAGGTCGTCTCGAACCTGCAGGACGCCGGTCGGTTCTGATCCGATCCGACCCCCGGCGCGGTTCACACTGGCCCCGTCTGGGCCCGTCTACTGGTCCGCCGTCGACCGCCGAACTCGGACGTTCCCGTCGCTCGTGACCCCGACGAGGAGGGACTCGCAAACCTCCCTGCCCTGGACCGCCTCGTCGGCGGCGTCGCTCACGATCTTCATCAGGTCCGGCGCGGTGTAGTTCACCTTCACGCCCGCCTCGTCACAGGCGTCGTAGACGAGTTTCGGTACGTCGTACAGATCCGTGCCGACGTCGACCTCGACCGTGACGGGGGCCGACAGCGCCTCGGCGAACGCGATCGTCTCGCGGGCCTTCTCGATGTTGGCTCGCGCGCTCGCTTCGATGCTCGACACGTTCGCGCGTGACGTCTCGATGCGGTCGGCGATGGTCGCCTGGCGGACGCTCCGCTCGCGGAGCACCAGTACCTCGGCCTGCCGGCGCGTCAGCACGTTCGTCTCTGGGTCGAACCCCGCTCGATCGAGGAGTGCGTCGATGTTCACGTCGCCCCCGTCGTCGCCGTCGTGGCTCGTCTCGGCGTCGGCGTCCGAGGCGTCCGTGTCGTCCATACCGGATACTGCAGGCCGGGCGAGAAAAAAACAGCGCGTCGACTGCCCGTCGCGACTCGACGGGAGTTACTGGCCCCAGAAGTTGTCTCGGCTCCCGAGCGCCTCCGGGCGACTTCGCTCGCTCCGGCGACCGCCGCGCTCGTCGGGCGGCGAGTCCCCCTCTTCCTCCTCGGGATCGAACGGCAGTTTCTCGACGACCTCCTTCGCCGTTGCGTGGTTCGACTTCACCCGATCGATGCGGACGATCGCACGGCAGTCGGGCAACAGCCCGTCGACGAGGACGATGAAGCCGTCGTCCGTCCGGCCGACGCCCGCGCCGCTCTCGTGGATGTCCGTGACCTCGATCTCGACCTCCTCGCCGGCTTTCACGGGCTGTTGTTTGAGTTCGTAGATCGGCATGTCGTAGCTGTCACACCACTCGGCGCCCCCCTTGTCGCCGTAGTACTGACAGCCCATCCCCGCGATTCGCTCGGAGAACCGAGGACACTCGTCCGCCAGTGGGCAGTCGGACATGTGGTGGACTACTCGGGGGGCGCTCTAAACGCTTGCGCCCCGCGTTTCCTCGCCGTTCTCGGGTCCGACGCCGTCTCTCTCCACGCGCGACGGTCGCCGATCGCCACGCGGCGGACGGCGTGGGGGCCAGACCAGTCCGTCTCGCTCAGTGTCTGGAGGAACAAACGTTATCTGCGTTCGCCGTGTCATGTTTGACGGGGGAAATTGAGCGAGCATGGCACCTCGGGGGAGTCCGACCCACACACGTGGAGTGGGACCGATCGTCAGCCCGCGCTCTCGCTGCACGCACCCTCACAGCCTATGAGTACGAACTCGTCCCCGCTCGGTCGCTGTCCGGAGTGCGGACAGTCCATCCCGGCCGGCTGGACGCTCATCGAGTACGAACGGGACGACGGTGTGGGGATCTTCGCCGAATGTCCCTCGTGTGAGGCGGTCGTCCGCCCGGAGTGAGTCGTGGGCGCTCGCCCGGTCCGACCACGATACACGATGGGAGTAGCCCAGCCGATGGCCGCGCCCTCCCCACCGCTGGCGGAACCCATTTGTCCCCGCCTTTCCAACCCCGGACATGGCACACCCGCCCGGTACGAACCGCCACGTCCCGGAGTTCGCGCTCGTCACCGGGGCGTTCCTCTCGCTGTCCGCGCTCGTCGCCGGCGTCGTTCTCACGGGTGACGTCGTCCGGTCGCTCCTGACTGCGGTCGTCATCCTCTACCCGTTCACCGCCTACGCGGTCACCCACTCCGACGACCCGACGGGCGTCCTCCCGCCGCGCGTCACGTCCGTCACCGCCGCCGTCGTCGGCGTCGTCCTCGCCGGGAGCGCGCTCGTCGCGGCGCTCCCCGGTCGTCTCACGGCTGACCTCCCGTACGCGCTGGTGCTCGGGGCGACCGTCGTTCTCCCGCCCGCCGCGTACCACGTCCGCTACGGCGAGCGAGCCGACCGCGTCAACCCGCTCTCGCCAATCGGGACCGTCGCCGCCACGACCGTCGTCGCCGTCGCCGTGCTCGGATACGGACTGCTCGTTGGCGGTGCGGTGTTCGCCGCCGCGACCGCGCTGCTCACCTTCCTCGCCGGGGCGGTGTACGCCCGGGGCAGTGGCGCACGACTCTCCGTCCGAACCCGTCGCCGGTTCGTCGCCGGCGGTGCCGTCACGGGCGTCGGCGTCGCGCTCGTCGGGCTCGTTCGCGGCAGTACGCCGGAGGCCTGGCTCCTCGTCGGGCTCTGCGTCGTGGCCGCACCGACGCTGTTTTACGCGCTCACCGCGCCAGAGCGCGTCTGACCGGGACGATCGCGCCGTATCGTGTCGGTGAAAAAGAATTTTCGCCTGTGGAATCGTTCACGGCGTATGCACCGACTGACGACCGTTCGACGCGGGCCCGGCACGAACGCATGGTGAGTTCCGGCCCATGGCCCGTCCTCCTCGGGGTCGGTGGCCTGTTCGCGATCGTCGGTCTGCTCGTCCTCCGGAAAGCCGCCGGGCTGCTCGGAACGGCTATCCGCCTGTGGCAGGTCGATCGGGTCGAGACGGCGTCGCTCACACCCGGTGGCTCCGTCGCGGTCGACGGGACGATCCGCCCCGCGACCGACGAGTTCGTCGACAGCCTCTCGGGGGTCGACGGCGTCGTGGTGTCGACCTCCGTCGCCCGCGAGGACCCCGGTTCGAACCAGGGCGAATCGCCGTGGACCGCTTCCACTGGAACTACCGGACGCGCCCGTTCCGCGTCGAAGACGACACCGGCGAGGTACTCGTCCGGCCTCCCACCGGGGAGGACCACTCCACCCGGTCGATTCCGGCCCCGGACATCGACCTCCCGACGCGCTCACGGGTCGTCGGAACCGACGGCATCCCCCGAGAGATCCAGGCGTACGACGACTCAGTCGGCGGACTCCCACACACGCCCGGCGAGACGACGCTCCGGTTCGAGCAGGGCGTCGCCGCCACCGGCGACGACGTCTACGTCGTCGGCGAGGCCGTCCGTGCGTCGACCGACCACGGCGAGGCGGTCGTCCTCTCGGGGCGGACGGACCCCAGCGGGTTCACCGTCTCCTCGTCGAGCGGCGGGTCGCCGCTCCGACACGCCGCCGAGGGGCTGGTCGTCTCGGTGTTCGGCCTCGTCGCGACGCTCGTCGGCGGCGCGATGCTCGCGTTACTCGTCGCACGGACCGTCGGGCTCTGAGGGTGCCGTCACCCCAGCACCGACTCGTCCCTCTTCGCTGCCACGTGTCGGCCGAGGGAAGCGTCTATGTCGTCCGCTTCCGTTAGGGACGGTCGGATGACACGGACAGCACCGTCGGCCGCGGTCCCGTCGACGACCGGGACGCCCGGTTCGCGCTCACACCTCCGACACCGCGCCAGGGCGGGCCCGTCGTGACCCGGTGGAGGGAGACCGCCGTCGACCACCACCTCGCACGACTCGACCCGCGGGACTGCCGGGCGTTCGTCGCCGACCTGTGGGTCGCCCGCGGCTTCGAGACGCGCGTCGACGGCGACGTCGTGGTCGCGACCCGCCGCGGCGACCCGGTCGTGCTCTTTCCCGCCGTCGGTGGCCGCCTCCGCGCGCCGTCGCCACCGTCCCGTTCGGTCGACGTCGTCGTCGCCCCCCGCGGGGGCGAGGCCGCCGCGGCGCTCGCGGAGACGCACGACGCTCGCGTCCTGACCGCCGCGGACCTCCGTGAGATGCTCCGGTACGCGGTCGCCCCCGCGGACGCCGAGGCGCTCTGTGAACGGCACCTCGGAAGCCCTCCCGCAACCCTCCAGCCCCCGCTCCGCGCCCGCGTCCGGGCACACGCCTCGCGCGTCGAAGCTCGGTCGTCAGCCAGCCTGGCGGCGGTCGTCGCGCTTCTCGCGCTCGTCGGTCTCACAACCGGCGTCGTTCTCGACGGCTCCACCGCCGACGGTCTCGGCGGTGCGGGCGGCGCGACCGACGGCACCGCCGACGCGACGGCGGGCGCGACTGCAACCGAGCGGGTGGACGACGCGACACCGCCCGGCGACCGTGCAACCGGAGCGGACGACCGCGACGAGGTCCGGACGCTCTCGGGCCTTCCGGGCATCGGAGGCGAGGGGGTGACGAACCTGACCGCACTCGCGGCCGCCCACGACCGCGCGCTCGGCAACCGGTCGTACACGCTCTGGATCGACACCTACCGGCCGTTCAACGGCGACCCCGACGCGCCCCGGATACAGCGGGACACCGACATCGCCGTCGACGGCGCGGAGTACTCCGTCAGCGAGAGCCTCGAACGGGGCGACGAGCGACGGGTCGTCCGGGCCGTCTACTACGACGGCACCGACTGGTACGTCGCCGACCCCGCTGACGAGACGACGGTCCACCGGATCGACGGCACCACGACCAACCTCTCGGTCCCGCCCGATCCCCGGTCGCTCCGCGAGACGCTCGTCACGCGCTACCTCGCGACGCCGGTCACGGACGTCACGGACCGAACCCGGGTCGGAAACACGGTGCGTTACCGGCTCGAAGGCGAGGGGCTGCCGTCGGGCTTCGACCGCGACCGGGTGTACAACTACAGCTTCGTCGCGACCATCGGCGACGACGGGTTCGTCTACCGGGCGACGGTCGAGTTCTCCGTGGTCACCGTCGAAGGGAGCTACCGGCTCCGCTTCGAGTGGACCTATGGCCGGGTAGGGTCGACGATGGTCAGCCCACCGGTGTGGATCGATGGGGCACAGCCGACGACTGCGACGCCGCCACCGACACCGACACCGTCGACGCCGGCCGCGACGAACGCTTCGACGGCGACACCACTCCCCGACGAGCGCGACTGACGCTCGACGAGCGCCGGTCGTCGACCGACGCCAGCGGCATCCCCGCTTTTCGGCTCGTTCGCTCCCAGCTTTTCGGCTCGTTCGCTCGCTTCGCTCGGTCACTCGCGCAAAACCTGGATCAAAACGCACCGTTCTCACGCCAGCGGGGTTCGTTCCACGACAGTGCCGTCGACGGTCGGGTACTGCTCGACGATCTCGCCCTCGGGGACGTCGCCCGCCTCGATCATCTCCTCGAGGAGCCACCAGGCCACCTCGACGTGTTCGGACTTCACCGTGTAGAACTCCTCGGGGACGCCGAGCGCCTCCAGTTCCTCGGGCGTGACCCACGTCTTCCCGTAGACGAGGGTGCCGTCGTCGGTCACGTCGTCGAACGGCCGGCGGAGGTTGCGGGCCATCCGTTTGAGCCGGCGGCGGTGCTGGGCGGCGTCTTTGAATACGGAGGTACAGAAGTACACCCTGTCGTGGCTCCCCATCACGTCGAGGATCTCCTCTTTCGGGGACTCGACGGCGCTCATGTGTCCGTCGCGGAGCTCGAACCCCTCCTCTTGCATCCGTCGGAAGTTGCCGTCGGACATCTCGAACTCGTTGACGTTACAGAAGTCGGCCGCACCCTCGTCGAGGAACTCGAGGAACTCGGGTTCCGCCCGGATGCCCGGGATCTCGAACGCCGGGGTGAGCCCCTCCTCGCGGGCGACGTAGAGGATCTCCTCCCACTCCGTCCCGTGGAGGTCCCCCCACTGCTCTAGGGGTGGATGAAAGCGGATCTCGTCGAGCCCCGCCTCCGCGAGTCGGCGCATGTTCTCGCGCCCGCCGGTGATCCCCGTGTACAGGTGCGTGTGGTGGTCCTCGCCGAACTCGTCTTTGAGAAGCGAGAGGTAGTGACAGGTCCGGTCGAGCGCCTCCTGTGGTTCGCCGCCCGTGATCGACGTCCCGAGCGCGTCCATCCGTCTGGCCTCTTCGATCACGTCCGCGTCGGACTCGACGGCTCGCTCGTTCGCGTACACCTGCGTGACGTTCTTGCGGTTCTCACCCAGGGGACAGTAAAAACAGTCGCGCTGGTCGCAGTAGCCGTAGACGAACAGTACCATCTTCCCGCCTTTGGCGCACTGTTCGCAGCCCTTCGAGATCATTCGGTACTTTCCCTAGACCCGTGGAGCGTCAAAAACCGTGCGACTTGCACCGCTCGGCCGACGAGCGCGTCCCACGGGAACGCGACACCCAAGACGCCGTCGACCTGCGCGCCCGCGTCCGGCCACCGGCTGTCGATTTCGCCCTCGTCCCGAAAACAGATATACGACGACGACGTACCGTTTGCCGATGCTGTTGGTCCTCTGTGTCGACCTCGACGACGACCTCGGCCGAAAGACCGGCTTCGACACGCCGGTCGTCGGGCGTGCGGCCGTCGAGGAGAGCGCGGTCGCCCTGGCCACCGCCGATCCGGAGGACTCCGACATCAACGTGCTGTTCCAGGGGATCCACACCTACGATGACCTCTTCGCCGAGGGCGGCGAAGAGGTGGAAGTCGCCGCCGTCACGGGTGTCGACGGTTCGGACGTGAAAGCCAACCGCGCCATCGGCGAGGAGATCGACACGGTGCTCGCCTCGCTCCAGACCGGCGAGAACGTCCGTGCCATCGTCATCACCGACGGCGCACAGGACGAGTCGGTCCTCCCGGTCATCCGCTCGCGGGTGCCGATCGACGGGGTTCGCCGGGTCGTCGTCCGGCAGGCCCAGGACCTCGAATCGATGTACTACACGATGAAGCAGGTGCTCGACGACCCCGAAACCAGGGGGACGATCCTCGTCCCGCTCGGGATCTTGCTCCTGATCTACCCGTTCGTCACCATCGCGTCGTACTTCGACGTCCCGGGTGCCGTCGTGCTGGGGCTCATCTCCGCGCTGTTGGGGCTGTACTCGCTCTTTCGGGGGTTGGGCCTCGAGACGGTCCTCGACGATGTCGCCGAACGCGGGCGTAACCTCCTGTACGCCGGCCGCGTGACGCTCATCACGTACGTGGTCGCCGCGGCGCTCATGACCGTCGGCGGCGTGCGCGGCGTCGAACTCCTCCGGACCGTCGACGCGGCCGTCCCGGGACGCCTCGGTGCCGGCGTCGTCCTCGCGGCGCTCGTCCACGGTGCAGTCCAGTGGTTCGCGGCCGCCGGCGTCACCTCCTCGCTCGGACAGGTCACCGACGAGTACCTCGCCGACCGCTTCAAGTGGCGCTACCTCAACGCCCCCTTCTACGTGATCGCCATCGCGGTCGTCCTCCACGCCGTCTCGGGCTTCTTCCTCCCGACCGCGGCGGGCGTCTCCACGCTCTCGCTGACCGATCTCGCCGTCGCGCTCACCGTCGGCACCTTGCTCGGGGTGTTGAGCACGCTCGCGTTCGCCGTCGCGGAGTCGCGCTTTCCCACCGGTGTCGAGACGGACGCGTCTGCGTGAGGCGGGTCGTACCCCCACCGACCGATCGGGACGCGGGGCCCGACCAGGGCCGGCCGAACGACTTTTTTCGCTCACCACGAGAACCCGTGGGCATGGACTACACGCTCGATCCGCACGAACCCGTCCCGGCGGAGACGAAGCGAATCGTCCGATCGCTGGTCGACGACGGCCTCGACCACCTCGCCGAAGAAGCGCCCCACGAGGCGGTCCACGAGGTCCGAAAGCGGTGCAAGGAGGTCCGTGCGACGCTCCGGCTCGTCCGCGGCGTGCTCCCGACGTACAGCGAGGAGAACGCCCACTACCGCGACGCCGCCCGTCGGCTCTCGCGGATCCGGGACGCGCAGGCGCTTCTCGAGACGTTCGACGACCACGTCGTTCCCGCGGTCGAGGCGGACGAACGGCTCGACAGCGACCGCCTCGACGCCGTCCGCGAGACGCTCCTCGACCGCCGTGACACGCTCGCCGCCGAGATGGACCTCGACGCGCGGCTGGACGCCGTCGGACGGGACCTCCGGCGCGGGAGCGAGCGGATCGACTCGTTCCCGCTCGCCACCGACGGCTTCGACGCCGTCGCCGGCGGCCTCCGAAAGTCCTACCGCCGGGGGAGAGACCGGCTGGCCGACGCGTACGCCGATCCAACGACCGAGGCGTTCCACGAGTGGCGCAAGCGCGTCAAGTACCACCGCTACCACTGCTACCTGCTCAGACCCGTCTGGGAGAAGCCGATGAGGGCCCGTCGGAACGAACTGAAGCGGCTGTCGGATCTCACGGGCGACGAGCACGACCTCGCCGTCTTCCGCGAGACCCTGCACGAGGAGGAGCTGTTCGACGCCGAGACGCGCGAGACGCTCGACCGAACGATCACCGGCCGCCGGGCCGAACTCCGCCGGGCGGCGCGTCCGATCGGCGAGCGGCTGTTCGTCGAAGAACCCGACGCGCTGGTCGCCCGACTGGAGGGGTACTGGCGGGCGACGGTAGCGTACGACACGGAGTCGTGAGTCGTCGCCAGTCGACGGCCTATCGCTCCCGCACCACGACGAACTCAGCGAGATCCCGCAGATAGCCCAGCGCCGCCGTCTCGTCGAGGTCGGCGCTGTCGAGCGCCGCGAGCGCGCGGTCGGCCTCCGCGCGGGCCCGTCCGTTCGCCGCCGCGGGTTCGATGTCGGTCACCTGCACCAGCGAGGGGCGGTCCATCGCCTCGTCCTGTCCGGTCGGCTTGCCGAGTTCGTCGGCGTCCGCGGTGGCGTCGAGGACGTCGTCGCGGATCTGGAAGGCGACGCCGACGCGCTCGGCGTACTCCCCGAACGATTCGACCGTCATCGGGTCGCCATCGGCGGCGACGACGCCGAGTTCGGCGGCCGCGCGGAACAGCGCGCCCGTCTTCCGTCGCGCGAGTTCCATGTACTCCTCGTCGGTCGTGGGGCGGGCGACGAGTTCCGTCGCCTCGCCCTCGCTCAACTCGACCATCGATTCGGCGACGATCTGTGTCGCCTGGTCGTCGACCGACAGGAGGGCGAACGCCTCCCCCAGGAGGCCGTCCGAGCAGATGATGGCCGGGCCGTAGCCGTACTCGGCCCACGCGCTCGCCGTTCCGCGCCTGACTCCCGAGCGGTCGATGATGTCGTCGATGACCAGCGAGGCGTTGTGGACGAGTTCGACGGCGACCGCGAAGTCGACCGCGTCCGCGGGTGCCCCGCCGACCGCCTCGCAGGAGAGCACCGTCACGGCCGGTCTGACGCGTTTGCCACCCGAGAGCGCCACGTGATCGAGCTCCGCCGACAGCTCCGCGGGGTCGACCGACTCGACGACCTCCTCCAGCCGGTCGTTCACCAGCGCGACCCGGCGCTCCAGGTACTCCATTGGCGGCTCTCAGGACGGCGTGGGCAAGTAGGTAACGGAACGCGGGAACTGTCACCCGTCTGCCGCGGCGGCCCGTCCGGCGGCCCGTCGTGACTCGTGCGTGCACGACCAGCTTTTTCCGACCGGCGCGTCCTTGTGACGTATGGACGACCGCTCCACCGACTTCGACGACGAGTTCCACGGAGACGTCGATCTCCCGCCGACGGTCGACGAGGCGGCAGTCCGACGGATGCGGTTCGTGAGCCGGCTGCTCGACGAGCGCGTCCGTCTCCCGGGGACCGACTTCCGCGTCGGCCTCGACCCCGTCCTCGGGGCGCTCCCCGGCGCTGGCGACGCCGTCGCTGCGGGCCTCTCGCTGTACGTCGTCGCCGAGTCGGCGCGGCTCGGCGTCCCGTTCACCACGCTGCTCCGGATGCTCGCGAACGTCGCGATCGACGTCGCGGTCGGCTCCGTCCCCGTCGTCGGCGTCCTCTTCGACGCCGTCTGGAAGGCCAACGTCAGGAACTTCGAACTGGCGCTCGACGCGCTGACCGATGCCACTACCGACGACGCGTTCGACGAGGACGCGGCGAAGCCCATCACCATCGAGGTCGACTGAGCCCCGTACCGGAAGTCCCACCTCGAACCGGACGCTACTCGAACTCCTCGATCAGCGCCGGCACCACGTCAGAACCAGCTTTTCGGCTCGCTCACTCCGTTCACTCGCGTAAAACCTGGACCAAAACGACCTCGGAGGCGCTACTCGAACTCCTCGATCAGCGCCGGCACCACGTCGAAGAGGTCGCCCACGATGCCGTAGTCGGCGATGTCGAAGATGGGCGCGTTCGGGTCGGTGTTGATCGCCACGATGGTGTCGGAGCCTTTCATCCCCGCGACGTGCTGGACCGCGCCCGAGATGCCGACGGCGATGTACACGTCGGGCGTGACGACCTTCCCGGACTGGCCAACCTGCCGGTTCTTCGGGAGCCAGCCGTTGTCGACGATGGGTCTGGACGCGGAGAGCGTCGCGCCCATCGCGTCGGCGAGTTCCGCGACGAGTTCGATGTTCTCCTCCTCTTCGATCCCGCGCCCGACCGAGACGAGCACGTCGGCGTCGCCGATGTCGACGTCGCCGCCGGCGACCTCCTCGAAGCCCGTCACTCGCGAGCGGACCCGTGACTCGTCGACGGCGAGGTCGAACGGCTCGACCGCGGGGTCACCGTGGTCCTCGGCCGGCGGCCACTCCCCGCCGCGGATCGTCACCGCCACGCGCTCGGCGTCGGTTTCGATCGTGGTCTCGACCTTCGAGGCGTACATCTCCCGCGTGGCGACGAGGCCGTCCTCGAACGCGAGCTCGACGGCGTCAGTCACCAGCGGGCGGTCGAGCGCCGACGCCACCGCGGGCGCGTAGTCGAGCCCGTTGACCGAGTTCGGCATGAGCACGACCGTGGGGTCGAGCTCGGCGTCGAGCACTTCCACCACCTGCAGGTAGACGTCATGGTTGAACTCCTCGCCGTGGTCGACGGTGTGGATCGTGTCGACGCCGTCGAGCGAGAGGTCGTCGGCGAAGCCGTCGACGTCGCCGGAGACGCACGCGACGTGGAGGTCGCCGCCGAGGTCGTCGGCGAGCTCCCGGCCCGCCGTGACGAGTTCGTAGCTCACGTCGCGCAACTGGCCGCGGCGGTGATCGGCGACGGCGAGGACGGTCATTCCGCACCCACCCCCTTCTCGCGGAGGACGGCCGCGAGCTCCGCGCCGGCCTCCTCGGCGCTTCCCTCGAAGATCGTCGCGTCGGACTCCGTCTCGGGTTCGTACATCCCCGTCATCGTGAGCGGGCTCTCGACCGCTCCTGCGTCGAGCCCCAGCTCTCCCAGGCCCTTCGGCGCGATCTCCTTCGACTGCGCGCTCCGGATCCCGCGAAGCGAGGCGTACCGCGGCTCGTTGATCCCCGTCTGGATCGTCAACACCGCGGGGAGGTCGACCTCGGCGTGCTCTTCGACTCCGCCTTCGAGCTCGCGGTGGACCTTCGCCACCTCGCCGTCGAGTTCGAGGTCGTTCACCACGGCGGCCCACTCGTAGCCGACGCGTTCGGCCAGTGCGACACCCGTCGCGCCGAAGCCGTCGTCGTTCGCCTGCACGCCCGTCAGCACGAGATCCGGCTCCTCCTCGGCGACGACGGCTTCGAGGAGCCGCGCCTTCGCCTCGACGTCGAGCAGGCCCGCGCCGGCGATCGCGTCGTCCCACACCCTGACCGCGCGGTCGACGCCTTTCGCCAGCGCCATTCGGATCGTCTCCTCCGTTCGCTCGGGACCGATGGTGACGCTCACGACCTCGTCGGCGTGACCCGCCTCGACCAGCTGGACCGCGGCCTCGACGGCGTACTCGTCCCACTCGTTCAGGTCGTACTCCAGATACTCGGCGGCGATATCGAGGCCGTCGATCTCGAAGTCGTCCGCGGCCTCCCCGACCTCCTTTACGGTGACGAGAACCTTCATATTCGATCCATCCAGTTCGTCGGCGCTAAACCTTTTCGGAAGAGCCACCGCCGACGGCACTGGCCGATGGCTTTACCACGGCGTCGGATGAGCCTCCGCGCATGACTCCTGATTACCCCCGTGACGACGACGGACGGGTCGACGTCGACGCCCTGCTCCAGGAGATGACGCTCGCCGAGAAGGCGGGCCAGTGCGCCGGCACGTACGTCGGCGAACTGGACGACGTCCAGCGCGTCGCCGACGTCGAGTCGCTCGTCGACAGTCACCACCTCGGCGCGGTGACGCCGTTCGGCTGGGCCGGATCGCCGCACGTCGACCCCCACGACGCCGCCGCCGTCGCCAACCGCCTCCAGCGATACGCCGTCGAGGAGACCCGCCTCGGGATCCCGCTTCTCGTGCCCGTCGACGCCGTCCACGGCCACGCGTACGTCGACCGCACCACCGTCTTCCCGCAGAACCTCGCGCTCGCGGCGACCTTCTCGCCGGCGCTCGCCGAACGCGTGGGCGAAGTCACCGCGCGGGAGGCCCGCGCGACCGGCGTGACGACGAACTACGGGCCGACGTGCGACGTCGCCCGCGACCCCCGCTGGGGCCGAACCTTCGAGACGTTCGGCGAGTCGCCGTTCCTCGTGAGCGCGATGGCCGCCGCGAAGGCCCGCGGGCTCCAGGGCGACGGGCTCGACGCCGACGGAAGCGTGGCCGCCACCGCCAAACACTTCCCCGCATACGGGGGGCCGCTTCGCGGGGAGGACGCCTCGCCGGTCGAGGTGTCGCTCACCGAGTTCCACCGACTGTTCGTCCCGCCGTTCGTTGCGGCGCTCGACGCCGGCGTCGCGTCCGTGATGCCCTGTTACAACTCCATCGACGGCGAACCCGCCCACGGCTCGCCGCGCTTCGTACGAGGACTGCTTCGCGAGCGCCTCGGTTTCGACGGCGTCGTCGCCTCCGACTGGAACGGCGTCGAGATGCTTCACGCCGACCACCGCACCGCCGAATCTTCCGAAGAGGCCGTCGGCGACGCGCTCGTCGCGGGCGTCGACGTCGGCTCGGTCAACGGCGCACGCCACGCCGAGGCCGTCGTCTCGCTCGTTCGCGAGGGCGAACTTGACGAGGTGACCGTCGACGCCGCGGTCCGCCGGATCCTCGCGCTGAAGCGCGACCTCGGCCTCTTCGACGACCCGCTCGTCGACGAGGACGACCTCGACGCGGCGCTCCGCCGCCCCGAGGCCGTCGACCTCGCCCGCGACGTCGCCCGCGAGGGCGTCACGCTCCTCGAAAACGACGGCCTGCTCCCGCTCGATTCTGACGCCCATGTCCTCCTGACGGGCCCCAACGCGGACGACCTCACGGCACAGGTCGGCGGCTGGAGCGTCCTCGACCCGAGCGAGGGGACGACGCTCCGTGCGGGAGTCGAGGCCGCGAGCGAGGGAACTGTGACGTACGAACCCGGCGCGACCCACCGGGACGCGGTCGACATCGAGAGCGCGGCCGCCGCGGCGCGCGACGCGGACGTGGCGGTCGTCGCCCTCGGCGAGGGGTGGTATCTCCACGAGTTCGGCCCGAGCGAGATGAGCGGCTCCGAACCGGGGGCGTTCCCCTCGCGGCACGACTTCGGGCTCCCGGACGCGCAGTCGACGCTCCTCCGGGCGATCCACGACACGGGCACGCCCACGGTGCTGGCGCTCGTCTCCGGCCGGCCCCTCCCGATCCCCTGGGCGGCCGAACACCTCCCGGCGATCGTCTTCACGCCACCCGGCGGGACGGAAGGCGGCGCGGCGCTCGCCGACGTGCTGTTCGGCGCGGAGCCGGGCGGGTCGCTCCCTATCTCGGTTGCGCGGTCGGCGGCGCATCTCCCGACCCACCACGACTACGTCCGCCACCCACACCCCATCGGCGACCACGAACATCCACCGTCGTACGACCCGCTGTACGCCTTCGGTCACGGGCTGAGCTACGCCGACGTCGCGGTGACGGACGCGACGCTCTCGACCACGACCGTCACGCCCGGCGAGCCGGTGACGGTGTCGGCGACGGTCGAAAACCGCGGGGACAGCCCGGGGAGCCAGGTCGTCCAGGCGTACCTTCGGGACGAGTACGCCTCGCGCGCCCGACCGGTCCGCGAGCTCTGCGGCTTCGAACGGGTCGATCTCGACCCGGGTGCGACGACCACGGTGGATCTCGTCGTGTCGCCAAGCGCGATGGCCGTCGTCGATTCGGACGGCGCGCGGACGATCGAGCCCGGCGAGTTCACGCTGTCCGTGGGACTGTCCGCGACGGACGCCGAGGCCGTCAGCGTCGGGTTCGTCGTCGAGTAACCGGACGTTACTCGTTACTCGCCGTCGCGGCCGTCCTCGACGACCGTCTCGTCGGGGAGCGAAATGAGGTTCTCGCGGCCGAGCCGGAGCTTCTCGACGCGGCCTTGCTCCGCCATCGCCGACAGGAGCTGCGACACCTTCGCGTCCGACCAGCCGGTCTCCTTGACGATGTTCGCCTGCTTCATCCGCCCGCCGCGCTGTTCGAGGAGGTACTCGACGCGCTCCTCGTCGGAGAGCAACTCGAAGTCCGGTTCCTCCTCTCCTTCGTCCGCTGCGTCGTCCGGCGGCTCCTCGACGGTCCCCGGTTCGGCATTCGACCCTCCCGCGGCGGCCGGCGGCGTCGTGTCGGGTGTCGCCGCCACCTCGTCGGCGCTAGTCGACCCCTCGCTTTCGGTCGCCGTGGTCTCGCCGCCGTTGGTCAGGGCGGTCCCGTCGGGCGCCGAGCGCTCCGCCGAGCGGCCGCGGTAGACGAGGAAGCCGATGAGCGCGAGGACGACCGCGACGGCGACGCCACCGGTCGTGATGAGCATCCAGGGGATCTCCGCCTCGTCGCCCGGGCGGTAGGTGACGACGAGTCGCTCCTCGCTGGCGAACTCCCGCGGCCCGTCGATGATGAGCGAGCCGTTCTGCTGTTGGATCGGGAAGCTCGTGCCGCTGATGACGAATCCCGGCGGGGTGACGACCGTGAGCCGCTGATCGGCGCCGAGCGACGACAGCCACGTCCCGCCGTCGGTCGTCGCGAACACGTCACCGAGCTCGAGGCTGCCGTCGTCGTTCCGCTCGAGGAAGTTCGTCCAGGTGAACGACAGGCGGACGACGCCGGTCGCGTTCCCGACCGGCTGCGTGTCGGCGGCGTCGGGAGTCGTGTCGACGCCCGTTGCCGTCCGCGGAGTGGTCACGTTCCGCTCGACCGTGGCGTTCCGCTCGACGTCCTGGATCTGCATGGGTCGGCCCGTCGACTCCGACGCCTGGTCCGCCACCGACCGGAAGACGCCGACGTCGAGCCCGATGTCGGACCGGCCAGCCTCGTACTCCCGTGCGAGCGACCGGAACGCCTCGACTTCGTTCTCGTCTGCCAGATCGTACCGGTACGTGACCGTCCAGCGAGCGTCGGTGTCGGCTTCGAGTTCGACGCGGATCTCCGTCGCCGGTTGGTCGTCGTCGACCGTGGTCTGTGCGATACCCCGCTGGGCGACGAGACCCGCGGCTGTCGCTGGCTCCCATCCGTCGTCGACACCGGTGGGGACCAACGCTGCCGCCGGTGCCACGCCGGAGAGGATGATGAGGAGGGCGAAGATGAGCGCGGCGCTCCGCATGTGCGTTCGTTCTCCTCATCGGGGCGTCAAAACGCTTTCCATACCCCGAACGGCGGCGCGTCTCCCGTTCGCCGGCGGTTTTAATGAGAGAATAACGACCCGTTCAGCCGGGACTTCGCCGGTGGTTGTCCCGCCCGCGAGGGTTCAAATACGGTGACGGAGCCACTCCCGCGTGACGATACGCTCGCCTCTCGACCACCGCTGGAGACGTCGGGTCGGCCCGTCGACGACGGCCGACAGCAACCCGTCGGCTCGGACGACAGTCACCGTAACGGGATAGATGCGCGCGCTCGCGCCGCTGGCAGGCGTCCTCCTCCTGGCACTCACGGTGGGGCTCGCCTCCGTCGCCGCGGGGGCCGTCTTCGCCGCCGCCGACGTGACCGACGGTCCGCCGCCACGAGCGTCGCTGTCGCTCGCTGTCGAGGACCGGACGCTCACGTTCACCCACCGCGGCGGCGACACCCTCGACGTCCGCCGACTCAGGCTCGTGGTGACGGTCGACGGCGACCCGCTCGCACACCAGCCACCGGTGCCGTTCTTCGCGGCCCGAGGGTCCCGCTCCGGTCCGACCGGACCGTTCAATCGCGCGACCGACCCCCGATGGTCGGCGGGGGAGGTCGCGACGCTCCGCGTCGCCGGGACGAACCAGCCGGCGCTCTCGACTGCGGACATCGTCACCGTGCGCGTGTCCGTCGGCGGCACGCCGCTCGCGGATCTGTCGGCGCGTCCGTCGTGAACCGATCGGCCGGTGTCGCCCGACTCGGCCGGCTCGGCCCTCTTCGGGCTTCAGGCGTCGGGAGCGCGCGCCACGGTGACGATCGCGCGCGGCGAGCCCGGTCGCCGCTGGAGGACGCGGTGTTCGATGTCGTCGAAGCCGGCCTCCTCGAACATCCGCTGGGCCTCCTCCTCGTCGTAAAACAGCATGATTGCGTCGGCGAGCTTCTGGAACACCGAGGACTTGGGATCGTCGGGACCCACGACGAGCACCTGGTTCCCCGGCTTCACCACGCGGCGGAACTCCACGAGCGCGTCGACGGGGTTGGGCCAGTACTCGATCGACCCCGACGACCACACCACGTCGAAGCTCCCGTCCTTGAACGGGAGTCGTTCGGCATCTCCCCGGTAGAACTTCACCCGGTCGCGCTTGCCGAACTTCTCGAACGCCTTCTCCATCTGGTGGATCGACTGGTCGAGACCGTGGACGTCGTCGGTGCGTCCGAGGAGCCCCTCGGTGGCAAAGCCCGTCCCGCAGCCGACGTCGAGCACCCGGTCGTCCCGTTCGATCTCGACCATCGAGAGTGCCTCCTCGCGCATCTCGTCGTCCCAGATGAACGGGTTCACCTGGTCGTACACCTTGGAGAGATACTTGTAGAACAGGCGCGCGCGAGCCTTGTTTTCGAGGACTCCCATCTCGACCGGGCTTAGGAGTCGCCGGTCATAACGGTGCGGATTTCCGGTGACGGCTGCGCCGGGACCGGGCGCGTCGGCGTGTCCGCGGTGCCGTCGACGCGATCGCCCCCTCCCGCTCGCGGTGGCCTCGTTCGTCCCGCTTTGCGCGGGTGTTCCGCAAACACCTTATACGCCGCTTACACACCTTCCGGGTGATAGGAGAATGCCGAGACCAGAGGTTCTCGACCGAATCAAACAGGCCGAACAGGAGGCCGACGAGATCGTCGCGGAGGCCGAGTCCGACCGCGAGGAGCTGATCTCAGAGGCACGAACAGCGGCCGAGCAAATCCGGGCGGAGGCCGAGGAGGAGGCCGCCGAACTGGAGGAGTCGCGGCTCGAATCGGCCCGCGAGGAGATCGAGGCCGACCGCCAGCGCCTGCTGGAGGAAGGGGCCGACGACCGCCAGCGGCTCCGCGACGAGGCCGAATCCAACGTCGAGGAGGCGGTCGAGTACGCTATCGACCGGTTCGAGGAGGCGGTGCATGCTCAGACCTGAGCAGATGAGCAAAGTGTCGGTGACGGGCTCGAAGAAGGTCATGGACGACGTCGTCGAGACGGTCCACGGCCTCAACCTGCTCCACGTCACCGAGTACGACGGTTCCTGGGACGGCTTCCAGCCGGGCAACCCGACCAGCGGGGCCGAGTCCGCCTCCGACAAGCTCGTCACGATCCGCTCGATCGAGAGCATCCTCGACGTCGACGAGAGCGACGCCGGGCCGACCCGCGTCGTCTCCGACGAGGCCCTAGCGGAGGACCTCGCAGACGTCCGCGCCCGCGTCAACGAACTCGACGATCGACGCAGCGAGATCGAATCCGAACTCCGCGACGTCGAAGAGCAGGTTGAGGGAATGGAGCCGTTCGTCGACCTCGGGATCGACCTCGACCTCCTCTCGGGGTACGAGTCGATCGACGTGTCGGTGGGTGAGGGCAACCGCGACCTCGTCGAGGACGCGCTCGCCTCGTCGTCGGCGGTGCGCAACTACCGGGTGTTCGTCAGCGACAGCGGGTCGACGCTCGGGATCTTCGCCCGGCCGGCCGAGGGCGAGTCGCTCTCGGATGCGCTCGTCGGCACGGAGTTCGCCGCGTTCGCGATCCCGGACGTCTCGGACGTGCCGGACGACATCAAAGGAGCCGACGGCGCGGTGCCGCCGGAGACGTACGTCCAGGAACTCGACAGCCGTCGCCGGAAGCTCCAGTCGCGACTGGACACCGTCGACGACGAACTCGAAGAGGTCAAGCTCGACGCCGCGGGCTTCCTGCTCGCCGCGGAGGAGCGGCTGTCGATCGAGGTCCAGAAGACCGAAGCGCCGCTCACCTTCGCGACGACGAAGAACGCCTTCGTCGCCGAGGGCTGGATCCCCACGACGCGGTACGGCGACTTCGTCGCCGAGCTCACGGACGCGGTCGGCGACCACGTCGAGATCCAGCGGCTCGAAGACGCCCAGTTCAACCGCCACGGCGGCGAGGAGCTCCGCGAGCAGTACACCGGTGGCGGTACGCCCGCGGCCGCGGACGGCGGCGGGACGGAGGCGACGGCGAACGCCGACGGTGGTCAGGAAGTGAAAGCCGACGGCGGAAGCGTCGTGATGCGGAACGACGAGCCGCCGACCATCCAGAACAACCACAGCGTCGTCAAACCGTTCGAGGTGCTCGTCAACGCGGTCGGCCGCCCGAAGTATACGGAGTTCGACCCGACGCTGCTCGTCTTCCTCACGTTCCCGGCTTTCTTCGGCTTCATGATCGGCGACCTCGGATACGGGATCATTTACACGCTGATCGGCTACGGCCTCTACTCGAAGTTCGAGTCGCCGGCGTTCCGGTCGATGGGTGGCATCACCATCGCGGCCGGCCTCTTCACGATGCTGTTCGGTATCCTCTACGGCGAGCTATTCGGCCTCCACACCATCGCGTCGGTGTTCTGGGAAGGCGTCGTCGGCCTCGAACACGCCCCGATCGAGAAGGGGCTCTCGCCCGCCACCGCCGAGTGGGCGCTGGCGTGGCTCTTCGTGAGCGTACTCATCGGCATCGTTCACCTCAACATAGGCTGGATCCTCGACTTCATCGAGAACCTCGAGTTCCACGACTTCAAACACGCGCTCTACGAGTCCGGTTCGTGGCTGCTGATGGTGAACGGTCTCTGGATCTGGATCTTCAGCGACGTCGTCCGGGGGACCGCTCCCGAGTTCATCTACACGACGTTCTCGAGCGAGGGAGTCATCGCGCTGGGCTTCTCCGGCTTCCCAGTCGTCGTCGGATGGGCGGGGCTCGCGGTGTTCGCGGTCGGACTCGTCCTCCTCATAATCGGCGAACCCATCGAAGCCGTCGAGTTCCTGAACGTGCTCGTCAACGTGCTGTCGTACACCCGAATCGCCGCGGTGTTGCTGGCGAAGGCAGGGATGGCGTTCACCGTCAACCTCCTGTTCTTCGGGGTGTACGTCGACAGTAAAGGCGGGTGGCACTTCGGCGTCGACGGCATGCCGACCATTCCGGCCGGCACCGACTCCGTAATGTATCACGGCTACGAGGTCACCGAGGTCATGTTCGGCGGCCTCGTCCACGGCGGCTTGGCGTTCGTGCTCGTCGGCCTCCTCGTGCTCGTGATCGGTCACGCGCTGGTGCTGGCGCTCGGCGTCACGAGCGCCGGTCTACAGGCGGTGCGTCTCGAGTACGTCGAGTTCTTCAACAAGTTCTTCGACGGGGGCGGCACCGAGTACAGCCCGTTCGGCTACGAGCGGAAGTACACCGCCGACGACTGACCCCCGTTCACCCCGTTCGTTTGCACCTCACGCGGATTACTCCGCGACCAGATGTAACTCCGTTTTCAGCCGAATAGAGCGCTGTCAGTGTCTTTTGGGAAGCTTTATGATGGCCCTGCCTCCACACACGAACGTTCGGAGACGACCACTACGGACACTACCGAGCCATACCACACAACTATGATTGACGCTGCAACCCAGATGGCGAACGTCGTACTGCAGGAAGGCGCATCCGCTCCCGCGATCCCCGCTCAGGCCGCTGCCGCCCTGGCGGTCGGACTGGCTGCGTTCGGTGCGGGCTACGCCGAGCGTGGTATCGGTGCCGCCGCGGTCGGCGCGGTCGCCGAGGACGAGAGCCTCTTCGTGCAGGGACTGATCTTCACAGTGCTGCCGGAGACGCTCGTTATTCTCGCGCTCGTCGTCGTCTTCCTGGTCGGCTAAGCACCTCTTTCCCCTTACAATGAGTTTGGACACAGTTGTCGAGGACATTCGAGACGAAGCCCGCGCGCGCGCCGAAGAGATTCGTGCGGAGGGTCAAGAGCGCGCCGACGAGATCATCGCCGAGGCCGAAGCCGACGCCGAAGCGATCGTCGAAGAGCGCGAGCAGGCGGTCGAACGGCAGATCGCCCAGGAGCGCGAACAGGCGGTCTCCGGGGCCAAGCTCGAGGCCAAACAGGAACGCCTCGAAGCGCGGCGCGACGCGCTCCAGAGCGTCCGACAGCAGGTCGAGACGGAACTCGGGGGACTGTCGGGCGACACGCGCGAGGAGCTCACGCGAACCCTGCTCGAAGCCTCCGCCACGGAGTTCGACGAGGGTAGTGAGGTCGTCGTCCGCGGTCGGGCGGCCGACGAGGCGCTCTTGGAGGAGATCATCGCGGAGCACGACGGCTTCTCGCTCGGCGACGAACCCGTCGACTGTCTCGGCGGTGTCGTCGTCGAGTCGGAGACCTCGCGCGTCCGGGTGGACAACACGTTCGATTCGCTCCTCGATACGGTCTGGGAGAACAACCTGAAGGACGTCAGCGGCATCCTCTTCGACCAATGAGCGCCGCCGGCAGCTCGAATCCGGAGTACGTCAACGCCCGCGTTCGAGCCCGTCGGAGCGCCCTCTTCGCGGACGAGGACTACCGCAAGCTCGTGCGGATGAGCACCGCTGAGATCGCCCGGTTCATGGAGGAGTCGGCGTACGAAGAAGAGATCAACGCGCTCGGGGCGAGACACTCCGGCGTCGACCTCATCGAGTACGCACTGAACCGGAACCTCGCGAAGCAGTTCGACGACATCCTCGGCTGGGCGAAGGGTCGGCTGTACGACCTGATTGCCCGCTACCTCCGGAAGTTCGACGCGTGGAACGTCAAGACCGTCATCCGGGGCATCTACTCGGACGCCTCCCGCGAGGAGATCGAGGCCGATCTCATCCGTGCTGGCGAGTTCGACGACCGCCTCGTCAACCGGCTGTTGGACGCTCCCAGCATCGAGGAGGTCATCGACACGCTCCACCGGACCATCTTCGGGGCTCCCCTCGAGGAGGCGTTCGAGGAGTACGAGTCCTCGGGCGTGTTGGTCCCGCTGGAGAACGCCGTCGACCGCGTCTTCTACGAGAACCTCCTCTCGGAGGTTCGGTGGGACGAGGCGACCGAGCAGTACCGCGATATCCTCCTGGCGGAGGTCGACTTCCGGAACGCGCGGAACGCGCTGCGGCTGGCCCGCAGCGGCGCGGACATCGACCCTGCGGAGTACTACATCGCCGGGGGACAGCTGTTCTCCCGCGCGGAACTCGGCAGCCTGGCGACGAACCCGGACGAACTCGTCCAGCGGATCCGCGACTCGACGTACGGTGACGACCTCTCGGAGGCGCTCGACGACTTCGAGTCGGCCGAGAGCCTCATCGCGTTCGAGCGCGCGCTCGAAACGGCGCTGTTGGAGTACTCGTCGAGCTTGGGGAACGTCTTTCCCCTCTCGGTGAGTCCGGTGATCTCGTACATCCTCGCGAAGGAGCGCGAAGTCGACAACATCCGGGCCATCGCCCGGGCCCGCGAAGCCGGTCTCTCCCCCGAACAGATCGAGGAGGAACTGGTGATACTATGAGTCAGGAGATCGCGGTCGTCGGGAGTCCGGATTTCACCACGGGCTTTCGCCTCGCGGGCGTTCGGAAGTTCCAGAACGTCCCCGACGAACAGAAGGACGCATTGCTCGACGAGGCCGTCATGGAGACGCTCGACGACGACGAGGTCGGCATCATCGTGATGCACGACGAAGACATGGACCACCTGTCCCGGCAGGCTCGACAGGCCGTCGAGGGGAGCATCGAACCGGTGCTCGTCACCCTCGGCGGGGCCGGGTCGGGCGGCCTCCGCGAACAGATCAAGCGAGCCATCGGCATCGACCTAATGGACGAATAAGACATGAGTCAGGCAACACAGGACGTCCGCGAGGACGGCATCATCGAGAGCGTGAGCGGTCCGGTCGTGCAGGCCGTCGACCTCGACGCCCGCATGAACGACGTCGTCTACGTGGGCGACGAAGGGCTGATGGGCGAAGTCATCGAGATCGAGGGCGACATCACCACCATCCAGGTGTACGAGGAGACCTCGGGCGTCGCCCCGGGCGAACCCGTCGAGAACACGGGCGAACCCCTCACCGTGGACCTGGGGCCGGGGCTTCTGGACTCCATCTACGACGGCGTCCAGCGTCCCCTCGACGTCCTCGAATCCAAGATGAACAGTGCGTTCCTCGACCGCGGGGTCGACGCCCCGGGGATCGACCTCGAGAAGGAGTGGGCCTTCGAGCCAACCGTCGAGGCCGGTGACGAGGTCGCCCCCGGCGACGTCGTCGGCGTCGTTGAGGAGACGGTGAGCATCGACCACAAGGTTATGGTGCCGCCCGACTCCGACGGCGGCGTCGTCGAAACCGCCGAGGCCGGCGACTACAACGTCGAGGAGGCGGTCGTCACCCTCGAGAGCGGTGAGGGGATTTCGATGCACCAGGAGTGGCCGGTCCGCTCGGCCCGACCCACCGTCAGGAAGCAGACGCCGACCGAACCGCTCGTCTCGGGCCAGCGGATCCTCGACGGGCTGTTCCCCATCGCGAAGGGCGGGACGGCGGCGATCCCCGGGCCGTTCGGCTCCGGGAAGACCGTCACCCAGCACCAACTCGCCAAGTGGGCCGACGCGGACATCGTCGTCTACGTCGGCTGTGGCGAGCGCGGCAACGAGATGACCGAGGTGATCGAGGACTTCCCGAACCTCGACGACCCGAAGACGGGCAACCCGCTGATGGCCCGGACTTCGCTCATCGCCAACACGTCGAACATGCCCGTGGCCGCACGGGAGTCGTGCGTCTACACTGGCATCACCATCGCGGAGTTCTACCGCGACATGGGGTACGACGTGGCGCTGATGGCCGACTCCACCTCGCGGTGGGCCGAGGCCATGCGCGAGATCTCCTCCCGGCTGGAGGAGATGCCCGGCGAGGAGGGGTACCCCGCGTACCTGTCGGCGCGCCTCTCGCAGTTCTACGAGCGTGCCGGCTACTTCGAGAACGTCAACGGCTCCGAAGGCTCGATTTCGGTCATCGGTGCCGTCTCGCCGCCTGGCGGCGACTTCTCCGAGCCGGTCACGCAGAACACCCTGCGCATCGTCAAGTGCTTCTGGGCGCTCGACGCCGACTTGGCGGAGAGACGGCACTTCCCGTCGATCAACTGGAACGAGTCGTACTCGCTGTATCGGGAGCAGCTCGACCCCTGGTTCGAGGACAACGTCACCGCCGAGTGGTCGGAGATCCGTCAGTGGGCGATCGACACCCTCGACGAGGAGGCCGAACTGCAGGAGATCGTCCAGCTCGTCGGGAAGGACGCCCTGCCGGAGGACCAGCAGCTCACCCTCGAGGTGGCGCGCTACCTGCGCGAAGCGTACCTCCAGCAGAACGCGTTCCACCCGACGGACACCTACTGTGAGCCGGCGAAGACGTACGGCATCCTCACGGCGATCAAGGCGTTCAACGACGAGGCGTTCGACGCACTCAACGCGGGCGTCCCGGTGCCGGAGATCACGGCCATCGAGGCCGCCCCGCGCCTGAACCGGATCGGCGTCCAAGAAGAGTGGGAGGCGTACATCGAGGACCTCCAAAACGAGATCGCAGAACAACTCCGGGAGAAGTACTAATGAAGAAGTACCAGACTATCACCGAGATCAGCGGTCCGCTGGTGTTCGCCGAAGTCGACGAACCGATCGGGTACGACGAGATCGTCGAGATCGAGACGCCCGCGGGGGAGACCAAGCGCGGCCAGGTGCTCGAATCCTCCGAGGGCCTCGTGGCCATCCAGGTGTTCGAGGGCACCACCGGTATCGACAGGAACGCCTCCGTCACGTTCCTCGGCGAGACGTTGAAGATGCCCGTCACCGAGGACCTCCTCGGGCGGGTGCTCGACGGCTCCGGCCAGCCCATCGACGGCGGCCCGGAGATCGTCCCCGACGAACGTCGTGACATCGTCGGTGCCGCGATCAACCCCTACTCCCGGGAGTACCCCGAGGAGTTCATCCAGACGGGTGTGAGCGCTATCGACGGCATGAACACCCTCGTCCGCGGTCAGAAACTCCCCATCTTCTCCGGGTCGGGCCTGCCGCACAACGACCTCGCGCTCCAGGTCGCCCGCCAGGCGACCGTTCCCGAGGAGGAAGAGGGCGGCGAGGAGGCCTCGGAGTTCGCCGTCATCTTCGGCGCGATGGGCATTACGGCGGAGGAGGCAAACGAGTTCATGGAGGACTTCGAGCGCACCGGCGCGCTCGAACGCTCCGTCGTCTTCATGAACCTCGCGGACGACCCCGCCGTCGAGCGGACGGTCACGCCCCGGCTGGCGCTCACCACCGCCGAGTACCTCGCGTTCGACAAGGGCTACCACGTGCTCGTCATTCTGACGGACATGACGAACTACTGTGAGGCGCTGCGCGAGATCGGTGCCGCCCGCGAGGAGGTCCCGGGTCGCCGGGGCTACCCCGGGTACATGTACACCGACCTGGCCCAGCTGTACGAGCGCGCCGGCCGGATCGAGGGCCGCGAGGGGTCGGTGACCCAGATCCCGATCCTCACGATGCCGGGCGACGACGACACCCACCCGATCCCCGACCTGACGGGGTACATTACCGAGGGGCAGATCTACGTCGACCGCGACCTCAACAGCCAGGGCGTCCAGCCCCCGGTCAACGTACTGCCGTCGCTGTCGCGGCTCATGGACGACGGGATCGGCGAGGGGCTCACCCGCGCCGACCACGCCGACGTCTCCGACCAGATGTACGCCGCGTACGCCGAGGGCGAGGACCTCCGCGACCTGGTGAACATCGTCGGTCGCGAGGCCCTCTCCGAGCGAGACAACAAGTACCTCGACTTCGCCGAGCGCTTCGAGGACGAGTTCGTCGACCAGGGCTTTACCACGGAGCGCTCCATCGACGAGACGCTCGACATCGGCTGGGACCTGCTGTCGATGCTGCCGAAGGAGGAACTCAACCGGATCGACGAGGAACTCATCGAGCAGCACTACCGCGACGACGAGACGAGCGAAGCGGTCGAGGCCGAGGCGTAACCCCGCGACTGACCACCCCGTTTTCGCGACCGACCACCGAGCACCGACCATCGAGCGGCGCGTCCACGCGCCGTCCCGCCCCGGATCGGCGGAAGCTATTCGCGTCCCCGTCGCGATAAGCCGGTATGACCGAGGTCCCTCGTGGGAGCCGTGTGCTCCTCGCCACCGGCGACGACGCGCTCCGGTCGCGTGCGGGCGCGCTCCTCGCGGACGCGTTCGGCGGGGACGGCGTCGTCACCGTCGACACGGTCGACGACGCCGTCGCGGCGGAGGGCGTCGACTGTCTGATCGTATCCATCGACCTCTTCGACGGCGCGCTCGCTCGCCTCGCGCAGGCGACGGCCCCGCCGGTCGTCGTGCTGTTGCCACCCGAGAGCGGCTACGCGACCGACGAGGTGTTCGAGGCCGGCGTGGCCGACGTCGTCCCCGTCGACGGGTCGAACCGGTTCGCCCGGCTCGGCGAACGGGTCGCCAGCGTGGTAACCTGGCAACAGCGTCGACCGGCGGCGGTCAGCCGGATCACCGAGGAGCTGAAAGAGCGCGCCATGGACGAGGCCCCCGTCGGCATCACAATCGCCGACTTCTCGCTGCCCGACCGGCCGCTCGTTTACGTCAACCGGGCGTTCTGCGAGACGACCGGCTACAGCGTCTCGGAGGCGCTCGGCCGCAACTGCCGCTACCTGCAGGGTCCCGACACGGATCCCGAGTCGGTCGCCGAACTCCGTCGCGCCGTCGACGCCGGCGAGTCGACGTCGGTCGAACTCCTGAACTACCGCCGCGACGGGACGGAGTTCTGGAATCGGGTCGACATCGCCCCGATCGAGAACGCTGCCGGAGAGGTGACCCACTACGTCGGGTTCCAGACGGACATCACGGCGCGGGTCCGCGCCGAGGAGGCGGCCGAACGGTACGCCGCCGAGGCCGACCGCGAGCGCGGGCGGCTCCAGCGGCTCCTCGACAACATCGAGGGGGTCCTCGAAGACGTCACCGGCGTCCTCGTCCGGGCGGAGAGCCGGTCGGCGCTCGAACAGGGCGTCTGCGAGCGCGTCGCGGCCGCGCCGTCGTACGCCTGTGCGTGGGTCGGCGACTGCGATCTCTCGCCCGACACGGTCGTTCCGAAGGTGTGGGCCGGCGACGACGCGGACGTGGTCGACGGTCTCGTGATCGACCGCGACGACGCGGCCGACCCGGTCGCGCGGGCGGTCTCGACGCGGACGCCCGAGGAGGCGACCGACGCCGACGGTGGCTTTCACGCCGGCGTGACGCTCCCGTTCGAAGGACTCGTCGCCGTCCCGCTGCTCCACCGCGACACGCTCTACGGCGTGTTGGTGGTCTACACTGACGAGACCGTCGAGGACCACGAACTCGTCGTGCTCGGGACGCTCGGGCGGGCGATCGGCGCGGCGATCGACGCGTTCGAGAGCCGACGGACGCTCCTGACCGAGAGCGTCGTCGAACTCCGGGTCGTCGTCGACGATCCGGACGTGCCGCTGGTCCGTCTGGCGGCCGCGACGGACTGCTCGCTCACCTCCGAGGGCGTCGTCGTCCGCGACGACGGCACCATCCTGCTTTTCGTCTCGGCGACTCCGCCGACGGCCGACCTCGCCGCCGTCGCGGACACTGGGATCGACGACGTCCGGCGGGTCGGTGACGACGTCGACGCCGGGCTGTTCGAGGTGGCGCTCCCGCCACAGTCGCTCCTCGCGCTGGTCGCCGAGGCGGGCGGCCGGCTGACCGACCTCTCGGTTGACTCACAGGAGCGGTCGCTCACGCTCACCGTCACGGTCGCCGACCGGTCGACGGGACGGGCGCTGCTCGACGACCTCGAGGGCGTCTCGTCCAGCGTCCGGGTCGCACGCATCCGCGAACGCGACGCCCCGCCGGCGACCCACCGTGGGTTCGTCGCCCGCGTCGAGGACGACCTGACGGAGAAACAGCGTACCGCGCTCCAACTCGCCCACGTCGGCGGCTTCTTCGAGTGGCCACACGGCATCTCCGGGGACGAACTCGCCGACGCGATGGGCGTCTCGCGGTCGACGTTCCACCAGCACCTCCGCGCCGCCGAGAAGAAACTCGTCTCGCGCTTCCACCGAGGAGACCCCTCGTCAATCTAAGGACGTTATAGGTCACTTAGGACATCCCAACTAGTTCGGTATTCGCGTTATGCCCTCGCGCGCCCTCCTTTCGTTTGCAATGGCAACTCCAGGCAGTGAATCCATCTGGCTGTGGCTCGGTACCGCCGGGATGACACTCGGGACGCTCTACTTCGTCGCCCGCGGGTGGGGCGTCGACGACCCCGAACAGCAGCGGTTTTACATCATCACCATCTTCATCACCGCCATCGCCTCCGCGGCGTACTTCGCGATGGCGACGGGCTTCGGACTCACCCAGGTAACGGTCAACGGGCAGGTGCTCGACATCTACTGGGGCCGGTACGCCGACTGGCTGTTCACGACGCCGCTCCTCCTGTTGGACCTCGCGCTGTTAGCGCGTGCGAGTAAGAACACGATCTACACGCTCGTCGGCCTCGACGTGTTGATGATCGGGACGGGCGTCATCGGCGCCCTCGCCGCTTCGTCGGCCACCGTCCGGATCGTCTGGTGGGCGATCAGCACGGTGTTCCTGCTGTTCCTCCTCTACTTCCTCATCCGCGCGCTCAACGAGGCTGCGACGAGGCAGACGCCGGAGGTCCGGAAGCTGACCAGCACGCTTCGGAACCTGCTCATCGTGCTCTGGCTGGCGTACCCCATCGTGTGGATCCTCGGCACCGAGGGCACCATCGGTATCATCCCCCTGTACTGGGAGACGGCGGCGTTCATGGTGCTCGACCTGACCGCGAAGGTCGGCTTCGGGTTCATCCTCCTGCGGAGCCACTCCGTCTTGGAGGCGGCCACCCAGCCGACCGGTGCGGCACCGACGGCCGACTGACGCCGGCATCCGCGGTCGCCCGTTTTTCGAACGTCCACTCGCCTCGACACATGCTCGTACACCACTCAACCGTTGACCGGAGCCGACCGTGACCCGCCTCACCTACCTCGCGTTCCACGCCGTGTTCGTCGTCCCCCCGCTGGTCGTCCTCGCCGTCGCCGCTTGGCGTCGCCGGGCGCGACTGGATCGCTCGGCGTGGCGGGCCCGTGGCCTCGGGCTGGTGCTCCTCACCCTCGTCGCGCTCGTCTACACGACGCCGTGGGACAACTACCTCATCGAGCGCGGCGTCTGGTGGTACGGCGACGGTGCCGTCGTCGCCACGGTCTGGCTCGCACCGGTCGAGGAGTACCTGTTCATGCTACTCCAGCCGGTCCTGGCCGTGCTGTGGGTCTCGCTCCTCGCGCCGCCGAACCCGGGGGCGGTATCGGTCACGCGCCGCCAGCGACTCGTGGGCGTCGTCGCCGGCGGCGTCGTCCTCCTCGTCGGGGTCGTGCTCCTCCGCGACGCGCCGACGTACTACCTGGGCGCTATCCTCGCGTGGGCAGGTCCCGTCCTCGCCCTCCAGTGGGGGTTCGGCTGGCCCGTCCTGTGGGCGACTCGGCGAGCGCTCGCTCTCGGCGTCGGCGTCCCTACCCTATACCTCTGGGTGGCCGACCGGGTCGCTATCGAACTCGGCGTCTGGGTCATCTCCGAGACGTACACCACCGGCGTGGCGCTGTTGGGCCTGCCGGTCGAGGAGGCGGCGTTCTTCGTCGTGACGAACCTGTTCGTGGTGCAGGGACTGTTCTTGTTCCTGTGGGTGCTCGAACGGTGGGGATGGACGACCCCCGCCTCCACTTCGGCTCCCGCTCGCACCGCCGACGCCGCAGTCTCGGCGGCGACACCGGGACGTGAACCTGCCCTCCGCACCGATGGGTCGCCGCCGAGATCCGGGCGGCCCTGGCGCGGTTGGTCGACTCGCAGTGGGCGGCGCGGCCGGGAGGACCGGGAACGACAGTAAAAGGTTAACACCCCGGGCGAACAACATCGGACAAGAATGGCCGAAGACGTCAAACCGACGCGAAAGAATCTGATGGCCATCGAGGACCGCATCGAGCTCTCCGAGCGCGGTCACGACACGCTCGAACAGAAGCGTGACGGCCTCATCATGGAGTTCATGGACATCCTCGACCAGGCGCAGGACGTCCGCTCCGAACTCTCCGACGACTACCAGAACGCACAACACAAGATCAACATGGCGCGGGCCATGGAGGGCGACGTCGCGGTCCGTGGGGCCGCCGCGGCGCTCAAAGAGCACCCCGAGATCACGACGCAGTCGAAGAACATCATGGGCGTCGTCGTTCCGCAGATCGAGTCCTCCCGGGTCAAAAAGAGCCTCGACCAGCGTGGCTACGGTCTCCTGGGTTCGAGCGCCCGGATCGACGAGGCCGCCGACGCTTACGAGGAACTGCTGGAGACGATCATCCTCGCCGCCGAGGTGGAGACGGCGATGAAGAAGATGCTCGAGGAGATCGAGACGACGAAGCGCCGCGTCAACGCGCTGGAGTTCAAGCTCCTCCCCGACCTGTACGAGAACAAGGAGTACATCGAGCAGAAGCTCGAAGAACAAGAGCGCGAGGAGATCTTCCGGCTGAAGAAGATCAAGGCGAAGAAGGAAGAAGAGGAGAAGGAAGCCCGCGAGGCCGAAGCCGCCGCGGCCGAACCCGACGAGGTCGAGCGCGTCTCCGCGGACGACTGATCCGGCCACCGTCTTCTCTCTCCCTTCTCGCCGCCCGCCCGGTCCACGCCACCCTCGGCTCCCGACGGTCGTCTTCGCTCGTCGCATACGTCCCCGCCGACCGTGCCGTCCGACCGGACGTGCGATCGCTAGACGGGATCGAAACCCGTCCGACGTCACCTTCTCCGTGGCCTGTCTCCCGGGAGCCTCTCACCGGCGTCGACGTTTTTGTCCCCGCCGAACCTCCACCACGGTATGGCCTGTTCTGCCTGCGGCGGCGGCCGCGTGACGTTCGCCGTCCCCGCGTCGCTCCGTCCGTACGCGCCCGACGAATCGCCCCACGCCGCGCTCTGTACCACCTGCCTGCGGGTCACGGCGGTCGACGACGCCTCGGCCGGGTCCTCCGGGACCGCCGACGCGGCTGCGGTCGACTGGGGGCCGCTCCCGTCGGGCGAGGCGGGCGTGGCGACGGCCCTCCTTCTCGGACTCCTGGACTCGCTCGCGCTCCGGCGGGCCGACGTGACGGCCCTCGTCGACCACGCGGAGGCCGCCGGCGGCGACCCGCTCCTCGCGCTCGACCGTCTCTCTGGGCTGGCGTCGAGTGGCGAGATCGACCCCGAGGTGGCTCTCGACCGGCGGACGGCCCAGCTCCAGTCGCTGCTCGGCTGAGGAGACGGAGGCCTCGACGCTCAGCCGCCGCGGTCGCCGTCCGCACCGGCGTCGCTCCCGCCGGCGAGGAAGTCGTCGGTGAACTCCGTCGCTGCCGACCGGCGGCGCTCGAACGCCTCTTTGCCCCAGGCGACGGCCGCGTCGGTGTCGTTGACGATGACGCCGTCGAGTCGGCCACCGTCGCCGTAGACGACGACGGCGACTCCTGTCCCGTCCAGTGATTCGATCACGAACAGGTCGTACGACAGGTCGTCGATCTCGTAGGCGCGGTACCGGCCGGTGACGGCCATCTCGTGACGCTTGTCGAGGTACCACTCGCGGAGGTGGGACGCGAGATTGCTCGTGTAGACGACGTCCGCGTAGCCGCCGCGCTCTGTCACCATCTCGTGGAGCCGTGCGGACGCCTCGGCGTCGTTGATCGCGCTGGCGCAGATCCACATCTTCGTCGCCCGTTCGAAGCGCTCGATCACCTCGTTCGCCGGCCGGCCCATCGCCGGCGGTTCGCTCCGGTGGGCCGTCGCGCCGTCGAGCAGTTCGGGGCCGACGTCGGCCGTCGCCGGGAGTTCACGGAGCAGATCGCCGAAGCGTGCGACGTCGGCCGTCCGCTCGCAGTAGCGACGGTACGACTCGTGCGCCAGCCGTCCGGCGCGCGTCGCCGTGACCCCGCCCCGGTCTCGTCGGACGAGCCCCGCCCCTTCGAGCCGACGGACGGCCCGGTCGACCGTCGACCGCGAGACGCCGAGTTCGGCGGTGAGCCCGGACTTGTCGGAGCCGCCCTCGACGAGCATCGCTAACATGTTGGTTCGCTGATCGGCGAGGCGACGGAGTTCGGCCGCAGCGTCGTCTTCCGGCGTCATCGCTCAGTCCGGCTCCCTCAGGACACCGTCGCTGTCGCCGTCACCGC